>JBOHGT010000226.1:0-30406 GCA_050700385.1 Pseudonocardiaceae bacterium | reverse complement strand
GGCTGAGATGGCGAGCGGACTCCGCCCGATGGCCGTTGACCGTCGGGGCGACCATGGTTCCCCCGCCGCTCGGGGTCAAGTCCACGAGCAGCGTCCGCGACGGCCAAGCCATGATCGCCACCCTGCGACACACGCTGATCCGAGTGCCCGCCCGCCTGATCCACCACGCCGACGCCCTCGACCTACACCTACCACCAGGGCACCACCTGCTCGCGCAGGTCCTCGCCCGCCTGCGCGCCCTGCCAGCAACGTCCTGACCAGGCCAAACGGCCCCCGAGCACACCGGAACCCGCCCACCCGAGGCGACACTCGGGCACTCGGCCTGCCACGACACCCGAAACCAGCCCCGAAACGATCAACCAAACGAGCCGAAGATCTACTCATCGCCTACTCGTGGAATCGGGTCAGTACACTGGCGCTGTGGGGATAGGCCACATACGATCCACATTATCCGCAGTACGCCCGACCTGCCGAACGGCTGACGAGTCGACCGCTTTTGATCCCGTTGAGGAGTGCGTGCCATTCGTTGAGCTGGAAGGCCAGGGTGGCGCCGTTGAGGTTCTTGGTGTCGCGTATCGCACGCTGATCGGGTAGGAACCCGATCTCGACGCAGTTGCCGTTCTGCCCACTGCTGCGGCTGGACTTGCGCCAGACAGTGGTGGGCAGATCCTCGGATGTCATTTCCGTTGCCTCTCGTCACTCCAGGTGCCGCGCTGCGTCCGCGATCAGTGTGGTGGACGCGGCGGTGTCCAGTGCCAGGGTAGCGCAGCGTTGGTATGTAGCGGTATACCGCTGGATCTCGTCTGGCTTCTCCAGGTACAGGGCGGCACCGTCGATCTCGATGAACACCTTGTCCAGGGGCTGGTCGTCGAACTTCAGCAGGGCGAAGGTGCCGAGCATGCCGGGGTGCGCACCGATGTCGAACGGCAGCACCTGCACCGTGATGTTCTCCTGTTCGGACAGCTCAGCGACGTGGCGCAGTTGCTCACCCATTACCTCGGGGCCGCCGACGAGGCGCCGGATCACCGCCTCGTTGATCACCACGCGGAGCGTGAGCGGGTCTGCGGCGACCAGCCGGGCCTGCCGTGCCTGCCGCAAATCGACCGCCCGCCGCAACTCGTCCTCAGAGGCATCCGGCTTCACCGACAGCCGGATCGCCCGGATGTAACCGGGCGTCTGCAGCAGCCCAGGCACGTACTCAGCCTCGTACGCCCACTGCTCGGCCGCTGCCGTCTCCATGCCAGCGTAGTCCTCGAACCACTTCGGCACGGTCGAGCCGTAGGCGGCCCACCAGCCCCGCTGGCTGGCCTCGCGTAACAGACGTTCAAGCGCCTCAACATGCGGGCTGCCCACGCTGTAGAGCTGGAGCAGCAGGCGCAGGTATGCGAGGCTCGCCCGCTGCTTGCCAGTCTCAATGCGAGACACGCTCGCGGCGCGAATGCCCAGCCACTTGGCGGCGTCCTCTTGCGACTTGCCGGCAGCCTCTCGGAGCCGCCGCAGCTCCATCCCGAGCTGCAACCGACGGATCGTTGGGCCGGGGCTCTCGGTCACCACACACCTCACATGTACTTACGTTCACAAGTATACGTATAAGCAACTGCGCCAACTCATCGCACCTACGCAAGGTAGCATATGAAAGTACGCCGACCTGAAGCGCCGACTTGTCGAAGCGGCGTCACCGCCAGGTCTCGTGGTGCTCTACCCCGCCACCAGCTCCAACTACTGCAAGTCCTGCCGACGGCCTCCCCCGGTGTAGTAACGTTCCGCATGCGGGTACCGACTCAGCGGTATCCGGCAGAGTTGCACACACGCCGCCTGCTTTGCCAGGCCTGTATGACGCTAGGCGAGAACAGTATGACAGTTGAGTTATGGTCCGACCAGCACCCCGTTCTTCAGGTCTTGCGAGCTAGACGCGCGAGCAAGAGCGAGCCGGGAAACAGGGACGACAAATACAAAGTCGGCCTAGCTGTCGAGGGGGGTGGCCTCCGCGGCGTCGTTTCTGCTGCAATGCTTTGCGCCCTAGAGGACTTGGGGTATGCGGACTCATTTGATCACATCTACGCCTGCTCATCGGGCGCCGTGAATGCTGCATATTTTATAAATAGACAGACCTGGTTTCCGCTCACGATATACTTCGATGATCTCACCACCGGCGAATTTCTCGATTTCCGACGGATCTTGTTCCGCAAAGCCCCCATGGACCTAGATTATGTATTCAACGATGTACTTGTCAAGCGGAAGCCTCTCGATTACGAGAAGATTATCGAAGGACAGCAGCGCCTACACGTCATGATTACGGACGTCCCCGGGCTCAAGCCGCTGGACGTTTCAAAGTTCATGTCGGCCAACGACTTACGTTCCGCAATAGTGGCAAGCGCGTGGTTACCGCTTGCGACGAAAGGGACGGCAACTTTTCGAGGCAGCAGCGCCATAGACGGCGGCGTTTTGCGACCTCATCCGTTTCGCGCCGCGATCGCCGACGATTGTAGCCATATCCTATCCCTCAGCACAAGACCCATAGGACCACCGAGAACAAAGATCTCATTCACAAATAGGCTTGCCGCCCGCAATCTCGAAAGAATGCGCTCCGGCCTAGGTCGAGCCTACATCGATGCGGTGCGGGAATACTTGAACAAAGACAAGCCATACCTCGCTCACAACAGACTACACCCCGACAAAGACCCGTCTGTATTAGATCTCGCTCCTACGCCCGGCACTCCTGAGGTCAAAAGACATGAACTTGACCGGTCCGTACTTCTCGACGGCGCAAGGTCTGCTTATCACACGACATATCTCGCCCTTGAGCGTAAGAACGTGATAGTCGTACCAAGATTGGCGATCTATGAACCCGAGCGTGAGCTTGAGCCTCGCACCGCGACCACGGAGACCACTTGATGAGCAAGACAGTACAATCTAAACTTGTTCTAACAATCGATGAGAACCGTCGTCTGTTCCGGAACATTCTGGGACTCGGCCAGAACACAGATAACGACCTCTTGCGTGACATAAGTTCGATTTGCGCTTCCCCTGGACACTGGAGGGTCTTGCTGTCGTCGATCCCTATCGACGGCCTATCGTTTCACCTGGAAAAGGGAGTGCGACGCAGCGAAGTAATCGTCGCACTCTCGAAGTGGTGTAGAGACTTCAAAAGAAATACCAGTCGAGGTTGCACCAAACAGCAATCGGGGACCTTTGGGAACCTGTCAGTCTTACTGATCACGCTCATCACAATGGAGGAAGGGACGCCGTCTCCCACACCGCTCAACGGTAATACAGAAGATCATGACGATTCGAATGGAACGCCCGGCCACGACGGCGCGGTACCAGGACACGAAGATTGCAATGGTGTCTGCGGAGAATTGATTCGCGACGCCGCAGTGCGGTCGGTTCTGATTACCCTTTACACCCCCATCGATGACCTTGCTCCAGCAAGTAAATCATCACGGGATGCGTCGGAAGAGCTCATTGACCTGGACCCGGTTCGGGAATGGGAACAAATCGATACGAACTCATTAGAGTTCCATAGACACGGATCCACGTCCTTCATCCTGAGCGGTCGGTCCAAGCCTTCTTTCGGCCGTCAAATGAAATTTGCGCTCAAGTGTGTTCTTTTCCCGTATTCAAATATTGCTATAATAGCTAGCAAGACGGCATCTTATGCTTTCGATCACAACGCGATCGACCAAGATGGTAGTTCTGTCAAGCGCATGGTACGTGTATGGGCCAGTACCTCGCGGTGGATACTCATGGACTTCGCGGATGGTTGTACTCTAGCAGAAGAGATTACACGCTTGAAAGGTAACGCACTCGTATCCGTTCGTGGCCGTCGCCTCAAGCGAACTGCATCCGCCGCAGGTAATGTAAGGCTAGATCTCATTCGTAGTTTGGGTATCCCACTGCTGAACGCCTTACATGAACTGCAACTTCAAGGAAAGCAACACGAGGACCTGTCTCCAAGCAATATTATTGTTCAACTGAAGACGGGTGCAGGTGGAGTACAGGAGTATGAACTCACATTCATTGACTTTGGCCAGAATTATCTCTACACAAGATCGGTAGGCGGGCTCGAGGGTCCGGACGGAGTTTTCGTAGCACCAGAAGTACGGAATAACGAAACCAATGTGCGACACAACGCCGACCTATATTCGCTCGGTAGAATCATGATCGCACTCGGCGACGTTGGAGAGAACCGTGACGGGACTGTCCCTGATCGATTTTATGGCCAGGCACCTTTGATAGCACGGCTAATCGAAGACCTGATTGATCACAGACCTGAGCGTAGACTGCTCGTGTTCAAAATGGCCTCAGATAGTAAAGACACTTATGGATCGCTTGCCACTGTCCTCGAGCAGGAACTTGATGCCACACAAGCAACCTTAGTTGCAGACTCTCGGCAACAAAAACACGCAGTACCATACGACAGAGAGTCTCTCCTGTCATCGGTCGGCATACTATTCCCACTTTCGAGAGAGCCGAAGAAGAGATTACGCATCTATAGAGTTAGAAAGCGCCAGAGGATTTTATCGGATCCCCGGCGCTCGATGCATGGCCGATGGCTACTCACGTTTTCAATTCTCGCATCAATTAATTTCTACATCACAGCTTTTGTCAGTGTTTTTTGGTTCCTGCGCGATGTAGGCATCGACATTCTCAATCCGACAGGCCAGGTAGCACTTCGCGTGCTGGGTGCGGATCCGAACTCCATACCACTCATTGACAACTTGCGCCAGTCTGACTATCAATTAGGTCAAGTGACAGAGAATCTACCCGCCCGACTTGTTGGTTTGAGCTTTGCCCTGTGCGGCTCCCGGTATTACCAGAACATATTCGGCGATGTAACGACATTGGTCGCACAATCTCCAGCGTTGAAGGGGACTCCCAGTCGTCTCGGAACAGAGTTCACGATCAGGTTGATGTCAATCTGGTCCTCATGGCTAATTTTGTCTGCTAACCTGGTACAAGTCCGGTGGTGGCCAATTTGTAGTGCAATTGGCTACACTGGCGTCTTGTTGGCGAATGTGTCAAGCGCTCGGTTCGCGACAAAGTACCTGGACATGGCCCGGCAAGGCGGGCTGAGTACGGTTCCTCCAGCACATCAGAAGGTTACCGGACTCGACGTTTTCGGGCAATGGGGACAATCGATGCTCTTCTACTGCTTGGTCGTCTGGGCTTTTGCGATACCAATCTATCTCGGCATTCTCAAGGACGTCTACATTTATTCGATCCTAGTGGCTTCCATAAATATCGGGATGTTCTATATTATTAAGACTGGAGTGAACGCGTTGGACATTCGAACAGGACTCAACAGATGTTTTTTGGCGGCCGAGCGATTAAGATATGTCGCAGATCGCGGGGACAGCTTACTGTACGGCGCCCAGAAGCTCGTCCGATAGTCCCAGTCTTATCACGGGGAGAGTAGAGCGAGTGCAGCGGACTTACGGCCTTTGCGGCAACGGGCGTCGTCCTGACCGCATCATGCGTGGAGCCGCGGTCGTCCAGTTGCCCGGTGGGTTGAAGGCGTCGACTGTTTCAAGTTCGTGGTCCGGAGGGAGAAGAGCGTCGAGAATCCCGGGAGCAGCCGACGGCCTGGATTTTCACCGGGGTGACAGGCTTGTCCCCTGGACTACAGGTTTGTTGTTTTGATCATGGTTTCCTGTTCGTGGGCGGGGTCGGGTGCGACTGTCGTGTCACGGGCGCCGGGTTCCACGCACCGGGTGGGTCGTTTCGTGATCGTCGGGGTGGCGGGTGGTGGTCGGGTGGGTGTGGGCAGGGCCTTGATCGCTCGCCAGGCGTTGTCGGTCCGGGGCCGGTCGGCGCGCAGGTGCAGCTGGCGTGTGCGTTGCCCGGGGGTCAAGCGGGCGGGTAGGTGCAGCAGCCGGTAGCGCAGTAGTTTCGGGGCGCTGGCGATGGCGCGCCTGGCGCCGCTACCGGTCGGCTCGGACTCGGAGTCCTTGCGCGACCTCACGCGCCACGCGAGTCACGGTCTCCCGGACCTGCTCGGCACTCAGAACGTGTTTGAGAGCGGTTAGGTGGGGGCTGGGGGCGCCCAGGGGCGTCGTGCGGTGTCGGGTGCCAGCCGTCGGACCATCAGGCCGATCATGGCCCATTTGACCATGGCCTCGTGGCTGTCGGGGAGCCGCTCGTAGTCGCGGACCAGCCGTCGGCAGCGCATCAGCCAGGACAGGGTTCGTTGCACCACCCAGCGCCGCGGCAGGACCGCGAAGCCGCGTTGCCCCTCGGGCTTGCGCACGATCTGCACGATGACCCGCAGCACTCGCTTCGCCCAGGTGACCAGCCGTGCGGCGTAGCCGCCGTCGGCGAAGACCAGCGCCACGCTGGGCATGGCAAACCGCAGCCGGTCCAGCAGCCGCCGCCCACCGTCGCGGTCTTGCACGCTGGCCGCGGTGACCAGCACGACCAGCAGCAGCCCGAGGGTGTCCACCACGATGTGGCGCTTGGTGGCGTTGACGCGTCTGCCGGCGTCATACCCGCGCTGATCAGCACCGACGGTGTCCGCGCCGCGCAGCGACTGGGGAGTCGATGACCCCCGCGCTGGCCATCGGGTCCCGTCCCTGGGTGTCACGCAGCTGGTCGCGCAACGCGTCGTGCACCCGGTCTGTGGTGCCGTCGCGCTTCCACCGGGCCCAGTGCCAGTACACCGTCTCCCACGGCGGGAAACACTTCGGCAGCATCCGCCACGCGCACCCGGCCCGATCCAGGTACAAGATCGCGTTCACGATCTCGCGGCGGGGGTGCTTTTCCGCACGGCCACACGTGGCCGGTGGCGGCAGCAGCGGCTCGATCAGCGACCACTGCGCGTCGGTCACGTCGCTGGGGTAGCGCGTCGCCGGTGTCGATCTGGGCTTGCGCGGGCGCGTCGCCGGACCCGACGCCGCACCCTCCCTGGTAGACGACATGACGTCACACTGGTCACTCCAGCCCCACACGTGTCGGAAGCGCGCCGTGCCCTCTCAAACACGTTCTCAGATCATGGACGGTGCCGAACTGGTCGGTGTACCTGCCTTCGTACCGGATCTCGGCGAGCATGTTGCCCACCCGGAGATCGACACCAGCCTTCAGCTCGAAAAGACCACCGGTCGAGATGTAGGCCTCATCCCCGACCCCCGCCAGCGCCCGGACTTTCTCACCGCCCGTGTCCAACGAGTCCGGCAGGACGTCGGCGGCGGTCTCGGTGCCCGATCTGCGGTCCGCCGTCCGTACGATGTCGAGCGTCAGGGTCAGGTTTCGATCGAGGACGGCGTTGTTCCCGACAGTAGCGACCTCGCCGACCCGGTACCACCACGAGCAGCGCCCCACCCTTCCGGGGATCACCCGGACCGGCACCCCAATGACCTCGTCGATCGTCTGCTGCGACACCATCTCGCACGGGTCGGGAGTTCGCTCGAACGGATCGGGTTGTCCCCCGCAACCGCTCACCAGCAGGCCCAGCAGCACTACCGCGACTCATGCGTCTCGTCGCCACATCGGCTCAGGTCCCCCATCGGATACCTCACCTATTCGGCCGGATCGGATACCCCGCCAATGATGACGTAACCGGTTTGGCCCGGGGACAAGCAAGGCATCCGTTCGGGGAATAGTTGCCGGGATTGCGGAATCCCCCCGTCGTGCGGGTCTATCGTGCCGGTAGATCACCACCGGAGGGGAACATGCGCGACCGCGAACCGACGATACGCAGCCGGGAGCTCGGCGAAGGGCTGCGCCGGGCGATGGACAAGGCCGGGCTGAACGGCGTGCAGGCCGCCCACCAGCTCGGCTGGTCGACCAGCAGGGTGTCGCGGCTGCTGTCCGGCAAGCGCGGCGGCACCGAGGTGGACGTGTCTGCCCTGCTGGCGGTGTGCCGGGTGAAGGGCAAGGAGCGTGACCGGCTGCTCGCGCTCTGCCAGGAGCAGAACACCCTGGGCTGGTTCCAGCAGCACGGGTCCCGGCTATCCAAACAGCTCGTGACCTTGATCGACCACGAGAACAAAGCGGTGACGATCAGCGAGTTCCAGGCGACGCTGGTGCCCGGACTCCTGCAGACCGGGGACTATGCCCGCGCGGTGATCAGTCGCTCAGCGAACATGCCAGCCGAGGAGGTCGAGGAGCGGGTCGCCGCCCGGCTGGCCCGGCAAAGCCTGTTCAGCCGGGAACGGCCCGCACAGTTCACCTTCTACCTGCACGAGACCTTGCTGCGGCTGCCGATCGGCGGTCCCGCGGTGATGTCCGACCAGTTGCACCACCTGCTACGCATGTCGGTCCGCTCCTACCTCACGCTGCGCGTGCTCCCGGCCTCGCTCGGCGCGCACGCCGGCCTGGCCGGGCCGTTCACTCTGATGCAGTTCACCGACTTCAGACCGGTGGTGTACCTGGACAGCGAGACCTCCAGCCTGTTCCTGGAGAAGCTCGAGGAGACCACCGCCTACCGGCACATCCTCGGGGCGCTGGCCGAGACCGCGCTGGGCGAGGGACAATCGAGGGAGCTGATTGCCACCGTGGCAACCGAGCTCTACGCGGATCGAGAGGACCATGATGACCGTGTCTGAGCCGGACGGCATCGTCTGGCGGACGAGCAGCTACAGCGCCAACGGCGGCGCCTGCGTCGAGGTGGGCTGGCGGACGAGCAGCTACAGCGGGAATAGCGGTAACTGTGTCGAGGTCGCGCCCGCGCCGGAGGGGGTTCTGGTGCGCGACTCCAAGGACCCCGCCGGCGCCACCCTGGCCGTCACCGCCGCCGCCTGGCACGCCTTCCTCGCCACCCTCACCCGCTGACCGCGCTGCGCCACACCCTCGCGGCGCTCCCGTGTCATTGATCTCGTCCCGCCCTGGGGTGTGCTTGATGGGGGCTGCGGAGCGGCTCCATTGGGCTGTGCCGCCGGAGTACACCAGCGGGCGCCGGTAGTGCACCGAGAGTCGGGCCACCACCACACCCAGGTTAGTAGTGCGCGAGTCGCCCCGTCAGCGTCGCTGCGGCGGTATCTCCCGTGAAGGATCGAGCACCGTCAGGTCGTCGAAGTACCGTCGGAAGAACCCACGGTCGCGCGTCAGCAGCCGGTCGGCCTGGTGGGCGGCGTGCGCCCCGACCAGGAAGTCGGCCACCACCCGATCACGGTTGCCACCCTGCTCGCGGTACTGCCGCCACCCGGCACCGGACCCGGCGGCGGCGTCCCCGTGCAGCGGGACGAAGCCGATCCCCAGCCGGTCCATCGCGGCGACGAAGGGGGCCGTCTCGGGGAAGGCGGCGCTCACCTCGGCCCAGACGACCTCGCAGGCGATCAGGCTACCGTCGGTGCGACAGGACCGCAGCGCCTCCCGCGATGCCGGCCCGAAGGTAGGGTCGCCAGTCAAGACGTCGAGGAGCACGTTCGAGTCGACAGCGGTGATCACAGGCGTGGAGTTCCGCGAGCGACATCGAGGTACGCATCCGTGCCGCCGGGGAGGTCGAGGATCCCGTACACCTCGTCGACCGGGTCGGCGTCGGAGACCTTCCGCGCCACGAGCCTGCCCTGCTCGTCATCGAAGTCGAGAACCTCACCCGGCCGGATCCCCAATCGGTCTCGCACCGACTTCGGGATCGTGACCTGGCCCTTCTCCGACACGACAGCTCTCATACCTTCAGGGTAGCAATTCCTACTCAAGATTCAAGAGTCGCCTGGCCCCGGAGGGCGGTGACGTCATAGTCGAGCACCGCGAAGCACCCGGCCGCGCCGACGAAGAGGCGACGGCGAGCACCACCGGCCCGCCGCACACCAACGCCACGAACATCCGATGCACCAGCCCGCCGAGGTCGCCGTAGCAGCTTCATTGCCGGGCGAACCCGTCGAGCGCGCTGAGCATCCGCTCGCGCGTCGTGTCGCTGCCCTGGTGCCCGGCGTCTGGGACGGCGACGAGTTCCGCGTCCGGCCAGGCTCGGGCGAGTTCCCACGCGGTGTCCAGCGGACCGCTCAGGTCGAGGCAACCGTGGATCAGGACGCCCGGGATGCCCGCCAGGCGTCCGGCGTCGCGCAGCAGGGCGCCTTCCTCCAGCCACGCGCCGTGGGCGAAGTAGTGCGCGCAGATGCGGACCAGCGCCAGTAGGGCGGCCGGTGGGCGGTCGCTGTAGACGTTCGGCTTCGCGTTCGGCTCCAGCGAGACGACCGCGTCTTCCCATGCACACCAGGCGTTGGCGGCCCGGGCTCGCACCAGCGGGTCGGGGTTTTCCATCAGGCGCGCGTAGGCGGCGACGAGGTCACCGTCGCGGTTGGCCTCGGGGACGCCGGCCCGGAACTGTTCCCATTCCTCGGGGAAGAAGCGCGCGACGCTCGGCGCATTCTCGTCGAGCACCCCGATCCCGGCCCGCCGTGCACGACCAGGGCCGGCTTGCCCTCCGGGTCACCGCAGGTCTCCCAGTACACGCGGTTCCCCTCGCCGACGTCGAGCATCCCCTGGTCATAGGGCTCGATGGGCGGGTAGAGCTCGACCATGTCCTGGCCCTTCGTCAGCCGGTACGACGGCGATCGCCACGTAGTCTCCAGCGCTCCTGCGCCAGCAGGGTTCCGGGCGGGGGCTATTCGAGGTCGGCGATGTGACTTGCCACGTTGACGACCGTCCCGCTCGGCTCGCGCACGAAGAAGCGGCGGATGCCCCACGGCTCGTCAGTCAGCGGGTAGACGATGTCCAGGCCGCGCGCCAGCGCATCGGCGTGCGCGGCGTTCACGTCGGCGACCTCAACCGAGATGTCGACGCGCTGCACCTCGGGGTCCATCGCGGTCGGGCTCGCCCAGCAGACGATGACCTGCGTGGTGGGGACGCTCGGCGAGGACAGCATGAGGAAGCCGTCCTCGTCCATGACGACGTCGAAGCCGAGGAAGCGCTGGTAGAACTCGCGGCTCGCGACGGGGTCGTCGGTGACGACGACGGGCATGGCGCGCCGGATGCTCATGAGCCGCGGGCCTCGACGGCCGTCGGCTGCGACGGGAAGTGCTGGTGCATCCACGCGCCCCAGACCTCGGCCTCGCGGGCCGCGAGGGCCTCGGGGTCGGGGCCGAAGCATGCTGCCCGGAAGACGGTCGTGGTGCGTCCGTCCCACTCGAAGGCGGCGAGACTGGCGAGCGCGTCGGGGGTGCGGATGAGCAGTTCCTCGTCGCCGGCCCGCTCGACGACGCCCCGCAACGCTGGGGCGCCGGACGCCTCGTCCGTCGCCACGCGCCCACCCACGACGGGGGCAGTGAGGCCGAGCGCGTCCAGCATCGCCGTCCAGGCCACCGCCTTGGCGTCCGGCGAGGCGCCTGCCAGGGACACCGCCACCGACGGCCGGCCACGGAAATGAGTGAGGTACAGGCGCAGGTTGTCCAGGAACGCCGTCCACCCGGAGGACATGCCGTCGAGGTCGTCGTCGAAGCCCTCGGCCGAGAAGGTGCTGACCAGCCGCACGATGCACGTCCCGCCGCTGCGCGCCTCGACGAGGAACTCGGTGGCGAGCGTCGTGGATCCGGTGTCCGCGGCCGCTGCCCACTCCTCCTCGTAGGCGAAGCGCTCGGGCGGCCGCCAGCCGGTGACCGTGCCCGCCGCGTCCATGTCGGGCCCGAGATGGAAGATGACGTCGCCGCCCTCGCGCTCGTCGACCTGCGAGGGCACGAACCACGCGCTGATGCCCGGGCCGGTCGCGATCGCCTCCCACACCTGCTCCGGCGTTCCGGGAACCTCGACCTCGAGCGAGATCGATCGACGGCCATCGTCGTGCGCGGTCACTGCGGCTCCTTCGGGATGGGATGGGCGGCGACGACCAGCCGGTGCGGGCTGCCGTCGGCCACGTGATGCTTCGACACCAGCGCGGTCACCACGCGGGTCAGCTCGTCGGCGAACGCGGCACGGGCGGCGGTGCCGGCGAACCTGATCTCGGTGTCGAGCGCGAACGTCGCGACCTGCTTGCGGCCGCGCAGCAGCGCGCCGATCTCGCGAACGATCCTCGCGGCCACGGCGATGAGATAGCGCGCGGACAGCGGGTCGCAGGTGCGCGCCGGGTCGCCCGAGGCTGCCGCACCGAGCGCGCCCGGCGACACGACGTAGGACGCCGCGCTGGCGACCAGCAGCCGCTCGGTCAGTCCGCCCCAGCGGCGTTCCTCGGCGACGCGGACCAGCCCGTGCAACTCGAGCGTCCGCAGGTGGTAGTTGACCTTCTGGCGGGTCAGCCCGACGCGTTCGGCGAGCATCGCAAGGGAAGCGTCAGCGCAAGCTGGACCCGGAACGGCCGGTCGAGCCGCAGGACCCCGTCCTCGCTGCGGACACGCTCGACGTAACCGCCCTCCAGCAGCTCGTAGCACACCGCCGACGGTGGCTGGCAGCTCGGATCGACCATGAGCAAATAGGGAATCCCGGCCTCGGCATACAGCGCGCGCTTGGTCGTCCGATCGTAGACGCGGGTGGACGGCGAGGCGATCTCGCCGACGAGCACCACGTGCCGGGCCGAGAGAATGACGCCGTCGAACCCCGGCCGGTCGATGACACAGAAGTCTGGGATCAGCGCCCGGTCTCCCCCCAGCGCCACGTTCGCCTCTGCCATGACCTCGTACTCCGCCGGTGCAGCCCCGTCGAGCTGCTGCCACAGCCGCACCATCAACCGCTGGTGCCGGTACGCCGAGACCGGGCTCATGACCAGCAACCCGTCCACGAGCTCGGTGTAGGGTGGGCCCTCGGGCAGCGCCAGCCACTCGTCCAGCGTCCACGGACCGGGATGCACCGCCGGTCCGGAGTGGGGCGCGGCCACAGTTGCCACCTCCGCTTCGACCTCGACCTCCAGTGTGACACGACGGCAGTCTCCCGCCAGCCACCGACAGTGTCGGGCACCACCAGCCCGGGTGTGGCTGTATGCATACACCGTTACAAGGACCACGCGAGGGCGAACGCCTCCGCGCGGTCCCGCGATCCTGTCGTCTCCAGCAATCCCGGGTGCGCGTCCGCCAGCACGGCCGCGACTGTGGGCCACCACTCCGGCGGGACCGCGCTGGTGACGAGCCCACGCGGCGGAGTGCACAGCGCCACCAGGAAGCTCCCACCGCGGCTTGTAGGTCGGCTCGACCACCACACCCGGCCCGCCACGTCGGTGAACAACATGGTCGCAGCGACCCGCTTCCACGCTACCGGTCGGCTCGCGCTCGGAGTTCTCGCGCGACCTCTTGCGCCACGCGAATCACGGTCTTCCGGACCTGCTCGGCGCTCAGATCCTGGACGGTGCCGAACTGGTTGGTGTTCCTACCCGTGTACTGGATCTCGGCGAGCATGTTGCCCACCCGGAGATCGGCACCGGCCTTCAGCTCGAAAAGACCACCCGTCGAGATGTACGCCTCATCTCCGACACCGTCGAGTGGCTCGACTCTCTCACCGCCGGTATCCAGCGAATCGGGAAGGCTCCGGTCGGCGATCTCGGTGCCGGACCCGAGAGGTGACGCGTCAACGGAGTTAAGTGTCAGGGTGAGGTCTCGTTCGACGACGACATTGTTTCCGACGGGGGCGGCGCTGCCCACGTTGTACCACCACGAGCAGCGGCCCTCCACGGTTCCGGTGACCACCCGGACCTGCTCGCCCACCACCTCGTCGATCGTCTGCTCCGGCACCATCGCGCACGGGTCGGGAGTCCCCACGAACGGATCGGGTTGCCCCCCGCAACCGCTCACCAGCACGGCCACCGCGCCCAGCACCACTACCCTGCCCCAAGCTTTTCGTCGCCACATCGTCTCTGGTCCCTGCACGCTGGCTAGGCGGGGCGAACTTCCCAGTTTTCGGGTAGCTCGGCAGACGGCGGGATCCGGTCCATGACGTTCAGTTCGGCAGCCTTCTGTCGCATGTCGAGGGCGAAGCGGCGGTAGTCGCCGATCTGCTCGACCGCGCCTTGCGACAAGTTCGTGATCGTCCGTACGAATCCGGCGAGCAGCTTGGCCACCTCGCCGAGCATGCCGAACTTGTCCTTGATCGTTCCGAACAAGCCGCCAACGGCTTCCAGAATTGCCGCTGCGGTCTCGCCGATCGCTCCGATCGCCAGCATGTAGGTCCGCGTGATGACGTCGTTGCAGTCCTGCAGCAGGTTCGACATGCCACTGAGGATCGCGGCGGTTGACTCGATGTCAGCGTCGATATCGCTGGCCCAACCGCTGAATGCCTCGTGAGCTCGGCCCTCCCAGTAGTCCGCCAGCTGCCGCTGGCACGTCCCCAGCGACTCACCGGCGTCGCGGACCATCCGAGCCGCCGTCGGGTCCCATGCCGTCGCCAGCGCAGTGACCTTTTCCGGCTTGCCGAGCCACTCCCTGACCTCGTCGACGAGATCGGCCACCTCGGGCTTGCCGACCTCGAAGGCATATTCCTTGATGGTGTCGGCATCAGCCTTGGGAAATTCTCGGTACTTACTCATATCATTACCCGATCTCGTAGCCGAACTTGCGGTAGTACTTCTCGTCACGGCTCTCGTACTCCTCGGCCACGGTCTTCAGCGCGGCACTACCGCCGACGAGCATGTTCCCGCTCAGCTGGAGCGAACCCACGACTTCGGTCAGTGCCGCGGCGTAGGCGCCTGGTACGCCCGCCAGCATCCCGAGCAGCCCGAGGTCGAGCGCGTCCATCTCCGCGCCTTCCACTTCTTTGGCCGCGGCGTGGTAGGCGTCGGCGGCGTCGTCCAGGAACCGCACGTTCGTGCGAAGCGCGTCCGGTACCGCCCGAAAACCTGCCATGGTGCCACTCCCCTCCCGTTGCCTACCCGCGTCCGGCCTTTCGCTCCGCTCGGTGCACCGCCCGCACGATCTCGTCACCCAGTGCGCGGGCGTTGGTGAAGCGCAGCGAGTCCCGGTTCAGCTTGATCGCGAGCAACTCGCCGTGGCCGCTGACGGACACCGTGCCGAGATCGCTACCGAGCGGCTCGTCGATCCGAGCGCGCCTCCGGGCCTGCACCCGTTCCCGTACCTCCGCCGTTCTCCGTTCGATCTCGGCGACGCGGTGGTAGATCTCGTCCATGGACGGCATGGCGCCCCCTTCCCGGTCGAGCCGGCGAGGCGCCGCGCGGGTCATCGCTGCCCGCCCAGCAGCCGGGTCATGAGCTCGCTCCTGGCCTGCGCTGCCGCGGTGCGGGCCTCGTTCACGGCCTCCACGACGTCGCTGCCCAGGCGTTCCGGATAGGCCTGGCGCAGCGCGCTGTCCGGGATGTCCAGCGAGATGAGCGCTCCGTTGCCATCCACGATCGCGGTGGACAGACCCACACCGGATCCGGAGGTGTAGCGCTGCTCGGACAGATACCGTTCCGCCACGTCGAGCTGGCTGCTCAGCTCATCCAGCACGCGCGCCAGCGCCTCGCGTGCCTGCCAGCGATCCCCCGCCACGTTGGCCTCCGGTCCGCCCACGTTGGCCTTCGTTCGGACGGTAAAGGGTCGATCACCCCTAGTCAAGGATATTGCGAGCCGCTGTCACCACCATGGTCAGGCCGCGACCCGTCCCAGCTCCCGGCGAGACGGGGGAGGCCAACAGCGGATGCCGAGACGGGGCCGGGCGCTCGATGCCAGCGAAGTCGCGCCCTCGCGGGTGGCAACGGTCACCCGTGTGAGGCGTCGGAGGTGTGGCATCCTCGCCTCAATCACGCCGAGCCGACAAGGCGCGCAGGGGGACCAGTGGGGCATGTGGCGATCTTCATCGACTTCGAGAACCTCGCCCTGGGGGCGGCCGAGACACTGCCCGGGCACGCCAACCCCGTGCCGGCGGCCGCGCTGGAAGTGCTGTGCCGCGACTACGGCAATGCCTCCATCCGCCGCGCCTACGCGGACTGGGCCCGTCCGCCGTTCGGTCGCCATCAACAGGATCTCGCCCTCAACGGAATCGATTTGATCCAGGTCACGCGTTTCGGCGCGGTGCAGAAGAACGCCGCCGACATCCGGATGGCTGTGGACGCCATGGAGACGCTCATGGTTCACACCGATGTCGACCAGTTCGTCCTGGTGGCGGGCGACGGCGACTACTCGCCGCTGGTGCAGCGGCTGCGCGAGTGGGGTAAGCACGTGATCGGCGTGGGCACAGCGGCATCGGCGAGCCGGCGCCTGGTGTCGGTGTGCTCGGAGTACAAGTACTGGGCCACGCTGGTCGCCTCCGTCGACCCCGCGGTCCGGCCGGCGGTCGAGTCGAGGTTCGACATTGCCACCGCGGAGGCCTTGCTGCTCACGGCGCTGGAGCACAGTTCCGGCCCGGCGACCGCCGCCTGGGTGAAGAACAAGATGCTCGCAATGGACCCGGCGTTCGACGAGGCCAACTACGGCTGCCGCAGCTTCCGCGCGTTCCTCGCGGAGCTGCATCACCTGGTGCGCACCGAGCCGGCCAACGGTGACGTCACCGTCGTCGCGACCGGGCGCGCTGCACGTGGCGCGGCGAATCCAGCCGCAGGTAGCTGACCCCGCTACGAGGCGGACGCTCGCGCCGTGACGTCCTCGAGTATCACGATCAGCTCGGTGAGCCGCTCGGACGTGAAGAGGATCGGGGGCGGCAGACCGTACAGTGTTTGGCCATGATCGCCGTTTCGTGAGATTCCGGTCCGCTGATCGGACCGGAATCTCACGAAACGGCGATCATACGTCGTCGGAATCGGGGGTGTCCTCGAAGTGCCATGTGCCCGGGTTACGCCCCGCGGCCGACGTCGAGTCCGCCGCACTCAGCTGCCGCGGTTCTCGCCGAGCTCGTCGACGATCGGGTTCGGGCTAGCGCTGACGTCCTCGTCGTGCTCGGCGAGCCCGGGCTTGGTGCGATGACGTCGGGCCGCGGCCTTGCCGCTGTCGGAGTCCGGACCGCCGTCGGCCACCGCCACGGACGCCAGCACGTCGGAGAAGCTGCCGTAATCGACCGGCGGCACCGCCCGCAAGGCTCGCACCGTCTGCTCATCGGCATCGTTTCGCCGGGCAGCATCGAGCAGCGCGTCCTTGTCCGCCGGGAAGTCGGCGTTGTCGAGGGCGGCACGCAGGCGATCCTCGCTGGTGGTCGCGGTCATCCGTCACTGTCCTCCCATCGCGCGTCGGGGTTCCCCGACGGCACGGGTACCCACTGGACGGCGGATTCACCCGGAGCGCGGCACCGGGTACCGCGTGCAGGCGCGGTAGACGACGCCCGCGCCCGCCTGAAGCCCGAGATCCCCGAGATCGGCGCGCACGGCGTCCCGCTGCGCGACGAACTCGAACTCGACCAGCCGCTGTAGGCAGTTGGATTACCAGCTGCGCCGGGGAGTCACACGGGATCGGGAACGACGGCGATCGCCTCGATCTCGATCTGCCACTCCGGCCGCGCCAAGGACGCGACCTCGGCGATCGTGTCGGCCGGATAGGGCGGTGTGAAGTACTCGCGGCGGAGTTCGATGACCTGGTCGATGACGGCCATGTCCGTCACGAGGATGGTCACCTTGACGACGTGCTCCAGTCCCGAGCCGGCGTTGCGCAGCACCGTGGCGAGGTTGGCGAAGGCCTGCCGGGCCTGCGCGCCGAAGTCGGCCCCGCCGACGGTGTCGCCGTGCTCGTCGACCGCGGCCTGGCCGGAGACGAAGACGAGGTTTCCGACCCGGATGCCCAGCGAGATCGCGTAGGGCTGGTACCAGTCCGGCTCGGCGCTGATCTGGTGGCGTGTGCTGGTGATCTCCATAGTCCCAGTGTCGCGGAATAGTCCCAGTGTCGCGGACCGGTGCTGCGTACCGTCTACACTCGGGCCCCGCCCGACATCATCTCGGAAGGCCACGGCTTGATCGACATCGCGCTGCTCAGGACCAACCCCGACCTCGTGCGGCGCACCGCCGAGCAGCGCGGCGCCGATGTTGACGTGGACCGCCTGGTCGAGATCGACGCCGAGCTGCGGCAGCGGATCGCGCGATCGAACGAGCTGCGGGCGCAGCAGAAGCTGCAGGGCAAGCCACGCGAGCAGATCGATATGGACGCCGCGAAGATACTGAAGGACGAGCTGCGCGCGGTCACCGACAATGTCCGGTCCCTGCAGCAGACCCGAGACGAGCTGTGGGCGCGGCTGCCCAACCTGCTGCCCGATGACACCCCAGCCGGGGACGACGACACCGGCAACGTCGAGCTGCGTCGCGAGGGCGATCCGGTCGCCGCCGACGAGGCCCGCTACCACGACACGGTCGGCGCGAACCTGGGGATCCTCGACCTCGCCCGCGGTGCGGAGGTCGCAGGCTCCGGGTTCTACTACTGGCATGGGGACGGGGCGCGGCTGGCCTGGGCGGTGTTCTCGCACGCGCAGAACCTGCTGCACGCTCGCGGGTTCACCCCGATGATGACCCCGGTGCTCGCCCGGGAGAAGGTGTTCTTCGGCACCGGCTACCTCCCGTTCTTCGCCGACGAGGTCTACCAGGTCGAGGGCACCGACCTCGCGCTGATCGGCACCTCGGAGCAGACCCTGATCGGCTACTATGGTGACCAGATCCTCGACGCGGGCGAGCTGCCGATCCGGGTGTCCGCGTTCTCCCCGTGCTTTCGTACCGAGGCCGGCGCCGCAGGCCGAGCACACCGGGGCGCCTACCGCGCGCATCAGTTCCACAAGGTCGAGCAGATCGTGCTGTGCCGCCCGGAGGACTCCGGGCACTGGCTGGACCAGTGCCAGCGCAACGGCGAGGACATCCTGCGAGACCTGGAACTGCCGTACCGCGTCATGCGGGTCTGTCTGGGAGATCTCGGCGCACCCGCGTACAAGAAGTACGACACCGAGGCCTGGTTCCCCGGGTTCGGCGACTACCGGGAGACCCACTCCAACTCCAACCTCACCGACTACCAGGCTCGGCGGTTCAGGATTCGTTGCCGGGACGGCGGCAGGATCACCCTGCCGCACACCCTGTCGGCGACCGGCATCACCGACCGCGCCGTACTCGCGATCATCGAGAACCACGTGCAGCCCGACGGATCCGTGCGGATCCCCCATGCGCTGCGTCCCTACCTCGGCGGGCAGGAGCTGATCGAGCCGAAGGCAGCCCGCAGCGGGTGAGTGACGGACCCGTCTCGGCGTCAACGTCGGCGCCCACGACGCGGCCAGGCGGTGATCCGCAGCCGACCTGCCAGCCGCTCGACCCGCCCGACCACGACGCCCGCCAACTGCGGCACCAGCACCCGCAACCACTCAAAATCGCACCCGGACATGATCACGAGGACGGCATCACTCCATCGTGCGACACGCCGGGGGCCGACGCGATCACGAAATGTGGGCCAGATCCAGATCCGGTTTCAGACGCCGTTGACAACATCCTGCGCACGATCCGGATGCTCACCGTCAACGACGGCTGGAACTGGGGAGGGAGGGACAGTCCCCACACGGCGAGATCGGAGACCGTCCGCGCGCCGTCGGTGATCGCGACCGTGATGTCGACCAGCACCCGGGCTCGGTCCAGGGTGAAGAATGTGTGCGGCGTCACCGCTCGCCCCGTAGCGGCAGGGGCACGACGTCGGCCGACGAGACACCCCAACTCGCGGATGCGGCCACCACCACCGAGCCCGAACCAACCACTACCGACGCCGACATGATCACGGTTTACGCGTGGAGGACGAGGCACCGGGTCGCCGCCGACCCGCGAAGATCGGTCTGCACGAACGGGCGGAATGCGCGGGTCGGCGGCGACGTTGCACGCCAGGGGAACTTGTCGATCACATTGGACGCTGACCGGGCGGTACGCCCGTGCACTTTTGAGGAGTACGCGATGTCCTTTGTCATGACCGCCCAGGAACGCGAGGAATTCCTTGCTGGAGTGCACATCGGCGTGGTGGCTGTGAACCGCGCAGGCCGGGCCCCGCTCGCGGTGCCGATCTGGTACGACTACACCCCTGGCGGTGAGGTGCTGCTCTGGATCGACCGTGGATCAGTGAAGGAACGCCTGTTCCGGGAGGCGGGCCGGTTCAGCATCTGCGCGCAGGTCGAAACGGTGCCGTACAAGTACGCCACCGCCGAGGGCCCGGTGGTCGCGCTGGACGGGGCGCCGACCGAGGAGCAGGCTCTCGGCATCGCGGGCCGTTATCTGCCCGCCGAGGATGCTGCGCGCTGGGTGAGGGACAACCTCGGAGCGAACTCGCTGCTCGTCCGGATGAGCCCGGAGAAGTGGCTGAGCACGGACTACAGCAAGGCCTGATCGCCGGCCAGGCGGCGGGGAGGTGAACATCATCGCGTCGCGGTACTCGTGGGCGGTCACCACCGGGTGTTTGATGTCGTAGCGGTATCGGTTCATCACCGAGCAGCGGGGGTACGAGCTGCTTGGGGCATGGTGGACGCGGGGGAGGACGCGGCGGGGACAGCGGCCCGAGGGGCGGAGGAGGAGAGCGGCTCCGCTCCCACCAGGGAGAACGCCTTCCTGCGCAGCCGTTGACGACTCCTCGAACCGGTCCCCGCCGATCAACCGTGAGCCGGCGAGGCTGCGGCTGGTGACCCAGTCGGGGCCGTACCCTGAGCCCGTGGGCGAGCCGTCGCTGTGGGAGGGCAGGACATTGCGGCATTGGCTGCCGGTTGCCGTCGAGGACGTGGTTCGGGCGGCGGCGCCGCGACGGATCGTGCTCTTCGGCTCGGTGGCTCGCGGTGAACGGTGAGCGCAGCACGAGACCCCAGGTGGCTGCTCGGTGGCGAGTCGGGTCGCTATCTCCGCACCGAGGCTTCCCCGAAGCAGATACGGGTCGCGCCGTTGCGCTTTCGTCCTGGCCGCTTCTTGCGGCCACCGTTCGTCGCGCTCACCCCAGCGAGGGTGCCAGACGGCCGGGCCACACCGGCACGCGCCTCGGCTATGCGAGCCACGATCCACCCTCGGCATTACTGTGAGAACGTGACAATCGAACCTCCGGTGCCCGGTGACGACGAGCTGGAACCGACGCGGCGGGAGGCGCAGGGAAGCCTCGAGCGCGCGGTCGGCGAGGGGCGGCTGACACTGGAGGCGTTCACCGAGCGCGCGGGCGTCGTCTGGTCCGCAGGCAGCCGCGGCGAGATCGACCGGATGGTCGCCGACCTCCCGCAGCC
Source organism: Pseudonocardiaceae bacterium (assembly GCA_050700385.1). GTDB lineage: Bacteria > Actinomycetota > Actinomycetes > Mycobacteriales > Pseudonocardiaceae > WHSY01. The sequence goes on along the minus strand of JBOHGT010000226.1, from coordinate 9,430 downwards.
GGTCGTCGGGTCCAGGGCTCCGGCCCGCTCGACCATGATCTCGCTGTTCGGCAACATCAAGCGCCGAGGTCGCTGGACACTACGCCGCAAGACCACCGCGTTGATGCTTTTCGGCGACCTGAAGCTGGACCTGCGCGGCGCGGTGGTCTCCGACCCGGAGGTGACCATCACGGCGGTCACCCTGTTCGGCGACGTCGAGATCACCGTCCCGGAGGGTGTGGAGGTCGAACTGTCCGGCTTCGACATCTTCGGTGACCGCGAGTTCGAACTCGCACCGGTGACCCGCGTGCCCGGCAGTCCCCTGGCGCGGGTACGCGCGTTCACGCTGTTCGGCGATGTCGAGATACGCAGCAAGCGGTGACGCCGTCAGAGCCTGGCAGGGTCGTCGACGTCGGAGGCCGGGGCTGGCTCCACCGCGACGGGCCTGCGGTCGCGCTGCACGGCACGGATGGCCCATACCACGGCTAGGACCCACACTGCGACGACGAGAACGTAGCTGGCGGTGCGCAGCAGCCCGGGTCCGGTAAGGGTGTCGAGAATCTTGTCGGTGTTGGTGACCACGATCAGGCCGCCCGCGGCCGCCCCGATGATCCTGGTGGACACCCGCGACACCAACCAGGCCGCCAGCGGAGCAGCCAGCACCCCACCGATCAGCAGCCCGAGGACGACCGGCACGGCGAAGACTTCGCTGCCGAGCGCGAGCAGGAACCCGACACTGGCGGCCAGCGCGACCAGGAACTCGCTGGTGTCCACCGAACCGATCGTGCGGCGAGGGTCCAACCGCCCGCTGGTGAGCAGCGCGGGGGTGGCGATCGGTCCCCAGCCGCCACCACCAGTGGCATCGACGAAGCCGGCCACCGTTCCCAGCGGCGCCAGCCACCGCCGTCCGGCAGGAGTCATCGGGCGGATGCGGCTCGGTCGGAGGGTGAACCGCAGCAGCACGTACGCCCCGAGCGCGAGCAGCAACGCGGCCATCCACGGCTCGGCCGCCTCGGTGGACAGTGATGCCAGGACGGTCGCGCCGGCGAACCCCCCGATCGCACCGGGCATCGCCAGCCAGCCGACGACCCGCCAGTCGACGTTGCCGAATCGCCAGTGCGAAAGCCCGGAGGCCACGGTGGTGCCGAGTTCGGCGAGATGGACCGACGCCGAGGCCACCGCAGGCGCCGTGCCGATCGCCAGCAGTCCGGTTGTCGCGGTGACCCCGAAGGCCATGCCCAGCGAGCCGTCCACCAGCTGGGCCATCAACCCGACCAGGGCGTACACCACCAGAGTGGGCACCACACCACGCTCCGATCCCGTCGCGGTCACCGTCCATCGTGGAGGGCGGCGGGATACTCGATACGCACAGTAAAGTCAATCAAGATAGTAGACTTTGGCCCTACTCATGTCCAGTGGCAAGGGACACCGGTCCCGGAACCGCGTGGCGTCAGCGGCTCTCCCAGACCTCGGCTTCCTCGGTCCGGACGGCCACCCGGTCAGGAAGCACACCACCGGCCAGATGCGCGACGGTGACCTCCTCCAGTACCTCCCGCAGGCTGCTCCGCACGGCGATCCACACCCGTTGCAACAACGCGACCGACGGCCCGTAGGACACCGATTCCGGCCGCAACCCGTGGACGCTGACCAGCGGCCCGTCCACGGCTCTGATCACGTCGGCCACCGAGATGCCCTCAGGCGGTCGGGCCAGCACCCAGCCACCGCCCTGGCCCCGCACGCTCGACACGATGCCGGCGCGTCGCAGGTCCGCCAGCACCGCGAGCAGGAAGCTGCGCGGGATGTCCTGCGCGCCGGCCACGTCCTCGGCCGTCAGCGGCCGCTCACCCGCTGCCTGCGCGATCTCGACCAGGGCGCGCACGGCGTAGTCCGTCCGGGCTGAGATCCGCATCCGGCAATCCTCGCAGAGATCCGTAGGCGCCCGATAAGCGCGTTCTGCCACCAGAACGCTCTCGTGAACCCACCCGATACCGCGTTCTGCCACCAGAACGCGCCTATCGCAGCCCGGATTACCGCGTTCTGCCACCAGAACGCGGTGGGCGGGATCGACGGGATCAGGTCGCGGACCAGCCGTGCCACGCCGTCACCCGCACGGTGATCACCGGGCCCGCCGGCGGCGCGTTCCGGTACTGCGGGTACTTCGCGGCGAGCAGCACGGTTGCGCGCTCGAGCGTCGGGCGGCTGTGGTCTACGGACCCTTCACCGTCGGCGCGGACCCACCACAGCGCGTCCCAGTCGTCGGAGTAGTGGTCGGCGAGCAGCGCCACCTCCGGGTTGGCCTGGATGTTGGCCAGCCGCCGTAGCCGCCTGCTTCTCTTGGGCTTGGCGTCGACCGCGGTGTAGATCACGTCGCCGTCGACCGCGAAGGTCACCGGCACCAGGTGCGGCCGGTCGCCGGCCGTCGCCAGCCGGGCGACCCGGGCACCGGCGAAGCGCCGCCGGGCCTCCTCGACGTCCATCAGACCTGGCTCATCAGCTCCGCGTGGCGGTCCATCCGCGGCAGCACCTCGTCGGCGCCCCTGGATGGCAGCAGGAACACGCAGCGGCTGATCCCGGCTCCCGCGTAGCGCTCGATCATCTCCGGCTCCGGTCTCGCGGCGAACAGCGAGATCGGGATCTCGTCGCGCCCGGCGTCGCGGGCGCGGCGCCGCAGCTCGGTGGCCCGCCCGGCGAACTCGTCGACGTTGTCGGCGGTGACGTTCTGCGCGAGCCACTCGTCACCGAACTCGACCACCCGGTCCAGCACGGTGGGTCCCATCCCGCCGACGAGCACCGGCGGGTGCGGCCGCTGCGCAGGCTTGGGCCACGACCAGATCGGGTCGAAGTCGACGTGGCGGCCGTGGAACTCGGCCTCCTCGCGCGTCCAGATCTCCTTCATCGCCTTGACCCGCTCACCCAGCAGCGCCATCCGGGTGGTCGGGTCGGTGCCGTGGTTGGCCATCTCCTCCCGGTTCCAGCCCGCCCCGACGCCGAACAGGAACCGGCCGCCGGAGAGGTGATCGATGCTCGCGACCTCCTTGGCCGTGATGATCGGGTCACGCTCGATGAGCAGGCAGACCCCCGTGCCGAGCCGCAGCCGGGAGGTGGCCGTCGCCACGGCGCTCAGCGCGACGAACGGGTCGTAGGTGTGGATGTACCTCCGGGGCAGCTCACCGCCACCGGGGTAGGGCGAGCGGCGGCTGGTCGGGATGTGGGTGTGCTCCGGGAAGAGCAGCAACTCGAAGCCCCGTTCCTCGGCGGCTCGGCCCAGCGACGCCGGATCGATCGCGTCGTGGGTGGGGAACATGGTCAGCCCGAACTCCATGCCCCGCACGGTAAACGACGACGGCTACGGCCGGCCCATCAGGGGCCGTCACCGAGGTCGGAGTCCCCGTCGAGCCGCTGCACCTCGCGCCGCGCCTTGCGCACCTCCCGGCCCATTCCCAGCGGGTAGCCGTGCTTGGCCAGCCGGTGCTCGGTGGTCTCCTCGATGTAGGAAACCGACGCGTAGAGCGCGCCGACGACGACGATCAGCGGCAATGTCCACCGCAGCCAGAGCGGGCCCGGGAGCAGCACCAGCAGCAGTGCCGGGACGCACTGCGTCAGGGTCCGGGAGAGGTGCCGCAACGCCCAGGTGCGGCTGGTGGTGTCGTGCAGCACCCACTCCCGCAGGTGCGCGGGCAGCCGCCCCCCGTAGGCATACCAGAGCCACTGCAGCGGGTTGGGCCGCGCGGCGTTCACCCCGGGATCCTAGGTCCGCTGGTCGTGTCGGCGGTCCATGCCAGCAGGTCCTGCACCGCCCAGGTGTTGACGATCCGCGCCGGGTCGACCCCGCACGCCGCGGCGCGCTCGCAGCCGTAGGGCTGCCAGTCGAGCTGTCCTGGCGCGTGGGCGTCGCTGTCGATCGAGACGAGGCAGCCGGCCTCGACGGCGAGCCGCAGCAACCGCTTGGGCGGGTCGAGCCGCTCGGGGCGGGAGTTGACCTCCACCGCGACGCCGTGCGCGGCGCAGGCGGCGAACACCGCGTCGGCGTCGAACTGCGACTCCGGGCGCTTGCGGGTCCCCGTCACGATCCGGCCGGTGCAGTGACCGAGGACGTCGACGTGCGGGTCGGCGATCGCGGTGAGCATCCGCTCGGTCATCTCCGGCGCCGGCATCCGCAGCAGGGAGTGCACCGAGGCGACCACGAGGTCGAGGCGGGCGAGCAGCTCGGGCTCGGAGTCCAGCGCGCCGTCGGCGAGGATGTCGACCTCGATGCCGGTGAGGATCCGGAACGGGGCGAGGGTCTCGTTCAGCCCGCCCACGACGTCGAGCTGGCGGCGCAGCCGCTCGGGCGAGAGCCCGTTGGCGACGGTGAGGCGGGGCGAGTGGTCGGTCAGCACGACGTAGTCGTGGCCGAGCTCGCGGGCGGTGGCGGCCATCTCCTCGATCGGCGATCCGCCGTCCGACCAGTCGGAGTGGGTGTGGCAGTCTCCCCGCAGCGCCGCGCGCAGCGCTGCCCCGCCCTGTGACGGCCCTTCCTGGGCGACGGGGGTGCCCGTGGTGGACTCGAGCCGGCGCAGGTAGACCGGTTCCTCCCCCGCGAGCGACTCGGTGACGCACCGCGCCGTCACCTCGCCGACACCCTTGAGCGCGGTCAGCGTGCCGGCCGTGGCCCGCTGTGCGAGGTCGTCGCGGCCGGCCAGCGCCGCCGCGGCGGTACGGAATGCGCGGACCCGGTAGGTCGCCTCGTGGGCACGTTCGAGCAGGAACGCGATCCGCCGCAGATCGGCGACGGGGTCTCGGCGCTCACTCACGCTCCCGATCCTGGCACCCGCCGCCGTCACGCGCGGACGGTCAGGCCGACTTTCTGGAACTCCTTGAGGTCGGAGTACCCGGTCTTGGCCATCGCGCGGCGCAGCGCGCCGAACAGGTTCACCGCACCGCTGGGGTCTGCCGATGGCCCGAACAGCAGGGTGTCCAGGGTCACCGAGGCGTCCTCGGCGAGCTCGATCCAGCTGCGCGGCACCGCGGGGTGCGCGGCGGCAGCGGTCCAGTACCAGCCGTTGCCCGGGGCCTCGGCGGCCCGGGCGAGCGGCTCCCCCAGCATCACCGCGTCGGCCCCGCAGGCGATCGCGCGGGCGACGTCGCCGCTGGTCTCCACCCCACCGTCGGCGATCACGTGCACGTACCGGCCGCCGGTCTCGTCGAGGTAGTCCCGCCGGGCGGCCGCCGCGTCGACGACCGCGGTGGCCATCGGCACCCCGATACCGAGCACGTCCGCGGTGGAGGTGGCCTTCCCCGCGCCGTAGCCGACGATCACACCGGCCGCCCCGGTGCGCATGAGGTGCATCGCAGTGCGGTAGTCGCCCACGCCACCGGCGATGACCGGCACGTCGAGCCCGGCGATGAACTCCTCGAGGTTCAGCGGCACGGTGCCGCCGACCGCGGTGTGCGTGACGTGCTCGGCGGAGATGATCGTGCCCTGCACGACGAGCACCTCGACCCCGGCCGCGATGAGGTCGGGGGTGAGTTCGCGGGCGTGCTGCGGGCTCACCCGAGCCGCCACCGTGACCCCGGCCTCGGCGACCTGCTTGATCGCCTCGGTGAGCAGGTCGGTCCGCAGCGGGGCGGCGTGCCACTGCTGCAGCATCCGGATCCCCGCGGCCGGGTCGGCGTCGGCGGTCGTGGCCAGCCGGGAGAGCAGCTCGTCGACCCCTGCGTGCCTGGCCCAGAGCCCCTCGGCGTTGAGCACGCCGAGACCGCCGAGCTCCCCGATCCGCACCGCGACAGCGGGCGAGACGACGGCGTCGGTCGGGTGCGTCAGCAGTGGGATATCGAAGCGGTAGGCATCGATCTGCCACGCCGTCGAGACGTCCCGCGACGAGCGGGTGCGCCGCGAGGGCACGATCTCGACATCGTCGAAGTGGTAGGCACGCCGCGCGGTGCGACCCATGCCGATCTCCACCAGATCCCGCACTGCTGCTCGTCCTCCTGCCGGTGGTCAGTGGACGGCGTAGTTCGGGGCCTCCACCGTCATCGTGATGTCGTGCGGGTGGCTCTCCTTCAGTCCCGCCGCGGTGATCCGCACCAGCTGCGCCGCCTGCAGCGCGACGATGCTATCCGCGCCGGCGTAGCCCATGGCGGCCCGGAGCCCGCCGACGAGGTGATGGGACACCAGTGACAGCGGCCCGCGGAACGGTACCCGCCCCTCGATTCCCTCGGGCACCAGCTTGTCGTCGGAGAGCACGTCGTCCTGGAAGTACCGGTCACGCGAATACGACTGCACGGGTCCGGAGCGGCCGCCGTCACGGGTGGCCATCGCGCCCACCGAGCCCATCCCGCGATAGGTCTTGAACTGCTTGCCGTTGACCAGGATCAGCTCACCGGGGGCCTCGGCGGTGCCGCCGAGCAGGCTGCCGAGCATGACCGTGCTGGCGCCCGCGGCGATGGCCTTGGCGATGTCACCGGAGTACTGGATGCCGCCGTCACCGATCACCGGGACACCCGCGGGCCGGCACGCCAGGTCGGCCTCGTAGATCGCGCTGATCTGCGGCACGCCCACCCCGGCCACCACCCGGGTGGTGCAGATCGAGCCGGGCCCGACGCCGACCTTCACCGCGTCCACGCCCGCGTCCACCATGGCCTGCGCGCCCGCGCGGGTGGCGACGTTTCCGCCCACGATGTCCACCGCGTCACCGACCTCGGCCTTGAGCAGCGACACCATCGCCAGCACAGCCCTCGAGTGCCCGTGCGCGGTGTCCACCACGAGCACGTCGACACCGGCCTCCACCAGCGCCGCAGCGCGCTGCTTGGCGTCCGGGCCGACGCCGATCGCGGCACCGACCAGCAGCCGGCCATCCGGGTCCTTGGTGGCCAGCGGGTACTTCTCGGTCTTGACGAAATCCTTGACCGTGATCAGCCCGGCCAGCCGGCCGTGCCCGTCGACGATCGGCAGCTTCTCCACCTTGTGCCGCCGCAGCAGTCCCAGCGCGGCGTCCGCGGTGACCCCGACCTGGGCCGTGACCAGCGGTGGCGTGGTCATCACATCGGCGACCCGGCGACCGTGGTCGACCTCGAAGCGCATGTCACGGTTGGTGATGATGCCGACCAGTACGCCGCCGGCGTCGGTTACCGGCACACCGGAGATCCGGAAACGGGCACACAGCGCGTTGACGTCGGCGAGGGTGTCGGTCGGCGAGCAGGTCACCGGGTCGGTGACCATGCCGGCCTCCGAGCGCTTGACGACCTCGACCTGCGCGGCTTGCTCCTCTGCGGGCAGGTTGCGGTGCAGCACGCCGATGCCGCCCTGGCGGGCCATCGCGATGGCCATCCTCGACTCGGTGACGGTGTCCATCGCCGAGGACACCAGCGGTACCCGCAGCGTGACGTTGCGGGACAGCTTGGTGGATGTGTCGACCTCGCTGGGTATGACGTCGGATTCCGCGGGCAGCAACAGCACATCGCCGAAGGTGAGGCCGAGCAGCGCGAACTTCGACGGGCTGCCGGGCGCGGTGAGCTCGCTGGTCATTCGGGAGAACGGCCTTCCTTCATACGGGCGGACGGCGGGTCGGACGGGTGGGTGCGCAGCCACCCGGGCGGCTGATTCCATGATATCCGTCGGCATGCGTGGCAGCGGGCCGGTACCGTGCGCAGCGTGCCGCAAGACGCACTGCCCCCCGACCCGTTCGCCGACGATCCGGACGACCCGGCGCGCGCGCTGGACGCGCTCGACCTCGACGGCGAGCCCGACGAGACGTTGGACAGCGAGGAGCGGGCCGCGGTGCTGTCCGACCTCACCGACCTCGCCGTCTACCAGGCACTGCTGGCCCCCCGCGGAGTCCGCGGGATCGTCGTCGACTGCCCGGACTGCGAGGAGCAGCACTTCCACGACTGGGAGATGCTCCGGGCCAGCCTGCAGCAGTTGCTCGATGGCGGGCGGATGCGACGGCACGAGCCCGCCTACCACCCCGACCCGGCGGCCTACGTCAGCTGGGAGTACTGCCGCGGGTACGCCGACGCGGTGCTCGCCGAGGAACCCGGCGGCTGGGGGTCCCTCCCTGGCTCAGCGGGGTGAGGCGGACGCGGGCTCGGCGTTCGTCCCGGCGGGCGGGTTCGACGAGCCGCCGCTCGACGAGGCGGGGCCCTGCTCGCCACCCGCAGGCGGCGGCTGCACCGGGGTCGGGGTTGACGGCGCGGTCGGTGGGGTCGAGGGCGTGGAACTGCTCGGCGAGGTCGCATCGACGACCGGGGGTTTGGCCGGGCGCGACGGCTTCGTGCTGCTGCCCGACGCCGTCGCACTCGACTCGTCGCTGCTCCCGGGTCCGCCGCCCTGCCGCCTCTGGAGCTCGTCGTGCGCGGCCTGTAGCCTGTCCTGTAGCTTCGCCTGCTCCTCGGCCTCGACCACTGCGGGCAGCTTGTTCTCGGCGCGCTGCAAGGCGCCCTGCGCGGCGTCGGGTCGGCCCCGCTCGAGCTGCTGCGAGGCCTGCTCCAACTCGGTTCGCACCGAATGGGCGGCCTCGACGGAGCGGGCGTGCTCGGAGTACAGGACCTGGGTGACGCCCCACAGCGGGTCACCGGGCTGGGCCGACTTAGCGGCCACGCCCACCCCGGAGAAGGCGATCACGAACAGCGCCGCGGCAGCGGCGAAGGGCGCCAGCATGGGCCTGCGTCGGCGCGCCGGGCGGCGGGCGGCAGCCACGACCTCGAGCGCGGTGTCGGTGTCGACGAGCTCGCCGACGGGTTCGGCGTCCACCTCGCGGCGCCAGGCCATCAGCACCCGGGCAAGCGGGTCGTCGGGCAGCGGGGTCGCCGCGTCCGCCCTGCCCAGCAGATCCAGCAGCGCGTCGTCGGCCTGCACCGCGGCGAGGTCCGACGGGGACACCAGCGCATCGTGTGTGAGGTCGTCGCCCGGCCGGCCATCCTGGCCGGAATGGGCGTCACTGGTGGAGTAGCCCCGATGCGTCTCGTCATCACGCTCGGACACGTCAGACCACCTCCTCCGACGACAGCAATTTGCGCAGGCGCAGCAATGCGCGGTGTTGCGCCACCCGGACCGCCCCGGGGGTCGACCCGACCAGCTCCGCCGTCTCCTCGGCCGAGTAGCCCTGCAACACCCGCAGCACGACGATGTCCCGCTGCTTGTCGGGGAGCATCTCGAGTACGGTGCTCATCCGGTTGGCCAGGTCACCCTGGAGTGCCCGCTGCTCGGGCCCGTCGCCGACCACCGGAGTGTCCGGCATCTCAGCAACCGGTTCGGACCGGTTCCTGGACGCGGACCGGTGCGCGTCCGCCACCTTGTGCGCAGCGATGCCATACACGAAGGCGAGGAACGGTCGCCCCTGGTCCCGGTAACCGGGCAAGGCGGTGAGCACCGCGAAACACACCTCCTGGGCCACGTCGTCCGCCGAAGCGGACGTCCTCTCCTGACGACCGACACGGGCGCGGCAGTACCGCACCACGAGGGGACGGATCG
>JBOHGT010000225.1:0-2530 GCA_050700385.1 Pseudonocardiaceae bacterium | reverse complement strand
CCGCAACATTGTGGTCGGATGCCGCGAGCAGCGCCCGGCCTCCGGGCCGGGCGAGGATCGCAACTCGCCGACATCGCCGCGGCCAGTACGCAGCACTAGCAGCGCCCGGCCTCCGGGCCGGGCGAGGATCGCAAACGCGGTGATCGCGGCGCGCATCGGGCTCACGCGCGCAAGCAGCGCCCGGCCTCCGGGCCGGGCGAGGATCGCAACCCGAACTCGTCCAGGCACTGGTACATGAGCTGCAGCAGCGCCCGGCCTCCGGGCCGGGCGAGGATCCCAACCTCGACAACAAGCCGGTGATGTCGTGACCCGCCGCGCAGCGCCCGGCCTCCGGGCCGGGCGAGGATCGCAACGCAACGGTGGCCGCCGCAACACTGTGGTCGGATGCCGCGCAGCGCCCGGCCTCCGGGCCGGGCGAGGATCGCAACGGCTTGCGCGGCCGCGGTTTGCCCACCGCCGACGCGGTGCAGCGCCCGGCCTCCGGGCCGGGCGAGGATCGCAACTCCGAGTTGAACGGCCGCCGGGCACATACCCCCCGAATCGTGGCAGCACCGCCACCTAGGCCACCTTGTGGCCGCGTGAGCACCGTTGAGGGCACCGCGCACCGCACCGGCCCGGACGGCAGCCGCGCGTACCGACCATGCCCAGCATGTCGCCGCGTGTTCCGACCCGCCGACGTCGGACAGCACCGGTGCCGGTCGTGTCACACCCCGGTCAGTGGAGCTTGCTCAAGGTCTGGTAGATGTCCCGCGCGGTGCTGTCGCGGAAGCGGAGAACCTGCCTCAGGTCGGCCACGGCCGTCCGTATGCTATGTGACGTAGACCATAGGTCCTCAACTGTCGTCGCCACGTCCCCGGCGAGCTGCAATCCATTCTTGATATCGCCAGCCTTCAAGTGTAGCTCAGCGGCTCGTGATTTGTTCAGGAATACTATGAGGGGCGCTGTATCAGGAGTGATCACTGCCAGCGATGCCGGAACAGCGTTGCTCAAGAAAGCAGCATCGTGTGTCGCCAGTTCCCGGTAGGTTGACTCCGTGACTGCCACCGGACCCGAAGTATTGTAGTCCGCAAGCCACCACGGCAGCACTTGATCTGTTCTGTGTTTCGCGTACAGGTCTTGTGCCCGTGTGATTTCGTTCACGGCTACCGACGCAAGTGGCTTCTCGCCTAGTTGCGCGTGCCCCCACGCGCTGTGAATCGCCGCGCGGGACGTTGTAAGTCCGTGAGGTTCCACGAACTCTGCGAGCTGAACGAGTTTCAGCATGTCCTGCGCGGCGCCTGTTCTACCGTACAGGTTAGCCTGCATTATCAGTATCGCCGCTAGCAGAGCTTGAACCTCTCGGCCTTGCGGGCCGTGATACTCCAAGTTGTGATCACTGTAGATCCGCGTTTGAGGCTGGTCCTTGTAGGCTTGTTTGACGATCTTCAGCGCGCGGGCGAACATCGCTCGCGCGGTCCTGAAATCTCCGGTGTCCGCCGTTGCCCACCCGGCGACCATATGTGCCTCTGCTACCGCCATGAACAGTGGAAGTCTCACCTTGTCGCGCATGCCGGGCGCGCTCAGCAGCCGGTAGGCTGCCGGAAGCTCCTGCTTGATGAAATCGGCGCAGCCGCCTCCGCCGTGAACGCCGTAGAGTCGCCAGCACACCGTGGTCAGAGTCCTTGTCCGGTCTATGTCCGATGTTCCGGCGCGCGCATAGGGTGGGGTACGTGTGGGCGGGATGATGAACTCGGTGACCTCCCCGAAGAGGGGACTTCCGAACATCAGCGCTGCCGCGTTCGCTACGAACTGTCGCCGTTCCATTGCTTCACGCTCCGTCTCGCCGGGACCGTTTTCCGGCACGTCGTCGCGCGGGTCCTCCCCTGTCTCCATTGCCGCTACATCCATATCAAATGCCACGCCCATGCGCCCGCGCGGTATGCTCAATCGCTCGCAGAAATCGACGATGGTGGCGTACATCTGCACCTTGCGGTCTTTCTTAGCGATGTCATGTATTTCGGACTGCGAGCGGTTGAGCAGTCGTGCGAGCTGCCGCTGCGATAGACCCTGGCGTTCCAGGTACCCGAACAGTGTCTTGAAATCGTGCCGCGCGATCGCATGACACAGCTCCGGTAGGTCCCACCACTCCGGATCCAGTTCCATGACGCTCCGGTGCCTCCCGTCAGTCGCGCGATCGTGCAGCGTGCGGGTAGCGTACCGCTGCCCCGCGTGGCGCCGGTCACCCGGCGGGCCGGTGGCCACACACAGACAACCGCCCCGCCCGGACGACCGGGCAGGGCGGTTTGATCTTGTCTCGCCGCGGCTCAGGTGGCGTCCGTGAAGCGACGGTACGCGTCCGCGATCCAGCCCCAGCAGCCCGCCTCCTGGGCGCGCTGGTCGGGGAATGGCGCACCACGCAGCGCCCGGCCTCCGGGCCGGGCGAGGATCGCAACGCCCGGCAGCACTCCGGCAAGCGCTACCGGTGGGGCGGCAGCGCCGTCGCGGCCGGAGGTCCGGGCGGGGGGTTTCGGGGTCGGCCGATCATCTGATC
>JBOHGT010000224.1:0-2262 GCA_050700385.1 Pseudonocardiaceae bacterium | reverse complement strand
AGCTATGGCTACCGAAATCATTCACGACGGTGGGGGCGGCCCCGAGGTGGCCGTGCTGTCCTTCCGGCTGGGCACGGCCGACGGGGTCTCGGTGGCCGCCGAGCAGTGGGTGGCCGCGCTGCGCGGGCTGGGCTGCCGGGTGCGGACAGTGGCCGGGGCCGGCACCGCGGACCATCAGGTGCCCGGGCTGGCACTGGACGCGACGCGGCCTCCACAGCCCCGCGAGCTGGGCGCGGCGCTGCGCGGCGCCGACCTCGTCGTGGTGGAGAACGTGTGCTCCTTGCCGGTGAACCCCGCCGCGACGGCGGCGGTCGTCGCCGCGCTGGCCGGCCGCCGCGCCGTGTTGCGCCACCACGACCTGCCCTGGGAGCGGGAGCGCTTCGCCCATTTCGACGGTTGGCCGCCGCAGCATCCCCGCTGGCAGCACGTTGCGATCAGCAAGCGCGGTGCGGCCGAACTGACCCGGCGCGGTGTGCCCGCGGTGCCCGTCTACCACGGCTACGCGCGGATGCCTCCCCACGGCGACCGCGCCGCCGCGCGCCGGAGCCTCGGCCTGGCCCCCGACCAGCGGCTGCTGCTGCAGCCCACCCGGGCGATCCCGCGCAAGAACGTCGCCGCAGGCCTGCGGCTCGCCGAATCGCTCGACGCGGTCTACTGGCTGACCGGCCCGGCCGAGGAGGGCTACGCCGAGGCGCTGGCGCAGCTGCTCGCCGTGGCCCGCTGCCCGGTGCGCCGCGGGCTGCCCGCCGGCCTGGCCATGGCCGACGCCTACGCCGCCGCCGACGCGGTGGTGCTGCCCTCGACCTGGGAGGGCTTCGGGATGCCGCTGGTCGAGTCCGCGCTCGCCCGCCGCCCGCTTGCGGTGAGCGACTACCCGGTGGCCCGGGAGATCGCCGCGCTGGGCTTTCGCTGGTTCGGCGTGGACGATCCCGACCCGTTGGCCGCGTTCCTGGCCGACCCCGACCCCGCGCTGCTGGAGCACAACGCGGCACTCGCGAGCCGGCACTTCGGTCCGGAGGCGCTGGCCGGACGGCTCGCCGACACGCTGCGCCGCTCCGGTCTGCCGACACCCGCTCGATAGGGTCAGTGGCCATGAGGATGCTGGATGGCCTGCTGGCCCAGCTGCTGCGCGGCCCCGTCGACCGGCTGGTGACCGAGGCGATGAACCGCTACACCCACGGCGACGACGACAACCCGCTCTACCGCTACCGGGTGCACGGCGCGCTCGAACGGCTGCACATCGATCCGACCGCGATCGTCAACAACACGCTGTTCAACGTTTCCGGCGGCGACATCAGCATCGGCGAGTACGCGTTCTTCGGGCACGACTGCGCGGTGCTCACCGGCACCCATGACATCACCAGGTTCGGCCGGGAGCGCCAGCTCGCCGTCCCCCGTTCCGGGCGCGACGTGGTGATCGCCGAGGGCGTGTGGGTGGCCAGTCACGCGGTGGTGCTGGGGCCGTGCCGGATCGGTGAGCACGCGGTGGTGGCGGGGGGCTCGCTGGTGATGGACGACGTCGCGCCCTACACCGTGGTCGCAGGCAGGCCCGCCAAGGTGATCAAAAAGGTGGACCCGCCGTGAGGGTCGAGATCGGGGCGGGGGAGTACCCGCATCCCGACTACGACGTCCACGTCGACATCCTGCCGCTGCCCGACATCGAGGTCGTCAGCTGGATCGACCGGCTGCCGTTCGCGACCGGGTCGGTGCACGCGTTGCGCGCCAACCACGTCCTCGAACACCAGAGCTACGAGCTCGTCGACTCCACACTGCGGGAATGGGCCCGGGTGATGGCGCCCGGCGCGCGGTTGGACATCGGCGTGCCGGATGCGAGGTTCGTCGCCGCGCAGTGGGTCCGCGGCGAGATAGATACCGCCGAGGCGAACTACTGGATCCTCGGGGGGCACTCCGACCGTGCCGCGCACCGCGGGGTCGACGGCCGGGGTGTGCCGCGTTGGATCTACAACGCGCACCACACGATGTTCGACGCCGACTCGCTGCGCGAGCTGGTTGAGCGCTGCGGGTACGTCGACGTCGAGATCATCACCTACAACATCCGCAACCTGCGCTGCTACGCCCGCCGCGCCGACTCGTCGTGAATGATTTCGGTAGCGATAGCTACCGAAATCATTCACGAGCCGAGCGGCGGGCGGCGAGCGCCAGGAATGGCGTCAGCGCGTCGGGGTTGCGCAGGGCATCGGCGCTTAGCGCCCGGTCGGGCGGGGTGCCGGCGAGGATCCGCTTCACCGGAACCTCGCACTT
>JBOHGT010000223.1:0-14708 GCA_050700385.1 Pseudonocardiaceae bacterium | reverse complement strand
CCTCCGACGAGGCAAAGGACGCCTTCGCGGCAAGCGGCAGGGGCCTTCGCGGCAAGCGGCAGGGCCTACTGCAGGCCGGTTTCGGGCAGCCGTAGCTCGGGCTTGTCGAGTTCCTCGACGTTGACGTCCTTGAACGTGATGACCCGCACGTTCTTGACGAACCGGGCCGGGCGGTACATGTCCCACACCCAGGCGTCGGACATCTGCACCTCGAAGTAGACCTCACCGTCGGCGTTGCGGGGCTGCACGTCCACCGCGTTGGCGAGGTAGAAGCGCCGCTCGGTCTCCACGACGTAGGCGAACTGGCCGACGATGTCGCGATACTCCTTGTAGAGCGACAACTCCATCTCGGTCTCGTACTTCTCGAGATCCTCCGCGCTCATCGAGCCCTGGACCCTCCTGATCGTGCCCCTGTCATCGTGCCCGGCCCCTCGGTGGCCTGCTCCCCATTCTGGACCACACCGGGCAACGGCCCCGCGCGCGCCGTCCGCCGCGGCGGCACCGGATACCCGTGTCGCCGCGCAGCCGTCGCCACGTTGACCCAGGAGAAGCGGTGCTCGGCCGACGGCCCATGCTCCAGCAGCGCCGCGGTGTGCTCGGGTGTGCAGTACCCCTTGTGCTCGGCGAAGCCGTAGCGGGGCAGCCGACCCTCGAGCTCGGTCATGATCCGGTCGCGCGTCACCTTGGCCAGCACCGACGCTGCCGCCACGCAGGCCGCGCTGCGGTCCCCGCCGACCACCGCCATGCTCGGCGCGGTCAGCCCGGACACGCGGAACCCGTCGGTGAGCACGTAACCGGGGTGCACCGGGAGGCCCGCGACGGCGCGTCGCATGCCCTCCAGGTTCGCGACATGCACCCCCAGCCCGTCGACCTCGTCGGGCGGGATCACCACCACGCACCGGGCGATCGCCCGGGCGACGATCAGGTCGTGGTAGCGCTCCCGGCTCGCCGGGACGAGGAGCTTGGAGTCGGTGAGCCCGTCGAGCGCCGCCGCGTCACCTGCCCGCAACACGCAAGCGGCCACCACCAGCGGTCCCGCGCAGGCGCCGCGACCGGCCTCGTCGACGCCGGCGACGGGCCCCAGCCCGCGGCGGTGCAGCGTGCTCTGCAGCGTCCAGGTCCCCGATGCACGGCGGACCACGGCCCGCGGCGGCCGGGTGGGGGATTCCTGCGGCGGGCCCGCGGCGTGACCCCCCGGCGCCGGGGGGGTCAGCGGCGCTCCCGCTGCGGGTCGGGGTCGGCGATACCGTCCCAGCGGGTCGGCGGCAGCACGATCAGGCGCGCCTCCCCGATCACGCTGCCGATCGGGATGGTGCCGTCCGCGTCGTCGTCGACGTGGCGACGGGAGTCGGCCGAGTTGTTCCGGTTGTCCCCCATCACCCAGAGGTTGCCCTCGGGCACCGTCACGGCCGGGAAGGCCTCCTGCGGGCGCCCGCCCGCCAGGTAGACGTAGGGCTCGGTCACCGGCCGGTCGTCCACGAGCACGCGGTTCAGGTCGTCGCAGCACGCCACGGTCTGGCCGCCGACCGCGATCACTCGCTTGACGAAGTCCCGCTCGTCGGGTGGGGCGAGGCCGATCAGCGACGCGGCCTCCTGCAGCCCTCGCAGCAGCAGATTGTCCGGCTCGGGCGCGTCGAACTCCGCGCTGCCCGCCCACGACTCCGGACCCCGGAACACCACGACGTCGCCCGGCGCGGGATCGCCCAACCGGTAGGTGACCTTGTCCACCAGCACCCGGTCGTTGGTGCACCCGGTGCACCCGTGCAGTGTCTGCTCCATCGACGCCGACGGGATCACGTAGACCCGAGCCAGGAACGTCTGGATCAGGAAGGTGAGCACCAGCGCGGTGAGCACCAGGACCGGCAGCTCGCGCCAGAACGAGCCCTTCTTGCGCTCCCGCGGCTTGCGGTGCCGGTGACGCGCCCGGGGCCTGCCGGTGTCGTCCGGATCACCGCGGTCGGGCTCGGTCGAGGGCACAGCCACGACGCCAGGCTACGGGAGCAGGTCCGGACGGATCCGCTCAGGAGGCCGGGGAGGTCTGGCGCTTCTCCTTGATCTTGGCTGCCTTGCCGCGCAAGTCGCGCAGGTAGTACAGCTTCGCCCGGCGGACGTCGCCGCGGGTCACGACCTCGATCTTCGCGATGTTCGGGGTGTGCACCGGGAAGGTGCGCTCGACGCCGACACCGAAAGAGATCTTGCGGACGGTGAAGGTCTCGCGGATGCCGCCACCCTGCCGGCGGATCACCGCGCCCTGGAACACCTGGACGCGCTGGCGCGAGCCCTCGATGACCCGGACGTGCACCTTCAGCGTGTCGCCCGGCCGGAAGTCCGGGATGTCGTAACGCAGCGACTGGGCGTCCAGGGCGTCCAGGGTGTTCATCGGTGGTCCGTCCTCGTCGTGATCGTCACGATCGCCCAGTGTGCCAGACCGCCCCGCCTGCAACGAAACCGGCAGGGGCTCAGCCACCCACGTCGCGGCGCGGCGCGTCGAGCACGGCGCGGTCCGCGGCATCCAGCCCTTCCGGCGGTAGCGCGGCGAGCAGGTCTGGGCGACGGGTGGCGGTGCGCTCCAACGCGCGGTCACGCCGCCAGCGCGCGATGGCCGCGTGATCGCCCGACCGCAGCACCGCGGGCACCGCACGGCCGCGCCACACCTCGGGCCGCGTGTAGCAGGCGCCTTCGAGCAGGCCGTCGGAGAACGAGTCCTGCTCCGCGGAGGCGGGGTTGCCCAGTACCCCCGGCAGCAGCCGGGCCATCGCCTCCACCATCACCAGCACCGCGACCTCGCCGCCGACCAGCACATAGTCGCCGATGGAGATCTCGTCGACCGGCATCCTGGTCGCGGCGTCGTCGAGCACCCGCTGATCGATGCCCTCGTACCGCCCGCAGCCGAAGACCAGCCACGGCCGCGCCGCCAGATCGGCGGCGATGGCCTGGGTGAACGGGCGGCCGGACGGGGTGGGCACGACCAGCCGGGGCGGCGGGTCGCCCGCGCACACCTCGTCCAGCGCCTCGCCCCAGACCTGGGGGCGCATCACCATGCCGGGCCCGCCGCCGTACGGCGCGTCATCCACCGCACGGTGCACGTCGTGGGTCCAGTCCCGCAGGTCGTGCACCGTGAACGACAGCAGGCCCCGCCCGACGGCGCGGCCGAGCAGTGCCTCGCGGGCGGGTGCCAGGTAATCGGGAAAGATCGTGATGACATCGATGAACACGGCTTTGCGCACGCCCCTGTCCGGAAGCTGCCAATCCAATGTCGCCAATCCAATGTCGCCAATCCATGTCGCTAGTCGAGCAGCCCGTGCGGGGGGTCGATCACGACCCTGCCGGCACACAGGTCCACCTCGCACACGATCGCCCGGACGAACGGCACGAGCGCCTCCCCGTGGTCGGTGTCCAGCAGCAGCAGGTCGCTCGCCGGGGCGTGCACCACCTCACGGACGGTGCCAAGCGGCGCTCCGTCGGTCCCGACCGCAGCGAGCCCCTCCAGTTGATGGTCGTGGAACTCGTCGGGGTCGTCGGGCGGGGCGAGTGCCGCCACGTCGACGGTGAGCAGGGTGCCCCGCAGCTGCGCCGCCGCGGTGCGGTCGCCGACCCCCTCGAAGGTCACGAGCAACCGCCCGGCGTGCGGGCGCACCGAGACGACGGTCAGCGCGCTCCCGGCGCCGGTCGCGAGCCGCGTGCCGGGTGCGAACCGCTGCTGCGGGACGTCGGTCCGCACGTCGACGGTGACCTCGCCGCGCACCCCGTGCGGCCGGCCGACCCGTCCCACCACGCGGTGGGTGGTCCGGCCGGTGTCACCGGTCACCGGGTCAGCGGTCGGTGTCGACGACGTCGACCCGGACGCCCCGGCCACCGATACCGCTCATCACGGTGCGCAGCGCGGTGGCGGTACGGCCGCCACGGCCGATCACCTTGCCGAGGTCCTCGGGGTTGACGTGTACCTCCAGGGTTCGGCCCCGGCGCGTGGTGACGAGCTGCACCCGCACGTCGTCCGGGTTGTCGACGATGCCGCGGACGAGGTGCTCCAACGCGTCCGCCAGCATGCTCACGCCTGCCCGTCCCCGGCCTTCTCGGCATCCTCGCCGCCCTGGGCAGTGGGCTCGTCGGCCTGCGCCCCGGAACTCCCGGAGTCCCTCGACGCGGTGCTGCCGGCCTTGCGGCCACCGCCCCGCCTGCGGGGCGTGGTGGCGTCGGTGGCCGGCGTCTCGCCGGCCTCGGACAGGGCTCTGGCGAACAGCTCGGCTTTGTCCGGCTTGGACTCGGCGCGTTTCAAGGTGCCCTCGGCACCGGGCAGGCCCTTGAACCGCTGCCAGTCGCCGGTGATCTCGAGGATGCTCTGCACCGAATCGGTGGGCTGGGCACCGACGCCGAGCCAGTACTGCGCCCGCTCGGAATCGACATCGATGAGGCTCGGCTCGTCCTTCGGGTGGTACTTGCCGATCGTCTCGATGGCCTTGCCGTTGCGGCGGGTACGGGAATCGGCGACGACGATCCGATAGTACGGCTGGCGGATCTTGCCAAGCCGCATGAGCTTGATTTTGACTGCCACGGGGGTAACTGCTCCTGTCAACGCTGCGCTGTCATGAGGTCAGGCGGTCGCTGCGCGGTGAGAGGTCCGCCACGACGACAGCTGACCATTCTGCCAGATCGGGCCCGCTCACCCCGGCATCACCCCCAGCGTGAGCAGCAGCAACCCCACCGCGGGCAGGAGGTTGTTCGCCTGATGGGCCACCACGCTGCTCAACAGGTTCCCCGTGAACATCCGCGCCAGCCCGATCGGCAGCGAGATCACGACGAGCAACGGGGTGCGCAGCAGCTCCAGGTGCGCCACCGAGAACACCATGGTCGTCACCGCGAAGATCACCCACCGGTTCCACCGCCAGTGCTCGAAGGCGCGCCAGAGCACCCCTCGGTAGAGCACCTCCTCGCACAGCGGCGCCACCAGCCACACCACGAGGAAGGCCGCGACCGCGGCTGTGGCCCCGAACTGCCGGCCGTCGAAGGCCTCGCCCACCGCCGAGTTGGCCTGGTCCGTGCCCACCAACCGGGCCCACAACGCCGAGGCCGGGACGGTGAGGATGAGGCCGACCGTACCCAGCCCGAGGCCGACACCGATGTCGCGCCAGTCCCACCGGATCGCGAGCTCGCGGCACACCCGGCCCGGCGCCGATCCGTTGCCGAGCAACGCGGTGCCGCCCACGGCGACCAGCGCGGCCAACGCGGTGGGCACCAGAAGAGCGGCCAGCAGCGCACCGGGTGGCAGCGGTGCACCCTCGGCCAGCGCCGGGTCGACGATCGCGAAAGGTACCAGCACCAGCAGCGACACCAGCAGGAAGGTCGCCTCCGCGAAGGCGAACACCGCGAGCATCCGCCAGCCGCCGCGCCGGCCACCGGTCGCCGGCGGTGGCTGCGGCGGGACGAGGGTGACCGGACCAGACGGTGCGGGGTGGCCGGCCGGTGGCCAGCCGAGGTCGGGCGCCCCGCCCGGTCCCCACGGCGGCGGGGGTGGTGGGGGCGGGGGCGTCTTCACAGCTCCTCCAGTGCGTCGTGGTGCAGTGCGGTGGTCGTGGTGCAGCGCGCTACCAGCCCCCATTGTCCGGTTCGCCGGACGTTCGCGCCGCGATCACCCGAGATCCGCGCCGTTCACCGGATGGCGACACCCCGCAGCAGCACCAGGGACGGCGCGCGCAGCGCGTCGGGATCGACACGTGGATCGGTGGCGGTGACCATCAGGTCGGCGGGTGCACCGTGGACCATCCCGGGCGTCCCGAGCCAGTCCCGGGCGGCCCAGCTCGCCGCCCCCACTGCCCGCTCGCCGTCCATGCCCGCGCGCCGCAGCGCCACGATCTCGTCCACGATCCGGCCGTGCTCGATCCCCCCACCGGCGTCGCTGCCGGCATAGACCGGCACGCCCGCCTCGACCGCCGCACCGATGGTGTGGCGCGCGCGGGCATGCAGCGCGCGCATGTGCTCGGCGTAGCGGGGGTAGCGCGCGGCGCCGTCGGCGATCGAAGGGAACCTCGCGACGTTGATCAGGGTGGGCACCAGCGCCGTGCCGCGCGCCGCCATCTCCTCGATGGCGTCCGCGGACAGGCCGGTGCCGTGCTCGAGGCAGTCGATGCCGGCGGCGAGCAGGCCCGGGATCGCGTCCTCGCCGAACACGTGCGCGGTGACCCGGGCGCCGTGCGCGTGTGCGGTCCCGATCGCCTCGGCGAGCACATCGTCGGGCCACAGCGGGGCCAGGTCCCCCACCGAGCGGTCGATCCAGTCACCGACCAGCTTGACCCAGCCGTCCCCGTCACTCGCCTGCTCGGCGACCGCGACGGGCAGCAACGCGGGGTCGTCGAGCTCGACCGCGAGGCCGGGGATGTAGCGCTTGGGCACCGCCAGGTGCCGCCCGGCGCGGATGATCCGGGGCAGGTCGTCGCGCTGCTGCAGTGGCCGGTTGTCGATCGGCACGCCGCAGTCCCTGATCAGCAGCGCACCGCCGTCCCGGTCGGCCTCCGCCTGCGCGGCGGCCTCCTCGATGCTCGGCGCTCCGGACGGGCTGATCCCGACATGGCAGTGCGCGTCTACCAGCCCGGGCAGCACGTACCCGCCGTCGATGACGGTCCCGGCGCCGGGCACGGGCTCGGTCGAGATCCTCCCGTCGGTGACCCAGAGCTCGCCGGGTTCACCGCCGGGCAGCAGCACGCCGCGCAGGTGCAGCGCAGCGCTCACTTCTTGCCGAACCTCAGCTTCGAGGGGTCGAACCCGGGCGGCAGCTTGTCGAGGCCCGGCAACCCCGGCGGGAGCTCATCGGGGCTGCCATGCTGGCCCGCCTGCGGCATCCGGGACAGGTCGGGGAACCCGCCGGGCATCCCGCCGCGCACCTTGGGCGGCGTGGGCCCACGTCCCTTGCCCTTCCTGCCCTTCTTGCCCTTGCGGTTCTTGCGGCTCCCGCCGCCCGGCAGGCCGAAGTGGCCGGCCATCTGCTGCATCATCTTGCGGGCCTCGAAGAACCGGTCCACGAGCTGGTTGACGTCGGTGACGGTGACCCCGGAGCCGCGAGCGATACGCTGCCGGCGCGACGCATTGATCATTTTCGGGTCGGCCCGCTCGGCCGGGGTCATGCCGTGGATGATCGCCTGCAGCCGGTCCAGGTGTTTCTCGTCGACCTCGGCCAGCTGATCCTTCATCTGGTTCGCACCGGGCAGCATCCCGAGCAGGTTCGCGATCGGCCCCATCCGGCGCACTGCCTGCATCTGCTCGAGGAAGTCCTCGAGGGTGAGCTCTCCGGTGCCGATCTTCGCCGCGGCCGCCTCGGCCTGCTCGGCGTCGAAGACCTGCTCCGCCTGCTCGATGAGGGTGAGCATGTCGCCCATGCCGAGGATGCGGCTGGCCATCCGGTCGGGGTGGAAGACATCGAAGTCCTCCAACTTCTCCCCGTTGGACGCGAACAGGATCGGCTGCCCGGTGACCTGGCGGACCGACAGCGCCGCGCCACCGCGCGCGTCACCGTCGAGCTTGGTGAGCACGACGCCGCTGAAGCCGACCCCGTCGCGGAACGCCTCGGCGGTGGCCACCGCGTCCTGGCCGATCATGGCGTCGACCACGAAGAGCGTCTCATCGGGGCGGATGGCAGCGCTGATATCACTGGCCTGGCGCATCAGCACCTCGTCGACGCCCAGCCGGCCGGCGGTGTCGACGATCACCATGTCGTGCTGGCGCGCCCGGGCCTCGGCGACCCCGCCGCGGGCGACGTCGACCGGATCGCCCCCCGGCGCTGCTGTCTCACCTGTCGCTGTCTCACCTGTCGCCGACACGCCCGGATGGGGCGCGTAGACCGGCACCCCGGCGCGCTCGCCGACCACCTGCAGCTGGGTGACCGCGTTGGGTCGCTGCAGGTCCGCGGCCACCAGCAGCGGGGTGTGGCCCTGGCCGCGCAGCCAGCGGGCCAGCTTGCCCGCCAGTGTGGTCTTGCCCGAGCCCTGCAGGCCGGCGAGCATGATCACCGTCGGGGGTGTCTTGGCCAGCTGCAGCCGGCGGGTCTCACCGCCGAGGATGGCGATGAGTTCCTCGTTAACGATCTTGACGACCTGCTGGGCGGGGTTCAGCGCGGCGGAGACCTCGGCGCCCTTGGCGCGCTCCTTGATCTGCACGATGAACTGGCGCACCACCGGCAGCGCGACGTCTGCGTCGAGCAGCGCGATGCGGATCTCGCGGCAGGTGCTGTCGATGTCGGCCTCGGAGAGCCTGCCCTTGCCGCGCAGGCCGCCCAGCACCGAGGCGAGGCGGTCGGAGAGGGTGTCGAACACGCCTGCCAGCGTAGCCGCCCCCGTCACGCTGCACGGTGTCCCCGGGGCCGCACCCCCTGGCGAGGCCCCCGAGACATGCCGGTGTCTCAGGCCGGCCGGTGGAGAAGTCGCCTGTGACGCCCCGCCTCGGGCGGCTCGCCGGAGAGCTCGGCGGGGCCGCCAGTCGGGGTGACGGGCAGCGGCAACTGGCTTACCGCCTGGAGCAGTGCCGAGTGCGCGGTGGCGAGCTGGCAGGCGACCTGCAGCTGCAGCTCCTCCAGCTCCGCGGCGCGCCGGTCGAGCAGGGCGCTGCGCCGGCGGATCTCGTCACCGACCATCCGCACCAGCAGCTCCATCCGTGCGACGCCGAGCGTCTCCTGCCGGTGCAGCGCCTCGTCGGCCTCGGCCCGCCGATGGGCGATCGTGGCTTCCAGTTCCTGCTGCACCCGGGTCCGGCGCGTCTCGGACTCCGCCTCGAGCCGCCGGCACCCGTCGGCCGCCTCCCGCACCAGCCGTCCGGCCTCCGCCCTGCCCTCGGCGATCAGGGCCCGCCGCTGCTCGAGCGCCTGCTCGCGGGCCTGCCTGGCCTCCTCCCCCAGCCGCATCGCATCGGCCTCCGCCGCCGCGCGCCGCGCGGTCAGTTCCTGGTCCGTGCGGTTGCGGAGCTCGGCAGTCTCGTCCTCGGCGAGCACCATCATGCGGTGCAGCCGCTCGCTCGCACCTGCGACGGTGTCCGGCGCCGCCTGCACCCGCTCGAGCCGGGCCCTGATCTCCTCGGACTCCCGCCGCAGGTGGTCCAGCAGCTTGCTGAGCTCGGCCGCCTGCCGCAACGCGTCGTCCCGGTCCGCGGCGACCAGCGCCATCCGCCCCTCGAGGGATTCGATATGGTCCAGCACCTGCCGGCGGTGGAACCCGCGGAAGGACACGTCGAACGGCGGGTGCAACGGGACCACTTCGGTTTCGACGCCACCCATAGGGCGGCAGCGTAGCGCCGAGCGCGGAATCCTCACCCGCTTCGACGTACTCTCTGCGAAGACCACCCGTCAGGGTGGTGTGCACGGGCGTGTGGTTCCGGTGCGTGAGCACACCTCACCCCGCCGCAGTGAGCACCACCTGCTCGACGCGGCGGCGCTGCTCGGGGCGCAACGCCCCACCCGGCCCGGTCCCCGCCAGGCAGAACGCGTCCACCACGGAGCTGCCCAGCGTCGCGACGCGGGCCCAGCGGAGGTCGACGTCGCACCCTTCCAGCGCGGCCGCGACCCGGTAGAGCAGGCCGATCCGGTCGGTGGCGCGCAGTTCGAGTACCACCGCACCGCTGGCCTCGTCGTCGAACCACACCACCCGGGGCGCCACGGGGGTGGCCTCCCGGGCGGTGCCGTAGTCGCGCTCCTTGCGCGCCAGCCGGTCGTCCAGCCGTAACGACCCCTCCAGCGCGCGGGTCAGCTCCTGGCGCAGCAGTGGGGGTTCGGGCGGGGAGCCGAACAGCGGGGACACCACGAAGGTGCTGATCGCTGCGCCCGCGTGCGCGCGCAGTTCGGCCGAGAGAACCTCGAGGGAGTGCAGCGCGAGCAGCCCGGCTGCGCGGGACAGCAGTCGGTGGCGGTCAGGTGCTACCACGGTCACCGACAGCAAGCTGTCACCTGCGGGGGCCTGCTCGTCGAGCTGCACGTGGACCCCGCCGGCCTCGGCCAGCTGGCGCTGGGTGGCGGACAGCGGCGCCGGTTCCGGCAGCGGTCGGCCGGCGAGCACCGCCTGGCAGCGCTGCACGAGATCACCGATCAGCTGCGCCTTCCACTCACTCCACACTGCCGGACCGGTGGCGAGACCGTCCGCCTCGGCCAGCGCGGCGAGCAGCTCCAGCAGCGCCGCGGCGTCGGTCGAGCCGCCGAGGGCCTCCACGACCCGCTCGACGGTCACCGGGTCGTCCAGGTCGCGCCGGGTCGCGGTGTGCGGGAGCAGCAGGTGGTGGCGGACCATCGCGGTGAGCAGCTCGACGTCGGATGGCCACAGGCCGAGCCGCTGGCCGACCTGCTCGGCGATCGCCGCACCGACCACCGAGTGGTCGCCGCCGCGGCCCTTGCCGATGTCGTGCAACAGGGAACCGAGCAGCAGCAGGTCCGGCCGGGACACCGACGTGGTCAGCCGGGCGGCGCGCGCCGCGGTCTCCACCAGGTGGCGGTCCACGGTCCACACGTGGGCGCGGTCGCGCGGCGGCAGGTCACGCACCGCACCCCACTCGGGAAACAGCCGGCCCCACAGGCCGGTCCGGTCCAGCGCCTCGACGACGTCCACCGCGGGTCGGCCCGCGCCGAGCAGCGACAGTAGCTCGTCGAGCGCGGCACGCGGCCAGGGCCGGCGCAGCTCCGGCGCGGTGTCGGCCAGCGTCCCCAGCGTGCCGGCCGCCACCGGCATCCCGGTGTGCGCCGCGCTGGCGGCCACCCGCAGTACCAGCGCCGGGTCCCGGGTCGGCTGGGCGTCCCTGGCGAGCACGACCTCACCCGCCTGCTCCACCACACCCTCGTCCAGCGGATGGCGCACCGGTCCGCGGGCCAGCGACCCACGCAGCGCCGCGAGCCCCGGATAGCCCCGACGCCCCCGTCCCCATGCCCATGCCCGTCCCCGTGCCCGGTCGGACACGGCCCCCCGCGCGGCGCGCAGTGCCACGTCGAGGGCGTAGACGACGGTGCGGGCGGCCCCGGAGAGCGCCCGCGCCAGGTCGAAGCGGTCACCGAGCGCCAGCGCCGCCGCCACCTCGTCGGAGTCCTGGGCGTGCAGCACGTCGCTGGCACGACCGGCGAGCCGGTGCAGCTCGGTGCGGACGTCCAGCAGCAGCACCCGCGCCGCGCCGACCTCGGCGCCGGCGCGGTCGACGAGCTGCCCGGCGGCCAGCGCGTCGAGCAGGTGGATGTCCCGCAGCCCGCCATGCCCGCTCTTGAGGTCGGGCTCCACCCGGTGCGCGACGTCCCCGCAGCGGGCCCACCGCAGCTCGGCGGACTCGACGATCTCGTCGACCCGGCTGCGGATCCCGGCCCGCCAGGCTTGGCGCACTGCTCCGTCCAGCGCGGCGTACAGTGCCGCGTCTCCGGCCACCAGGCGGGCCTCCAGCAGCCCCAGCGCTGCGCGGAGATCCGAGCTGGCCACCCCGACGGCCTGCCCGACGGTGCGCACGCTGTGGTCCAGGCCGACGCGGGCGTCCCACAGCGGGTACCACAGCGCGTCGGCGATCTGGCCGATGTCGCGCTTCCCGTCGTGCAGCAGCACGAGGTCGAGGTCGGAGTGGGGGGCGAGCTCCCGGCGGCCGAGCGCTCCCACCGCCACCAGCGCCGTGCCCGTCCCGACCCCCACCGAGGCCGCGCGGGACGCCAGCCAGAAGTCGTGCAGGTCGACCAGCGCGGCCCGGAGCGCCTCGGCGGTCAACCGGCGATGTCGCCGCTGCGGGGACAGCAGCACGCTCCGGGCCCGGACGAGGTCGGCCGCGGCGGTGTCCGGGCCCGTGGCGGGCACGGACCCGGACACCACCGTCACCGGTACTGCGTCCCAGCGGCGGTCCATCTAGAGCGCGTCGGGTCCGCGTTCCCCGGTGCGGACTCGGACCACGGTCTCCACCGGGGTGACCCACACCTTCCCGTCACCGATCTTTCCGGTCCGGGCCGCCTCGACCAGTGCCTCGACCGCCTTGTCCGCCTGGCTGTCGTCGACCACGACCTCGACCCGGATCTTGGGGACGAAGTCCACGGAGTACTCGGCGCCGCGGTAGACCTCGGTGTGGCCCTTCTGCCGGCCGTATCCCTGCACCTCGCTGACCGTCATCCCCAGCACCCCGAGCTGCTCCAGCGCGCCCTTGACGTCGTCCAGCGTGAACGGCTTGATGATCCCGGTCACCAGCTTCACAGCTCAGCCCTCTCCTTCGTGGTCTCTGGCACGTCGCTGGCCGCCAGCGACACCTCGTTCCTGGTCAGCGCCGCGGAACCGGCACCGCGCAGCGAGGAGAACTCGTACGCCCCCTCGGAGTGCTCGGCCTCGTCGATCCCGTCGACCTCGTCCTGCGGGTCGGAGCGCAGGCCGACGACCGCCTTGACGACGAGGGCGATGGCGAGGGTGACGACGAAGGAGTACGCCAGCACTGCGCCGGCGGCGACGGCCTGCCGCCAGAGCTGGTCGACACCGCCGCCGTAGAGCAGCCCGTTCACCGCTGCGGGGGCGGCAGCCGATGCCAGGAACCCGATCAGCAGGGTGCCCACGAGGCCGCCCACCAGGTGGATACCGACGACGTCGAGGGAGTCGTCGTAGCCCAGCTTGTACTTCAGGCTCACCGCGAGCGAGCAGATCGCGCCCGCGAGCAGGCCCAGCAGCAGCGCCCCCACCGGCGTCACCGACGCGCAGGCCGGGGTGATCGCGACCAGGCCCGCCACCACACCGGACGCGGCACCGAGCGTGGTCGGCCTGCCGTCCCGGATCCGTTCCACGAGCAACCAGCCCAGCATCGCGGTCGCGGTCGCGGTCATCGTGTTGACGAACGCCACCGCGGCGGTGGTGTTGGCGCCCAGCGCGGAGCCGGCGTTGAAGCCGAACCAGCCGAAGAACAGCAGCCCCGCGCCCAGCATCACGAAGGGCAGGTTGTGCGGCTTCATCGGCTCGCGCGGCCACCCGCGGCGCTTGCCGACCACCAGCACGAGCGCGAGCGCGGCGGCACCGGAGTTGATGTGCACCGCGGTACCACCCGCGAAGTCCAGCGCGGCGAGGTCGTTGGCGATCCAGCCGCCCACGACGCCGTCGCCGTCGAAGGCGAAGACCCAGTGCGCGACCGGGAAGTAGACGAGCGTGGCCCACAGCCCGACGAAGAGCAGCCAGGGCCCGAAGCGGACGCGGTCGGCGATGGCGCCGGAGACGAGGGCGACGGTGAGGATCGCGAACATCGCCTGGAACGCCACGAAGGCGGCGGCAGGTGCCGTCCCGGAGACCGCGTCCGCACCGATCAGGCCGTTCAGGCCGAGGTACTCGCCGGGGTTGCCGAGCAGGCCCAGACCCACGTCGTTCCCGAAGGCTGTGGAGTAGCCGTAGAGTACCCACAGCGGGACGACCACGGCGATGGCCCCGACGCTCATCATCATCATGTTCAGCACGCTCTTCGCGCGGACCATGCCGCCGTAGAAGAACGCCAGTCCCGGCGTCATCAGCAGGACCAGTGCGGAACTGGTGAGCACCCACGCGGTGTCACCGGTGTCCATCTGCCACCTCCTCGCCTCGATGTCCCCAGCGGCCGGGAACGGTGCGTGGGAGAAGGGTCCGCAGCCGGTGTTTCGATCACCGGCATGCAACGTTTCGGGATCGTGAACTGTGTCGCGGACGGTGTTACGGCGAGGTTTCGCCCCGAGGTCTCACCCGGCGGACGGTCAGCCGAGCAGGGCGTCGACGAACGCGGCGGGCTCGAAGGGGGCGAGGTCGTCGACCCCCTCACCGAGCCCGACCAGCTTGACCGGCACCCCGAGCTCGCGCTGCACGTGGAACACGATGCCGCCCTTGGCGGTGCCGTCGAGCTTGGTGAGCACGATCCCGGTGATCTCGACGACCTCGGCGAACACCCGCGCCTGGGCGAGCCCGTTCTGCCCGGTCGTGGCGTCCAGCACCAGCAACACCTCGTCCACGTCGGCCTGCCTTGACACCACCCGCTTGACCTTGCCGAGCTCGTCCATCAGGCCGGTCTTGGTGTGCAGCCGGCCCGCGGTGTCGATGAGCACCGTGTCGACGCCGGTGCCGCTGCCCCGCTTGACGGCCTCGAACGCGACGCTGGCCGGGTCGGCGCCCTCGGCCCCGCGCACCACCTCCGCGCCGGCCCGCCGGCCCCAGGTCTCCAGCTGATCGGCCGCCGCGGCGCGGAAGGTGTCGGCCGCGCCGAGCAGCACGCGGCGGCCGTCGGCCACCAGCACCCTGGCGAGCTTGCCGGTCGTGGTCGTCTTACCGGTGCCGTTCACACCGGCGACCAGCACCACACCGGGGATGGCGGCCCCGTCGCCGGCCCCGTGCGGCAACGCGCGCACCGCGCGGTCGAGCTCGGGACGCAACGCCGACACGAGCACCTCGCGCAGCACCGCGCGGGCCTGCTCGGCCGTGCGCACACCCCGCGCGGCGAGCTCGCTGCGCAACCGGTCGACGATCTCGGTGGTCGTGGTCGCGCCGAGGTCGGCCAGCAGCAGGGTGTCCTCGACGTCGGTCCAGGAGTCCTCATCGAGGTCGCCGGCGCCGAGCAGCCCGAGCAGGCTCTGCCCGAACGCCGAACGGGACCGCGACAGCCGGCCGCGTAGCCGCTCCAGCCGCCCGGCCGTGGGCTCGATCTCCTCGGCCAGAGCGGGTGGGAGCGCCTCCTCGACCGGGGCCGGCGGAGCCTGCTGTGGAACGGGGGGCGCGGGCGCCGCAGGGGGTGCCTTGACC
>JBOHGT010000222.1:0-5556 GCA_050700385.1 Pseudonocardiaceae bacterium | reverse complement strand
CGCTCGCGCGGCGGACAGCCCGAGGTCGCGCTGCAGCGCGGTCAGCATCGCCCCGTTGGCGCCGGCGGCTGCCGAGGTCGCCGGTGCGGCCACTGCCGACAGCGTCGCGGCGGCACCCAGTGCCACGGCGAGCGCCACGGCACCGGCGGCACGGATGGCGGTAGGTCGAGACATGGATCGGGTCCTTCCGGTCGGCGGGCCGCGTGGGTGGAGGCCCATCCTCGCGGGTGAACATAGTGAGTGACACCGCGCACGAGAAGTCTCGATCCGTTACCATTCTATGACGCTTCTCACTCAGCGTTACATTTGACGCACTTCGAGTGACGATCTCTTTGGCTGTGCGCGATCGCGGAGCGTCAGCGCGGGAGCGGCAGCCCTCCAGTCGGCACGACCGTTGGCTTCCCGGTGGGCAGCGGGACCAGGTTCCTGGACTGCTCGGGCTGGTTCGGGGTCGTGGTGGTCCTCGGCGCGGTGGTCGTGTCGGTGCTGGTGCGCTGCGTTGCGTCCTCCGACGTGGTCAACGGCGCCGGTGCTGCCGGTGCGGGCTCCGAGGGCTGCTCGGGTGCGGGGCGCGAGTCCGCCAGCCGCCCCACCGTGACGCCGTCACCGTGGCCTCCGAGCGTCCGACCGGTGGCGAACTCGAAGCCCGTGATGAGCATCATGGCCACGACGAAGGCTGCCAGTGACCCTGCCACGGCGGCGGCCCACCGCAGCTTCCGCTGGCGTGCGGTCAGTGGTGGCGTGGCCGGCGCGGTCGCGGGGGTGACGACGCGCTCGGTCGGGGGGGTGACGACGCGCTCGGTCGGGGCGTCGGAGAGCGCTTGGCCGAGCGGGTCGCCATGCCGGTGGGTGGGCGGGGTGTCGTCGGCGGCGCGCTGTGCCGGGAACTGCTTGGTGCGGACGGCGAGCCGGCGCACCCGCTCGCGGCTGCGCTCCAGCGAGTGCTTGTAGATGCTGGTGCCGACCGTGGTGATGACGCTGGCGGCGGCCGCTCCGCCGATGGTGCCGAAGACACCGATCTGGGAGCCGAGGACCGCCGCGGTGATCGCGGCAAGGGCCGACGCGGACACCTGGGTAACGCTGAGGTCGGTCTTGCGCGGGGTCTCCGCAGCGGACGGATGGGGGGCCGGGGCCTGGGGTTGCGGCGTGGTCATGATCTCCGGAGGGCTTGGACGACGTGACGTGCGGGGCAACTGTGTGTCCAACGCTCAGGACGTCGATCCTGCTCCCGGAGTCGTTACCGTGAGGCCTGCAACGCCCGATCGGAGCAGTGCGCCACCGGCCCTTGCCCTTGCCCTTGCCGCGTTCTGGTGGCAGAACGCGGTTATCGGGGATGCGGTTGACGCGTTCTGGTGGCAGAACGCGGCTATTCGTGCGGCTACGGCAGCGTTCTGGTGGCAGAACGCGGTTATCGGGGATGCGGTTGACGCGTTCTGGTGGCAGAACGCGGTTACCGGCGGCGCGGGTGGCGTAGCCCGGGGTGGTCGCCGGGCAACGTACGGAGCAGCACCGCACCGCTGACCGCGATGCACACCGCGACCAGCGGCCAGCTCAGCGCCACCCTCGCCACGCCCAGCGGGACGACGGAGCCCGCGACCCACAGCGGTGTGAACACCGTCACCCGGACGATGTACTGCGCCACCCACACCCAGGACGCCCCGCAGTACGCCCGCAACAGGTCGGGGTCCTGGCGCCAGGCGGTGCGCTGCCCGAGTACGCCGCCCACGACCAGGCCGAGCAGCGGCCAGCGCACCGCGATGCTGACGGTCCACACCAGCGCGCTGGCGACGTTGGACAGCAGTTGGGTGAGGAAGAAGTCGGCCGCTCGGCCCGTGTAGAGCGCCACGAGCACCGCTACCAGCACCCCGAGCAGGCCCAGCAGTGCGGCCAGCGGGCGGCCACCGTGCCGCCAACGCAGCGCGGCCAGCACCGATCCGACCCCGAGCGCCGCCGCCGCGCCCCAGCCGAGCGAGCGCCCCGAGATCAGCCATGCTGCCACGAACCCCACGGCCGGGGCGGTGGCGTCCAGCGCGCTGCGCCCACCCCCCAGCAGCCGGGTGAGCGACTCGGGGTGATCGGCAGGGGTGCGCGCCACGGTACAAGCGTGCCCGATCCGGGTGCGGGAGATCGCGGCAGATCAGCGGGCGTGCGCTCTTGAACAAGTATTGACGCGGTCCCTAGGGTCGATACCCATTCACCATGCACATGAGATGGGGTGTCGGGGATGGCAGACGTCAAGCGACTACCGGGACCGGTGGCGGACACCTGGGAGTGGCAGCTGCACGGCTCCTGCCGGGGTATGGACAGCCAGTTCTTCTTCCACCCCGACGGGGAGCGCGGGCCGGCGAGGGCGCACCGGGAGGCACGGGCGAAGGAGATCTGCCAGAGCTGCCCCGTCCTCGAGCAGTGCCGGCGGCACGCGCTGGCCGTCCAGGAGCCTTACGGGATCTGGGGCGGGATGTCCGAGCACGAGCGCGAAACCGTGCTTGCCCGCCAGAAGCGCACTGTGGCCCGCTGACTCCGGCCGGTCTTCCCGCGCTGCCAGCACGCCGACGAGGGGGCGATCGCGATGTCGGGTGCACCCGAGGCGGGGACAGGCCGCGACGGCGGCTCGGCCTCCACGGATTGGCGGGAAAAGCTGCGAAGGAAGCCCTATGCCACTGACTGGAGAGCAGCCATCGGTGAGCAGCTGTCGAGGCTGGATGCCCTGATCTGCCGCTGCGGCGACGAGGCGAAGACACCATGCGGGGTCGACGAGGCGCTGGAGACGGCGCGTCATGCGATCACAGTGGAGCGCTCGGGTCGGGACCGGGCGAGGGCGTGGTGGTCGGGGTGGGACGCCGAACGGGCTTGGCGAGCGGTGCACACCGCCGAGGTCGAGCTGGTGAAAGAAAGCCGGGATCTGGCCGACCGGATGTCCGGCATCCGGGAGCAGGTGGCCAAGGAACTGCCCGCGAACGACCAGCGGCACCATGCGCTGAAGACGTTGCAGGCTGACAGCGATCCCACCGACCAGGATCGCGCCGTGGTGGCCGATGCGATGCGGGCAGCCTTCGCCGCGGCCGACGACGCGCTCAGGGGAGTACGCAGTCTTCGCAACCAGATGTTGGTGTTCGGTGCGCTGCTGACCGTGCTCAACCTGTTTCTGCTCGTTCTCGGATGGATTCGACCCGAACTGGTACCGCTGTGCGTGCCCGAGGTGGCCTGTCCCAGCGGACCGGGGGCAGGCTTCTCCCGGGGAGACGTCGGTACGGTGCAGCTGTTCGGGGTCCTCGGCGCGGTGGTTGCCGTGGTGGTGCTGCTGGTGCGCAGCCGGCCGGGACTGATCACCTACCAGCTGCCCTTCTACCAGAGTCTGGTCAAGATCACTCTTGGAGCGACCCTCGCGGTGGTCGGCGTGCTCGGCATCACTGTCGGCGCCTTCGAGACCGTCTTCGACAACCAGGCCTCCCTGCTGTTCGCCGCGTTGCTGCTCGGCTACGCCCAGCAGGTCGCAACCAGGTTCCTCGACGCCACTGCCGAACGGCTGGTGGGCAATGCCAAGACCGGCGCGGCGGGCTCGGGTTGAAACCAGTTTGCGCATCCGGTGCCCGGCCGGGGCAGGGTGGAGCCGCACGGCCGGTACGATCTGGCAAGGAGTCCCGTGATGACGATGCCCGTGCAGGCCGACGAGAACCCCTCCGTCGTGGACAACCGCGCGGCCACCGTGGCGCAGATGTTCTGCGACCGGGTCCGGGAGACGCCGGATCGGGAGGCCTACCGCTACCCGGCGGGAGACAGCTGGGTATCCCGGACCTGGCAGGAGACGGGTCGGCACGTCACGCGGCTCGCGGCGGGGCTGGTCGCCCTGGACGTCGAGCCGCAGCAGCGGGTCGCGATCGCGTCCGGGACGCGCTACGAGTGGGTCCTCGCCGACCTCGCCGTCATGTGCGCCGGGGCGGCCACCACGACCGTCTACCCGTCGACGGTCTCCGACGACGTGGCGTTCATCCTCGCCGACTCCGGGAGTCGAGTCGTCTTCGCCGAGGACGACGACCAGATCGCCAAGCTGCGCGCGCACCGCAGCGCGCTGCCCTTGGTCCGCACGGTGGTCACGTTCGACGGGACGCCGGATGGGGGTGACGACCCGTGGGTGATCTCCCTGGACGGGTTGGCGGAACTCGGCGCCGCGCACCTCGCCGAGCACCCCGACGCCGTCGACGAGCGGATCACCGCGATCCGCCCGGAGCAGCTCGCCACGCTCATCTACACCTCGGGCACCACCGGTCGGCCCAAGGGAGTGCGGTTGCGGCATTCCGGGTGGACCTACGAGGGAGCCGCCATCGCCGCGCTGGGCCTCGTCGGCGTCGACGACCTGCAGTACTTGTGGTTGCCGATGGCGCACGCGTTCGGCAAGGTGCTGCTGACCCTCCAGCTCCAGGTGGGTTTCGCGACCGCCGTCGACGGGCGCGTGGCCAGGATCGTGGAGAACCTGGCGGTCGTGCGGCCCACGTTCATGGGCGCAGCTCCGCGCATCTTCGAGAAGGCCTACGGTCGCATCGTGAACACGGCCCGCTCGGCGGGCGGCGCCAAGGCGAGGATCTTCGACTGGGCATGCGGAGTCGGGCTCGAGGTGTCCCGCCTCGTGAGGCAGGGCAGGTCCGTGCCGTGGCACCTGGCGGTCCGGCACAAGCTCGCCGACAAGCTCGTCTTCGTCAAGGTGCGCGACCGGTTCGGGGGCAGGCTCCGCTTCTTCATCTCCGGCTCGGCGGCCCTCTCGGAGGAGGTCGCGGAGTGGTTCCACGCGGCCGGCATCCTGATCCTCGAAGGCTACGGCCTCACCGAGACCTCCGCCGGCTCGGTGGTCAACCGCCCGGACCGCCTCAGGCTCGGCACGGTGGGGCTGCCGTTCCCCGGCACCGAGCTGAGGATCGCCGGTGACGGCGAGGTCCTCGTCAGGGGTCCCGGCGTTATGGACGGCTACCACCACCTGGAGGCCGAGACCCGCGAGGTGCTCGTCGGCGACGGCTGGCTGGCCACCGGCGACATCGGTGAGATCGACGCCGACGGTTTCCTGCACATCACCGACCGCAAGAAGGACCTCTTCAAGACCTCCGGCGGCAAGTATGTCGCGCCATCACATATCGAGGGCACTTTCAAGGGCTTGTGCCCGCTTGCCAGCCAGATGGTCGTCCACGGCAGCCAGCGCAACTACTGCGTGGCCCTGATCGCGCTCGACCCGGACGCCGTGCATGACTGGGCGAGCCAGCACGGCATGGCCGGGATGTCCCACGCACGCGTCGCGGCGTCGCAGGCCATGCACGCCGAGATCGACGGGTACGTGCGGGAGCTGAACACCCAGCTCAACCGGTGGGAGGCGATCAAGAAGTTCATCATCCTCGAGCACGACCTGTCGGTGGACTCCGGTGAGTTGACCCCGAGCCTGAAAGTGCGGAGACGGGTCGTGGAGGACAACTACCGCGCGGCCCTGGATGCCCTGTACACAGAGTGACCAGGGACACCGTGTGACCTGGAGCCGACGCGGGGACTCGAACCCCGAACCTTCCGCTTACAAGG
>JBOHGT010000221.1:0-7713 GCA_050700385.1 Pseudonocardiaceae bacterium | reverse complement strand
ACCGAAATCATTCACGACCAACGGGGCGGGCTCGCTGTCTCGAAATCGGCGAGTACCAGGGCGTGGTCGCTGCCCGCGGCCACCGCCTCGTCGTAGAGGTACCGGACGTCGATCACCTCGAGGTCGCGGGTGGCCCAGATGTGGTGGTGACGGGCGGGCCGCGAGGACAGGCACCGGGAGATCGCCAGCGGCCCGTCCGGCCGTTCCACCCGGATGCGCGCGAGCTGGTCGGGGTGGCGGTCCAGGTGGCGGCGCAGCACGTCGTCCAGACCGTGGGCGGCGTCCGGGCCGAGCAGCTGGTCCTCGCCGGGACCACCCCCGGGCGGCGCGGGCAGCGAGAAGCTCGAGCGGCGGAAGTCGGGATGGTCGACCGCGGGGGCGTGGGTGTCCATGCCGAAGACGACCGGGGCGGGCTGGCCGGCCAGCCAGCCGGCGATACCGGCGTGGAACGCCCGGGTCAGCAGATCGGCAGGTTGCCGCGCCGGCCGGCGGGCGTGGAAGCTGCACGCGGTCAGCAGCCGGCTGCCCGGGATCGCCACCCGGGTGGCGACCGTGCGCCGCAGGAAGCTCAGCCGCGCGGGATCAGCGATCTCGAACGGGGCAGCGTCGAGCAGCTGGGACGTCAGCAGGGCGGTGCTCGGGGCCCCCAGCACGGCGCAGCCCAGCCGGTACTCGCTGCCCCGCGGCCGGGACAGGTCGGTGGACAGCGCCCCCCAGGAGAAGATCCGCGACCGGTTGTGCATCCGCTCGTGGGCCGAGGGGTGCGGCAGCAGCGCCCGGTAGACCGACCGGCCGATCTCCTGCAGCAGCGCGATATCGGGCTCCAGGTGGCGCAGCAGCTCGACCTTGGCGTCGAGCAGCCCGGTGGGCCGGGAGTCGAGGTTCCAGCTCACCACCCGCAAGCGCCTTGTCAACCGCTGGCCCTGTTACCGGGAGCCCGGTGCTCCGCGACGCGATGGACCTCGGGCACGAACCCCCACACCGAACCGAGGCGCCCCAGCTCGAACTCCTCGGCCGTCCGCTTCCGGTAGGACGCGTCGAGGATCGCCCGCTCGTCGACTCCCTGAGTCATGGCGACACACGGCCGGCGGTAGGCGCAGCGCGAGCAGCGCTCCCAGGAGGGGTTGGGATAGAGCCGGAGCATCGGGTCGACCATGTCCTGGGCCTCGAGCGCGATGGCGACGCCCCGGCGCTCGAGATCGTCCCCGCTCCGGGGGATCCGGGTGCGCCGGAAGTGGTCGTTACGTTGCTGGGTGATGAAGCCACTCGGCCCGTCCCGGGCATCGAGCTCGATCCTGTCCGCAGGCCCGGCCGCCCCCGGGACGTCGCTGCGCAGCTCGTTGTGGATGGTCCCTTCGATCTTGGTGAGGAACCCGAGCTGCCAGGCCCAGGACCGGGTCAGGCTCGGCTCGTCGAGCAGCAGCCGGTCGACGCCGTCCCACGGGCGATCGAGCGTCCCGTGCTCGACGAGCCAGTAGAGCTCGTGCTCGTCCATGACCACCATGTCGATCCGGGTGCGGTGGATGATGCCTCGCCCGTCCGGGGTGGTGAGGCCGTTGTCCGGGCTGGCCGGGTCCGGGATCGTGACGTCGAACTGCGTCGCCACCTGCACCGGGGTGAAGCCGTCGGCCTGCAGCGCGAAGGCGAAGTAGCGCTCCAGCATGCCGGTGCCCAGCTCGAGGTGTTCCTCCCACTCCCGCTGCTGCGCCGCGGACGGCTCGCGGTGGCGGGCGTAGGCCGCGTGCTGCCTGCGCATCGACTTGCCGAAAGCCTGCAGGGCCAGCGGTCGCACGATCGCCCGGTCCCACTCCCACATCCCCGGGAAGTAGTAGACGTCGAGCGCGTCATGGATCGCCTCGTCGAGATCGAACACCCGGGACGGCTCGACCGGTTCGTAGTCCTGCCGTTCCCGCGCGCCGAGCTCCCATGCCCGGCGACAGCTCCGGAACAGCGCGCCCTCCCAGGGCCTGATCATGTAGTACGGGCTCACGGCGCCACCTCCCTGCCGATCCGGGCGGGTCTGCCCAGGCTACCGCCAATATCCGCTGCCGCGCCGTGGCTCGGGTCGCCCCGCTGGCCGCTGGAGAGCCCGGTGACCCGCATCGCCGTGTCGAGCGTGGCCAGGGTCGCCTCGCCTCGGGGCCCCGCTGTCCCGGATCAGCGGCTGCGACAGGGTCAACACGGTGCCGAACAGGTGATGGTCCGACCAGGCGCTCCGATTCCGGGGTGTTGCTGTCGAGCTGCACTGTTACTGGCCGTCAGCCGGTTATGGCAGTGACCACTGCAGCGGCGGCGGACACCATCCCGGCGATCACTGATAAGGCAGCTGCGTTACCGCTTATGCGCCGGAAGATTCCGCGTGTAACGCGCGCCCAAGCCTGTTGGCGAACCAACATCCTTAGATTCTGCCACTTATGATCTTGAAGGTGACAGCCTCGAAGAAGCCCACGAGCATTGTTTCGACAAAACTCGAGTTCACGGGTCTCGGCGCAGCAGGGCACTGGCGCCTGAAAGAGCATGTAGAATACGATCAGAACCGATATGACGCCGAGGATCAGAGGGTCCAGATCGAACTCGAACCACCCGAGATAAAGAACAATCAGAAGAAGGTATCCCCAGTACCGTGCTATGCGCCTCTTCGTCGCCGCCCTCATGTGACCAACGTTACGGGACATCACGCTGTGTGACAATCACCGAACCGGGTCAACCTCGAGCGGCGGGCGTGTCACGAAGCGTGTTCGTGACACGGTTAGCAATGAGCTGGAGGTATGGCTTGCGGAGGTTCAATTGGCGGGTACGCGCGGTATCATTCATGCATCACGCCTCACTGGCGGTCGAGCGGTCGGTGATCTGCCGGTACTGCTCGTGGAAGTCGCGGGTGCAGGTCAGCGTCGGGTAGCGACTGACCAGTGCGGCGCCGAGGTCGCGAGCGTGCGTCCGGACGAAGTTGGCCGCGTGCGTCGAGGTCAACGCCTGGTGGCCGAGCGCGGCCGCTTCGTCCGGTTCCCCCAGGTGGGCCAACGCAGTGGCCAGGTCGAGGCGGGCCATAGCGCCCTTGCCGGGTGAGCTGCCGCCGGGCGGGGCTGACTCGTGCGCAACCAGGGCCGCTTCGGCGTGTGTCTTGGCGGCGTAGAAGTCTTCGAGCCAGAGGTAGGCGTGTGCGGGGTATGCGGTAATGGCGTAGGAGGCCAACGTGCCGGTGCCGGTAGTGAACCGACAGGGTGTCTGGGCAGGTAACTGGTCGTGCAGGCGCCGGGCCTCGGTAAACAGGGTGTCGAACGTCTCCCGATCACCTAGCCGGGCATAGGCGCGGGCCACCTTGACGCGGAGCTGGATGGACAGTGGGTGATCGGTGGGAGCCTGGGCAATACCCTTCATGGCAGTCTGCACCGCCCTGTCGGGGCGTTCGGCGTAGGTCGCGATCGTCGTCATGACGTCGGCGGCCCACCCGCACAATTCGTTGTGTCTCGCCTGCTCGGCGTGCTCGTAGCAGTCAATGGCGTAAGCCTGGGCGGTGCGAGGATTGCCGAGATCGTGTGACAACCACGCCAGCAGCTCGGACAGGCACCCGGCATAGACGTACAGCTCCCGGAGTTCGGTGAGGGTATGGTGCCCCTTGATGAGCTCGTCAACCCGTGACCGGTAGGCCCGGGCCACCACGAACAGCTCGGCGAGTGGGTCCTCCTGCGAATAACCTCGGTTGAGGTCACTGAGCACCTGCTCGAGGTGTTCGAGCGTGCCGTGCCCGACGGATGAGACCCCGGCGAGTCGGGTGAACCCCATCGCCTCGGCAGCGGCATCACACAGCACCCGGTGCAGAGTCTCAGGCGCAATGGTAGCCGCCAAGCTCAACTTGAGAGCCGTGCGCCGCGGTGTCGTCTCGCCCATAGTGAGTTCCTGTTGAACATCGAGCACTGGCTGGTCGCCGGCGACCAGCGAACCGCGCCAACACCAGCGCCGTGGCCAGGCACCGCCGGCGAACGAGGCCATGAGACCGTCAGCGCCGCCGCCAGCGGTGAGGTGTTCACCCCGAGGGTCTCACCACCCGCCGAGGTGAGCGCTGCGGCCTGCCGGGACCGCACCCGACCGGCTACGGTCCCTCCGGCTCGGGTGTCCCGTTCGGCCAGATACACGGGGAGCTGGCGCCGAGCGAGAGCTGGCCGTCGACGCTGCTCTGAATGCTCATCCGGAAGCCGTCCCGGTCGTTCTGAACGGAGATGAATGGTGCCTCTGCTCGCTGGCTCCGATCACTGAGGACAGTCCACTCCGAACCCATCCAGTGTCGTTTTGTGGCGGCGAACACCTCCGGGTTCCGCTCCACGGGAATCT
This sequence comes from Pseudonocardiaceae bacterium, assembly GCA_050700385.1. Lineage (GTDB taxonomy): Bacteria > Actinomycetota > Actinomycetes > Mycobacteriales > Pseudonocardiaceae > WHSY01. The sequence goes on along the minus strand of JBOHGT010000221.1, from coordinate 3,384 downwards.
CGCGGAGCCAGTACGCCACACTGAGGACGACGCGGCCTAGAGGACCGTCGTCGCTGGGTTGGCTGCAGTCCTGAGTGTTCGCCGACTGCAGCTCCAGACTGGGTTTCGGCTCGATCACTGCGACAGCATTCATGATGTGCTGCTCCATCCGTTCGGTGCCTTGCTGCTGATTCAGCGTGGGTTGCATACCTGCTCCCGAAGAACATGCGGTGGCCAACGCCAGAACAACAGCTGTATCGGCGGCCCGCCATGTCCGGATTCGTCCGCCCCGAGTCACCGCTCCACCGCCTCATACCGACCGGCGACGATGTGACCAAAATTGATCAACGAGGGTGAGTCGGGCTGCCAGTATTCCAGGTGTGCGGCGCCGGGAGGCCATGCCGAGCCTGGATCCGACGCGAACACCTGGCCGCCGAAGTCGGCATCCGTGGGATCGTTGCCGTGAACGAGATCGTAGGGCTGGGTCGGGTCGATGGCAGACGCGATCGGATCATTTTCTGCGGCCGTTGCCCATACATTCTCCCGGGGAATGCCCAGCTCGCTGGCATGATCGACACCTACTCCGGGGCTCCCGACCAATACGATGTTGTCGACATCGAGCCGCTCGTCGCGAGCAGCGACGCCGACCACCGTCGAGCCGTAGCTGTGGCCGAGCACGGTGTTGTTCGCTGGCGGCCCCTGATGGGTGGCGCGCAGCCCGTCCTGGAAGCTGTCGAGGTCCTCTCCGGCATCCTCTGCATAGCTGATCCGGGTGGCATCCCGGGGAATCGACTGCGGCGCGTCGTATCCGATCCACAGCACACCTGCGGTCCGCGTGGTGGGGTCCGATCGCTGTGCCTGGTCCACGACGACCTCGACATCGGCGATGCCCTGACCGGCCTTGCTCAGCTGAGTGTAGGTACCCGGCACGAACGTCACGACGTTGTCGGCCTCGTCGGGGTTGCCGATCGCGACGATCGCCTGGCCGAGGTCATCGGTGTCGAGGCCGAGCAGGTAGGCCTGCTGCTGACCGGGCCGCGGTTCGTCGAGCCGCTGGTCGATGGCCTCGATGCCGTCGAGTTGCCGGTTGGCGATGACGAGTTCCTGTTGCTGCTCCGAGGTCCGGTGACCGGGCTCGATCGCTATCAGCTCGTCGCGTCGCTGCGTCAACCGCTCCCGCTCGGAGTCCAGCAGGATCCGGTTGGCCGCGTCCCGAGCCTCGGCGGGGATGCCGTCGGTCATCCCGACGCCGATCGGATCCACGGCGATCACAGCCATCTGCTCCGCGACGGACAGGCGGTCCCACCATGCGTTGACCTGTGCCGGTGGCGTACCAGGTGGGGGCAGCGGCGGCGCTTCCGCAGCGTCGGCCGCGTCCGCGGCGAGGTTCTGCGTCGAGAAGGCGTTGAGAGCGTCGAGAGTCTCGCTGTCGGCCTGCGAGGCCTGGTGCACGATGTGGCCGATCTCGTCGGCGAGGTTGCGGGCATCGGAGTTGAGGGACTCCGGCGTCTTCCCCTCGGGCACCGGCGTCCCCGGCGGGACCGCGACCGAGCCGTCGTCGCCGACGAGAAAACCCTGCGCGCCAGCGCGCGCGGCGACGTCTGCCAGCCGGCCTGGAGGGTGCCGATCGCGCCGCCGAAGGTCCGCAACACGCCGGCGGGCTCGCGTGTCTCGTCCGCCGCAAACACCAGCGACAGCCGGATCCGGTCCACATAATCCTGGGCAGCAGCAGCGGCCCGGCCGTGCCAAACCTCGGGTTGCGACAGCGGACTGGCGACGGAGTTGGTGTACTCCGTCGCCTGATCGTCCACCGCATCGGCCCACCGCTCCCACGCCTGCGCCGCCACATCGAAGAGCTCCGGCCGTGCATCGCGTAACTGGTGGTAAAGCACGTAGTCCTCACGATCCGCGCCACTCAGACCGGCACGTTCGGCCCGCCGAACAGTTCCTCGTTCGACTTTTCCCTGTCGTCGTATTCCGCCACGGTGTCCCGCAGCCTTGTTGCGACCCCGCCTACGTCCTGCCCGAGCACAGTCATCTGCTGCGACCAGCGCTCGACGGCGTTCACCATGGCGAACGCCGTCAGCATGCCCCGATGCGGCGCCGCCGCGTCGAGGATCTGCCCGGCCGGCTCGTCGCCGGTGCGTGGCACCGCTGCAGCGACCGCGTCGGCCCTTCCCGCAGCTGCGGTGAGACTCGCCCGGTCGACGTACAGCTCGCCTTCCCCGTCCACTGAGTACCCCTGTCGCGAGTATTGAGCTGACAATAGCAAGCACGTGCGGGTCAGGGCTTCTCGAAACGCGCCCGCCCAACGCGGTGCCGTGCCAGGCGGCACCGTGCCGCAGATGACTCGACGTGGGCGCGGGCACCGGGTTCCTGAGCCTGACCGCCGCCCGCCTCGGCCATCGGGTCACCGGCACTGGACCTGTCGGCCGAGATGCTCGAACGGCTACGACCAAGGCCGCCGCGGAGGGCGCGACGTCGAGGCCGTCGAAGGTCGGGCCGACTAACCGCCCGGCGACGGCTTCGACGCCCGCGCTGGTGTCCTTGCGACGGGGGCACGCTCCGCTGACAGACGCCGATAGGGTGGCGGGCACTCCGATGCCGTACACGAGTCAGGACATGCCCGATGCGCAAGCACACCAGGTCCTCCGTCGATACCGTTCCGGCGGCCGTCGGCACCCCGACTACCTCGATCGAGACCCTGATAGCCCGTGGTGGGGACCTCAAGGGCGAGCTGGTGGCGTTCGCCAAAACCCCTCGCTTCTCCAAGCAGCTGACAGCCCGGCTCAGGAGTGCCACCGATCGCGACGGCTACCTTGACGAGAACACGGCCGTCCTCACCATCGATCATTTCGCGCTGCAGTACCAGCTGCCCGACGGCAGTACCATCCTCGAGCGGTTCGTCGCGCAGCGCCGACCGCCGCTGTCGGATGATGAGTGCGAGATGCTGCTCGCCTGGGGCAACGTTGTCGAGGGATGCTTCGAGGTGTGCCGGCTCGATCAGAGTGCCGTCGTGCTCCACAACCTCGTCGATGACCTCACCTACCGTTCCTACTCCAACATGGGACGCAGGGCGTTCACCCAACTGCGAAAGGGCATGTTCGTCATCGGCCGGATCGTGCCGCTCCACCCAGCCACTGATGCCTGGCTGGTCAGCGGGCACTTCGCCGCCTTCCCCAAATCCGCCGGGCAGCAGATCGCACAGACCGCCCTCCAGACGCTGACCCGCCCATCCGGAACTGCTGCGCCGCAACCCTGACAATATGCGGCGTGCCTGGGAATTGCAGGCCGAACACCGCGCCGACTTCATCGCCCTGTTCGGATCCGACCTGGTGGTGCTGCCGCCGGATGAGGCCCAAGAGAAGCCGCGGGAGCACTACCGCCGCCGTCAGCAGAAGGCCG
>JBOHGT010000220.1:0-3340 GCA_050700385.1 Pseudonocardiaceae bacterium | reverse complement strand
CGCCGAGCCCGGGCGCGCGCCGCTGTCGCTGGCGGTTCTCGGCGTCGCCGCGCTCGCCCGGCCGGAGGGGGTGCTGCTGGTGGCGCTCGCCGCGGTCACCGGCATGGGAGCGGCCGCCGCGAACGCGATGGGCACCTTCGTGACGATCAGCGCGGTCGACGTCGGGTACGACGAAGCCGCCGCCGGGTTGGTGCTCGCGCTGGGCTCGGCGTGCGGGCTGATCTCCCGGCTGGTCGCCGGCGCGGTGGCCGACCGTGCCCGGCCCGACCTGCTGCGCATGGTCGCGATCATGCTCGGGCTCGGGTCGGTCGGGTTCGGGCTGCTGGCACTCGGCCACCCCGTGACGTTCCTGGTCGGCTTGATCCTCGGCTTCGGCGCGGGCTGGGCGTGGCCCGGGGTGTTCAACTACGCCGTCGCCGCCCGCTTCGCCGATCGGGTCGCCACGGCCACGTCGGTGACCCAGACTGGCGTGTACGTCGGCGCGGCTGCGGGTCCACTGCTCTTCGGGCTCGTCGCCGAGCACTTCGGGGCATCGGCCGCGTGGCTCACCAGCTGCGGAATGATGATCACTGCGACGGTCATGCTGCTGGTGGTGCGCCGGTGACCCCGCCACGGGGCCTGTTCACCGGGCTGACCACGCTCGATCTCGTGCAGCGGGTGGACCGGTTGCCGGGAACCGACGGCAAGGTGCAGGCACACAGCGCCGACCTCGCCGCCGGGGGACCGGCCGCCAACGCGGCAGTCGCGTTCCGCGCGCTGGGGGGACGCAGCGTGCTGCTCAGCGCGTTGGGGCCGGGGCCCATCGCCCGGCTGGCCGCCGACGACCTGCACCGCCACGGCGTCGATGTGGTGGACACCTGGCAGTCCGGAGGTGGCGACCTCAGCATCTCGGCGATCACCGTGCTCGACGGCACTGGCGAGCGGTCGGTGGTCTCCCGCAACGCCGAGGGCATGGCCGCTGCCGCGCCGGACACCGACGCGCTGGTGGCTAGCGCGGACGTCCTGCTGGTCGACGGGCATCACCCGGTCCTGGCGCTGGCCGCGGCACGGTCCGCGCACCGTACCGGGGTTCCCGTGGTCCTGGACTGCGGTAGCGAGCGGCCCGTGTTCGCCGAGCTGGCGCCGCTCGCCGCCACCGCGGTCTGCTCGGCCTGCTTCACCGTCGAGGGCGCTGCCGGGTTCGATGCGGTGGCCACGGGACTGCTGCGCGGCGGTACGGGGATGGTGGCGATGAGCGACGGGGCGCACCCGGTGCGATGGCGGACCCGGCGCGCCGCCGGCTCCGTCGAGGTACCGCGCGCCGCAGTGCGCGACACGCTCGGTGCTGGCGATGTGCTGCATGGCGCCCTCGCCTTCGCCTGGGCCTGCGGTGTGCATGACCCGCAGCGGAGCCTGCGCTTCGCGGTGGCGGTGGCCGCGGTGCGGGTGGAGCACGCCGGGCCACGGGCCTGGACGTTCGACGCGCGGCTCGGGCGGCTGGTCCGGGAGGAGCTGCGGTGATCCTGGCCGAGCTGGTGGCACGGGCCGAGCGTCTCGCGGCTGCCGGTGGTCGGCGCATCCTGGGCATCGCAGGAGCGCCCGGCAGCGGCAAGACGGAGCTGGCGGTCGCGCTCGCCGCCGCGATGGGTGAGCGGGCCCGGTGCGTGGGCATGGACGGCTTCCACCTCGCCCACGCCGAGCTGGCCCGGCTCGGGCGGGTGGAGCGCAAGGGCGCGCCCGACACCTTCGACGCGCTGGGTTTCGTCGCGCTGCTGCGGCGGCTACGCGACAGCGCCGACGAGGTGGTGTACGCGCCGTGCTTCGAGCGGGCCCTCGAGGAGCCGATCGCCAATGCCGTTCCGGTCGGCCACGACGTCCCGCTGGTGATCGTCGAGGGCAACTACCTGCTGCTCGCGGACCAGCCGTGGGGATCCGTCCGGCCGCTGCTCGACGAGTGCTGGTACCTGGAGCCGGGGGAGGGGGCCCGGCGGGCCAGGTTGACCGCCCGACACGAGGCCTACGGGCGGTCGCGAGCCGAGGCGCGGGAGCGGGCGCTGGGCAGCGACGAGCGCAACGCCCGTCTCATCGTCCCGTCACAGGCCCGCGCCGACCTCGTCGTCGGCTCGCTGGAGCTGGACGGCGCCAGCACCCCGCACCCACCATAAGCGCACTTTTCGTGGTTTCGGGCAGTGAACGAAGCACGTTGCGCGTGCTTATGGTGGGTTGGGGAGAGGCGCACCGCGATTAATGACATAATGTCGATTATCGGATCGACAACTGACCGGGGGAGCGACGCTACCCGGCGCCTCGCCCCGGCTGACCGCTGCCGTGGGTGGCCGCGTGGGTGGCCGTAGGCTGCAATCCGGGTTGCTGGTCATCCGCGGTCGAGGCAGCATGGCCCGGTCGTCGGTGATCGAAGTGAGGCTGATCATGGCTGGGTACGTGAGCGCTGGACGGAGCCGGATATGACATCGGAGTCGGCGGACCCGGCGCTGATCGTCGTCGGCGTGGACGGATCCAAGCAGTCCAAGGACGCGTTGCGTTGGGCTGTCCGGCACGGGCAACAGGTCAACGGGACGGTCCGCGCCGTGGCCGCCTGGCACCACCCGGTGCAGTTCGGCTACCCCCGGGTCTTCCCGGATCGCGAGTTCGAGCAGCAGGCCCGGGGATGGCTCGAGGACGCGGTCACTGAAGTGACCACGGCGTTCCCCGGCTGTGAGGTGGACCCCCGGGTGGAAAGGGGGCATCCGCCACGGGTACTGCTCGACCACGCCGCGGAGGCCGATCTCCTCGTGCTGGGCAACAAGGGGCGCGGCGCATTCGGCGGAATGATGATCGGCTCAGTGGCGCTGCAGTGCGTGCACCACGCGTCCTGCCCGGTCGTGATCGTGCGCTGAGCACTCACGAGCCGCGAAGCGGCACGCCGCGGATCGAGGCGTCTAGGCCGTGGCCAGGGTCCTGCTGGGCAGTTACCTGGTCGTCTCCGCACGGCGGGCCAGCTCGATCATCTCGCCTACATTAGCCGCCCGCGTGTCCGTGAACTGGACACGCTGGGGGTGGTGGCCTGCGAGCCCCCACCACGTCGAGCTCACGGACAGTGTGCCGGGCAGTACAGCTCGTCGACCCCTGGCCGGCAGCGTTCAACCGCCGGGTCGCAGCCGGTGAGGTCGGCGACCGCGATTCAAGCTGATCGATCAGGGTCCGTGGCCGGGGGTCGCGTGCCGTCTTCGTGGGGCGGGTGCACTACCGTGTGCAGTCAAGATCAGCGAGGGAGGGCGGGCGTGTCCTACGATGAGGACGAGATCATGCGACGGCGGCGTTTCATCCTTGACGTGCTGCAGGCGGCCGGGCTGGCCATCGC
>JBOHGT010000219.1:0-4001 GCA_050700385.1 Pseudonocardiaceae bacterium | reverse complement strand
GGCATGACCAGGGCGTCGGCCTTTGCTCGCGAGCTGGCGGATGCGCTCGTCGCCAGTGGAGCAGTGCGCAGCGCGTGGCTGCGGCGGGCGTTCGAGGAGATCCCGCGGCACGTGTTCGTCCCGCGGTTTTACCGCTCCGAGGCGGGCTGCGAGGTGCTGGTGGACGGCGACTCGGCAGCGCAGCGCGACGAGTGGCTGCGGGGGGTCTACCAGGACGAGGCGCTCACGGTGCAGCTCACGACGGCACATGGCGAACCCACTGCCCCGGGTCGTCCCACGAGTTCCAGCTCCGCGCCCGCCGTGATGGCCGAGATGCTGGAGGCGCTCGACCTCCAGCCCGGGCATCGGGTGCTGGAGGTCGGCACCGGCACAGGTTACAACGCCGCGCTGCTCAGCCGCCGCGTCGGCGCAGAGAACGTGGTGAGCATCGAGCTCGATCCAGGCCTGGCCGATGCCGCTCGGCGGGCGTTGGCCGAACTCGGCCTCCACCCATCGGTACAGGTCGGGGACGGCAATGTGGGTGTGCCGGAGTCGGCACCGTTCGACCGGATCATCGCCACCGCGTCGGTGGACCACGTGCCGCCCGCCTGGATCACCCAGCTCGCCCCCGGTGGCGCGATCGTCGCTGATTTACGGGGAAGCCTGTCGGGCTCGCTGATCGGGCTGATCGCGGTCGACGACGGCGTTGTCGAGGGGCGGTTCCTCGACCTGCCCGGAGCCTTCATGCCAATGCGGACCCGGCTCGACAGCCCGCTCCGTGACGGGGAGACCTGGAAACAGGTGCTCGATCAACGCAACCCGCAGCGGCGTACGACGCCCGTCGACGCCGGGTCGGCGGCCGACTGCCGGTCGCTGCGGTTCCTGCTGCAACTGCACCTGGCCGGGCGTCGTGTGCGCGGGTTTCTCCGTTCGCCCGGCAACACCGAGCTGTCCGGCCACGCCACTGACGGCAGCTGGTTCACCGTGGGACTGCGTGCCGACGACGACGGTCTGTTCCCTGTGGCGCAGGGCGGGCTCGGGCGGCTGTGGGACACGGTGGAGTCATGCTGGGCACTGTGGTGCCGCCTGGGCCAGCCGGGCGTCGAGCGCTTCGGCGTCACCGCACCGGATGTCGCCGACCTGCAGTACGTCTGGCTCGATCATCCCGACTCGGGGTACCGCTGGCCGCTACCCCTGTAAGGCCGGTGGCACTCCGTGCAGGTTCGGTCATCCATCGTGGACATGACGCCGATCCCGCGCTACAGGCCCAGAGCGTTGCGATGTCGCCACGCCAGCGCGAGACGGGCCGCGCCCGATGAGGCCATCGGCTCGGTCCCCAGCATGCGGCTACGGCCTCGGCCGTGGCGCTCAGCGCCTCCTCCCGCCGCCCGGCTGCACCCGCAAGATCTCGACGAAGCCTTCCTCCATGCGGCTCTCCAGGACGGCGAAGCCTTCCTCCATTCGGCCCTCCAGGACATCGAGCCGACCGGTGATCGCATCCAACTTGCGGCCGTGCTCGGCCAGCGTCTCGGTGTGGCCGTCCACCGTCTCCTTGATGTCCAGTACGGTGTGCGAGATCGCGGTGAGGTCCTGCTCGGCGCGATCGACGCGCCGCGAAACCTGCTCCGGGCTCGCCATGCCGAGCAGCGTATCGCGTTCGGCGATGGCGAGCCGCGTCCCGACTGAGCCCAGCGGTGCGCCGGGTGGCAGGTGATCGGTGTGGATCGCGGTACGCGCCTCGGCCTGCCCGGCGAACTGGACGGCGCCATAGCAATCAGGGCCCAGAGCTGCAAGCAGCCCGGGGAAACGAAACTGAATGACGCCGATGCTGCCCGCGGCAACAGCCAGGATGAGCGCGGCGCGAGGCCGCAGGCGATGATGAGTGCGGGCGGGCAGTGCTGCTGCCCGACGGCTCCACGCCCGCCGCCGTCCCCGGTGTCGAGGCCGCCGACGCGGACCCGGGCTTCGCGCCACACGGCTGATGCCGGTGACCTTCATCGCGAGCCGGTGGGCGCGTTCCAATCGACGAGCTGGACGATGATGCCGTTGGGGTCCCTTACCTGAAAGGCCCGCTCACCCCACTCCTCGACCGTCAGCGGCATGGTTATGGTGACTCCCTCGGCGCGCAGGCGCGACAGCTCACCCTCGAGGTCATCGACGACGAAGGCGAGGATGAGGCCGCTGGCGTGGTCGTCGCGCTGGTCATCGGGCAACGTCTCCAGGCCTCGCCGGAGGAAGATGACGTTCATGCCGGCGTCCTCGCGACACAGCGAGGAGAAGCCATCGGCGGCCATCTCCTCGTGGAACCCGAAGTGCTCGACGAGGAAGGCACTGGACGCGGTGACGTCCTCGACGTTCAACGATACGGCGGAGGAGGTGATCTGCACGGGTACTCCTCGAGGCTGTGCGATGGGCAGCCTCATCTCTACCAGCCGGCCACCTCTCGGTCCGGGGCTGATGGCGGGCCGAGGGCCGCACGAACACCGCGATCGGCCGGGCACTGGTAGTCACCCAGGGTGCGGTGGAGAAGCACATCTCATCGATCTTCGGAAAGCTCGGGCTGCCCCCGTCGGGCGACCACCGCCGCGTCATGGCCGTGCTGGCGTGACTGGGCGCCGGTACGTGAGAAGCCCTCCGCCTGATCGGCGCCGCAGCAGCCCGGATCTGATGCACGAACACGAGGAGCCACCCATGCCCGGAGCGATCATCATCGGCGCCGGTCCCGGAATCGGGCTGTCCGTCGTCCGGCGATTCGCCCGCCAGGGCCTCCCGATCGGCGTGATCGCGCGATCCCCCGCGACCGTCGATGCGGCGTTGTCGGCACTGGCCGACGCGGACGTGGACACCCACGGGGCGACCGCGGACGCGGCCGACGAGGTCGCGCTGCGCGCCGCCCTCGATCGACTCGTGGATCACGTCGGCGTTCCCGATGCGCTGGTCTACAACGCCGCGATCATCCAGGCCGACGGCATCGGCGACCTCAGTGCCGCCCAGCACCTGGACGCCTGGGCGACCAACGTCGTCGGCGCCATCACCGCTGCGGCGCACCTGCTGCCGCGGATGGCCCAGGCCGGTCACGGCACCTACATCATCACGGGCGGGATGCCCACCCCAATCCCGCAGGTGACCAGCCTGTCGCTCGGCAAAGCGGGAGTGCGAGCGCTCACCGAACTGCTCGACACGCAGTTCGCGTCGTCCGGCGTCCATGTCGCGACGGTGACGGTCGGCGGGGCGGTCGCGCCCGGCACCGCGTTCGATCCGGACGACATCGCCGAGCAATACTGGCGACTGCACACCCAACCGCCCGGCGCCTGGGACCGCGAAATCACGTACCGCGGCCGGTACTGACGTCCCGCAGGGCCCTGGGTAGGCGAAGATGCCGTCGCGGTGCTCACTGCGGGGGGACAATCCTCCTCCTCGGCCCGCCGCAGCGCCACCACAGCCTCGTCCCGGCGACCCCGCAGCCGCGCCGCCGCACGCCCGAAGTCCAGCCAGTACGTAGCTTGCCGCTCCTTCGACCGGTGCATCTGCGGCCGCAGCCCCCCGGCGATGCGCACAACCCGGTCGTAGTCCCCGACCTCCAACGCGCTGGCCATGCGCCACAACCCCACGTTCGTCGGCCCGAACCCGAGCCAGAAGGCGTCACCCTCCCCGGTGCGCTGCGCCAGCTCCGCGGCCTCATCCAGCGCCCCGGCCACGTCGGCCGGGCGGCCGCCGGCCGCCGCGACCAACGACTGCTGCATCGCCAGCATCCCCGCGAGCTGGGTCGACTCCGGCGTAGTGGTCGACACGATCAGCGAGTCGAGCTCGGCTTGCGCCAGGTCAAACGCGCCCCCGGCGAGCATCTCCACCACCGCGCCCCACGCCGCGATGCCCAGCGCGGTCGGGGTGTCGCGCTCCTGCGCCGCTTGCTGCGCCAGCGACGCGGCCTGCCAGCGCAGGTCAAGCGAAGCGCTGTGCATCCACAGCCACCCGCGGGTGTCCTGCGCGTGCAGCAGCACCGCCAGATCGAGCAGCTCCGC
>JBOHGT010000218.1:0-2821 GCA_050700385.1 Pseudonocardiaceae bacterium | reverse complement strand
GTGCTGCGCGACGCGTGGCCGCCGAGCGCGGGCGCCACGCAGACCCGCCACCGGCTGTGGATCCCTGCCGGCGAGCGGCGCCGGGTCACCGTGTTGCTGCGCCCGACCCGGCGCGGCGACCGGCGGGCGCACCGAGTCACGGTCCGCTCAGTGGGCCCACTCGGGCTGGCCGCCCGGCAGGGCTCGCACGAGGTGGCATGGGTGCTGCGCGCGTTACCGCCGTTCACCTCCCGCAAGCACCTGCCTGCCAAGCTCGCCCGGCTGCGCGAGCTGGACGGCCGCACCGCGGTGATGATCCGCGGGCAGGGCACCGAGTTCGACTCGCTGCGCGAGTACGTGCCGGGCGACGACACCCGCTCGATCGACTGGCGGGCCACCGCCAGGGCCGCCGACGTCGTGGTGCGCACCTGGCGGCCGGAGCGTGACCGGCACCTGCTACTGGTGCTCGATACCGGCCGCACGTCGGCCGCCCGGATCGGCGACGCACCACGGCTGGACGCGGCGATGGACGCCGCGCTGCTGCTGGCCGCGCTGGCCTCCCGCGCGGGTGACCGGGTGGACCTGCTCGGCTACGACCGGAGGGTGCGGGCCCAGGTGTCCGGCGCCGGTGCGGGCGAGCTGCTCCCGGCGCTGGTCAACGCGATGGCGCCGCTGCAGCCGGAGCTGCTCGAGACCGACGTGCGAGGCATGGTGTCGGCGGTACTGACCAGGGTGTCGCGGCGCTCGCTGGTCGTGCTGTTCACCGGGCTCGACGCCGCGGCGGTCGAGGAGGGGCTGCTGCCCGGGCTGCCGGCACTGTCGTCCCGGCACCGGGTGATGGTGGCATCGGTGGCCGACCCCCAGGTCGCGGCGATGGCGGCGGCACGGGGGGACTCCACGGCGGTGTACGAGGCCGCCGCGGCACAGCGTGCCATCGCGCAGCGACGGCACACCGCCGCCGAGCTGACCCGCCGTGGCGTCACGGTGGTCGACGCCGCACCCGACGCGCTCGCGCCCGCCGTCGCCGACGCCTACCTCGCCCTCAAGGCCACCGGCCGGCTGTAGCACTCGTCAGCCCGCGGTCGGGGCCAGATCCCCGGACTCCCGGGCGGACACGTCACCCGTCTCCCCGGCGCGCACCGCGCGCCGCCCGAGCAGCACGACGTAGGCCAGGAACGCCACCTCGGCGAGCAACCCGACCGCGATCCGCGCCCAGGTGGGCAACCCGGAGGGCGTCACGAACGCCTCGATCACCCCCGAGATCGCCAGCAGCACCGCGACACCGAGCGCCATCCCCGCCGTCGTACGTCCCTGCGCGGCCACCGCCTCGCCGCGGCGGCGCGGTCCCGGGTCGATCACCGCCCAGCCCAGCGCGAGCCCGGCGCCGGCCGCGACGAACACCGCGGTGAGCTCCAGCAGCCCATGCGGGATGACCAGCCCGAAGAACAGGTCGAGCCGGTCTCCCGCAGCCATCAACCCCGCGGTGACCCCGAGATTGAGCGTGTTCTGCAGCAGGATCCAGAGCACCGGCACGATGAGGATCCCGGAGATCAGGCACAGCGCCGCGATCCAGGCGTTGTTGGTCCACACCTGGGCGGCGAACGAGCCGGCGGGATTCGAGGAGTAGTAGGCCTCGAAGTCCTGCTCCACGAGCCTGCGGGTCTCCTGCGGGGTCGCGATGCTCGCCTGGACGTCCGGATTCGCGGCCACCCACGCCGCCATGAGCGCACCCGTCCCGAGCACTCCGGTGGCCACCCCTACCCACCAGCGCCAGCTCCGGTACAGCGCCGCGGGGAAGCCCACCACGAAGAACCGCGCGACCTCCCGCCATGCAGGGCTGTGCGAGCCGGTGACGGCCGCGCGGCCCCGCGCCACCAGCGTCGACAGCCTGGCGACCAGCGCCGGGTCCGGAGAGGCCGAGCGGACCACCGACAGGTGCGTCGCGGCACGCTGGTAGAGCGTCACCAGCTCGTCGACCTCGGCCCCGGTCCGGTGACGGCGGCGCAACAGCTCCGCCAGCCGCTGCCACTGCGCACGATGCGCGGCCACGAAGGCGTCGACATCCACAGCTGCATTGTCCCCGCCGGCGGGCAGACTGGGGCACGTGAGCGAGGTGGTCACCGGGGAAGCAGTCGCCCTCGAGCTGCGGCTGGCCAGGCTGCCCAGCCGGGCCCTGGCCTTCGGCATCGACCTCGCGGTGATGCTGGCGGGGATCGTGGTGATCGTCGGCGTCGCGACCGGCCTGGTGGATGCCGTGGACAACGCGCTGGCCGCGGCGCTCGTGCTGGGGCTGATGCTGATCGTGTTCGTCGGCTATCCGGTCACCGTGGAAACGCTCACCCGGGGCCGGTCCCTCGGCAAGATCGCGATGGGGTTGCGGGTGGTCCGCCAGGACGGCGGGCCGATCCGGTTCCGGCACGCCCTGGCCCGCGGCCTGGCCGGGTTCATCATCGACTTCGGAGTGTTCAGCCTGTTCACGGGTGTGGTCGCGCTGGTCACCTCGCTGGCCTCCGCGCAGGGCAAGCGGGTCGGCGACGTGCTCGCCGGCACCGTCGTGCTGCGGGAGCGGGTACCCGCCCGGCAGGTCGTGCCGGTCGAGATGCCGCCGCCGCTGGCCGGCTGGGCGGCCGGTCTGGAGCTCTCCGGGCTGCCCGACGGCCTCGCGCTGGACGCCCGGCAGTTCCTGCAGCGCTGCGACCAGCTCGATCCGGCCGTGCGGGCCTCGATGGGGACCGCACTGGCCGCCGACGTGGCGGCACACGTCAGCCCGCCCGTCCCGCCAGGGACTCCTGCCGAGCCCTACCTCGCGGCGGTCCTCGCCGAGCGCCGCCGCCGCGACAGC
>JBOHGT010000217.1:0-10474 GCA_050700385.1 Pseudonocardiaceae bacterium | reverse complement strand
GCCTCGATGTCGCCCCGTCAGGTGAGCAGCTGGCCGCCGAGACCCGCCAGTCCGGCACCCGCGGCGACCGCGGCCGACCCGACCAGCAGGCCCCGCCGGGACACCGGGCTCGCAGGCAGGGTCGCATCGGTGTCCCCGGCCGGAGACCGCGAGCCCAACCGGTGCAGCAGCAGGAAGGCGCCCACCCCGGCAAGCAGGGCGACCACGGGTGCGACGAGGTCGGCGGCGGTGAAGGTCGGCCGGGCCACCACGGCGATCGCACCGACCGCGCCCAGCACCACGATGAGCGTGAGCCCCGGCGCCGCCGAGCGCCGGGACAGCAGACCCGCCGCGACGGCGACGATCGCGATCACAACCGCCATGCCGAGCAGCAGCACGAGCTTGTCGTAGGTCCCGAACGTGCTGACCGCGAAGTCCTTCAGCGGGGCCGGGGTGAGGTCGATGGCGCTGTTGCCCACCGCGAGGAACGGCGATGCGGTCGGTGAGACCAGACCGGCCACCAGGTGCCCCACACCCAGCGCGGCGGCCACCGACAGCACACCGATCAGCGCGGCCACCGGCCACGGCAGGCGTGCGGATGTCGTCGGCGAGCCCATGCCCGTGGTTCGCGGTGCCCGCTGTGTCGGGTTCGCCGGGAGACCGGATCGTGATGCATGCCACCGGTTCAACGGGCGAGGGCACCCCGCAACCGGTTCTCCTCGACCTTCCAGGAGCCGTGCTCCTGGCCGTCGACGAGGATCACCGGTACCCGGTCGCCGTACTCGGCCCGCAGCTCGGCGTCGGCATCGACGTCGCTGCTCGACCACGGCACGCCCAGCTCGTCGCAGATCCGGCGGACGTCGGCCGCCGCGGCGGCGCAGGCATGGCACTGCGCCCGCACCAGCAAGGTCACCTCATGCTGCACGTCCCAACCCTGCCACGACCGCCCGGAATTACCGCGTTCTGGTACCAGAACGCGACTATCGCGGGCTCACTCGTCGCGTTCTGGTGGCAGAACGCTGTTATCGGGGTGGGACCTACCGCGTTCTGGTGGCAGAACGCGGTAATCTGGGTCCGGGTTGCGCAGCAGCCGGCGGGCCAGCTTGCCCGTCGGCAAGTGCGGCAGCCGGTCGGCCAGGACCACCTCGACCGGGACCTTGAAGCGGGCCAGCCGCGCGGCGCAGTGGTCGACGATCTCCCGCGTCGTCGGCCGCGCGCCGGGGACCGGGACCAGGACCGCGCACACCGCCTCCCCGGTCCGTTCGTGGGGGATGCCGACCGCTGCGGCCTCGGCGACCGCGAGATGCTCGACCAGCACGTCCTCGACCTCGCGGGGGTAGACGTTGAAGCCGTTGACGATGATGAGGTCACCCGCGCGGTCGACGAGGTGCAGGTCCCCGTCGGCGTCGACGAATCCCACGTCGTCGGTACGGAGCCAGCCGTCGCCGAGCCCGGGAAGCTCGCCGGGGCCGTGCGCGCCGTCGGGCCAGTAGCCGGAGAACAGGTTCGGGCCGCGCGCGGCGACCACGCCGGTGTCACCCGCATCCTCGTCGTCATCGATGTCCATCGGCAGCGGCCGGCCGCCGGCGTCGACGAGCCGGATCTCCACGGGGCCCACCCCGGCCGCCGGTGCGCCGGGCAGCGGGCGGCCCACCGACCCGGGCTTGGCGAAGCCCCCGACCAGGGTGGAGGTGAGCACCGGACCGGTTTCGGCGAGCCCGTAGCCCTCGAAGACGTCCAGCCCGGTGACCCGGCGCATGCCCGCGAGGACCCGGGGGTCCAGCGGGGCGGCACCCGAGGTCAACATGCGCACCGTGGCCAGCCCGTCGGCCAGTCGCTCCGGTGCCAGCCGCAGCCACGCCCGGTACATCGGCGGCACCCCGACCACCATGGTCACCCGGTGCTCGCGGATCGCCGAGAGCGCCTCCTCGGCGTCGAAGCGGTCGGTGAGCACGGCCGTGGCCGCGGCGTGTGCGACCTGCAACAGCCCGGGGCCCAGGCCGTAGGAGTGGAACAGTGGCAGCGCCAGCAGCACGCGGTCCGCCGCGGTCACCGGCGGAGGACGCAGCGCGGCGCACTGCTCGAGGTTCGCCAGCAGCGCCCGGTGCGAGAGCATCACACCGCGAGGACTGCCGGAGGTGCCCGAGGTGTAGGCGAGCACCGCGAGATCCTCGCCCCCACCGACCGGCGCCACAGGCTGCGCGCGCTGCGACGGCACCGCCGGCTCGACCGCCGCCACCCCACGCCGCGCCGCGGCCACCGCTGCCACCTGGTCGGCCGGCTCGGCGACCAGCGCCGTCGCGCCGCTGTGCTCGAGCACCCGGTCCAGCTCGCGAGCGGTGGACCCGGTGCCGAACGGCACGAGCACGCCGCCGGCCCGCAGTACCGCGAAGACCGCCACGCAGAATTCCGGCGAGGTGGGCAGCCGCACGAGCACCCGGTCGCCCGGCGTCACGCCCACCTCCCGCAGCCGGCCGGCGTGGGCGTCCACGGCGTCGTCGAGCGCGCCCCAACTCAGCGTCCGGCCGCTGGTCACGTCCACCATGGCGGGGTGGCCGAGGTCGCGCCGCGCGGCGGCCGCGGCGAGTTCGGCGAGGTTTCGCCCGGTGGGCGAGCGGTTCGCTCCGGTCGCGACCCGATCGGGGTCCGAAGCTGGAGACGGCATCGGAACCTCCTGCTGTGCGGCGGTTCGTCATCCGCAGTCTGGCACGCCGCCGGCCTCCCTCACCCGGATGTCGGCGGTGTCGATGATGCATGCGGGCGCCCGCGGCGGTAGGTTCCCCTGGCCGTCGCCCTTATGCTGGCGGCGCCCTAACCGACCGTGGGCGCGCACGACCGTGCACGAACGACGTAGGGAGTGGCTGATGCCGCAACCAGGGTGGTGGACCCGTTGGCTCGGGCGACCACGGAGTCGGGGAGCCGACGATCCCGAGGGTGCGCCTGCGCGGTGAGTCCCACCACTCGCACCAGCCAGCAGCCGACGACCGGGCCGCGCGCCCCAGGCGTGGTCGTCGGTGAAGGCACTGCGGACCTGGCCGCCGCCGACACCGGCGCCTGGGACCTCGTACATGCCGCGCAGGAGGGGGACAAGGCAGCGTTCGGGCAGCTCTACGACCGTTACGTCGACGTGGTGTTCAGGTACGTGCTGTTCCGGGTCGGCGACCGGGCGCTGGCCGAGGACCTCACCAGCGAGACGTTCCTGCGTGCCCTGCGGCGGATCACGTCAGTGAGTTACCAGGGCCGTGACGTGGGCGCATGGTTCGTCACCATCGCGCGCAATCTCGTGCTCGACCACGTCAAGTCGAGCCGCTACCGCTTCGAGATCTCGACCGGCGAGATCATAGAGTCGGGCAACACCGATCGCGGCCCCGAGCAAGCGGCGCTCGCCGACGCGACCAACGCCGAACTGCTCCGCTGCGTCGCCCAGCTCGGTGCCGACCAGCAGGAATGCATCGTGCTGCGGTTCCTACAGGGACTCTCCGTCGCCGAGACCGCGGAACTGATGGGACGCAACGAGGGAGCGGTCAAGGCGCTGCAGCACCGGGCGGTGCGCCGGCTGGGCCAACTCCTGCCGGAGGGTCTGCAATGATCGTGCCGGGTTGCGTAACCGCTATCCCCGCCGCTCGTTGCTCCGTTCGAGGTGACCGAGGGGGTGGAAGGTGGTGAGGACGACGCGCAGCTCTGCGGGTCGGACGCCGGACGGCACGGGACGGCGACACGACCGCTTCGCTCAGGCCGTTGACAGCGGCGTGCGCGACGTGTCCGACCACACTCTCGAGCGAGACCTGGCCGTCGTCGCGGCGTTGCGCCACGCCGGGACGACGGCCAGGCCGCGCCCCGACGAGGTGGACCGGATGCGCGAGCGCGTGATGGCCGGCTTCGCGACCGTCGAGGCCGACAGTCCGGACACCCGGGTCACCCCGTTGCGGACGCAACGCGGGGGCCGGCACGCCCGCCGTCCCTCGGTGGCCTCGGAGGCGAGGGGCCGCGTGCTGGTGGTGGCAGCGGCCGCGCTCTGCCTGCTGATGTCGCTGTCGGGGATGAGCTTGCTGCTCTCCCGCGATGCGCTGCCCGGTGAGGCGCTCTACGCCTTCAAGCGCAGCGCCGAGTCCGCCGAGTTGGGCCTCACGTTCGGCGAGCAGTCCCGGGCACTCAAGCATCTCGAGTTCGCCACCGCGCGGGTCGACGAGATCGAGATGATGACCGCGCAAGCCGACACGAACGGCTCCTGGAGCGCCGGTGGACCGCAGTTCCTCAGCGCGCTGGACGACTTCGACGCCGATACTGCGGCCGGCACGCGGCTGCTCACCACTGTCGCCACCAACGGCGAAGCCGGCATCCTGTCGTCGCTGATCGGCTGGGTCGAGCAACAAGAGCAGCGGCTGGACACGGTGCGTGCCGCGATGCCGATGGAGGCCAGCACGAGGCTGACCAGTTCGCTCGACCTGCTGGAGCGGGTGAGGGACCGCGCCGCCGAGCTCGACGAGCGCTCCGGCTGCCGGAACATCACCTCCGGTGTCACCGACGACCTCGGGCCACTCCCGTCCGAGGAAGCCTGCGTGCGCGACGCGCTCGAAGGTGCCGCCTCCGCCCATTCGCTTCCCGGCCACGACGGGACCAGGGCGTCGCGGCCCGATGGGACCGGTGCGCTGCTGCTCCCGGGTGCTCTCGTGTCCGGTCAGCCCGGGGTACCGGCGCCCGCCGGCCCCCTCCCGCAGTCTCCGGGCGCCGCGCTCCCAGTGCCGCTCGAGCCTGGCACCCCGACCATCCCAGGCGCTGGCTCACCGCCCCCGCCGCTGGTGCTCCCGCTACCGTTGCCGGACGTGCCGGCCCCGCCGGTGCTGCCCGGTCTGCCGGCTGTCGAGGTCGAGTGACAGTCGAGGTCGAGTGACAGGGGCGTCGGGCGCCACCGGTCGGCCGGGCGGGGATCGCTAGCTAGGCTGGAGGTGGGCATCCACCAGCAGTACCCACGACCGGGAGGCCCACCCGGCGAGGACGGAGTCCGGATGCGGCAATCAGTGCCACGACGGCGGCAGCGGGAGAGTAGGGAGGCCAGGGCCGCGCTGGCCGGGGAGGCCGCGGCAACGGCAGCACTGGCCGGTGCCGCAATCGCCGAGGTCGAGGCCGCGCTGGCCATCCCGCAGGACTTCAAAGCAGCGGCCTTCTTCGACGTCGACAACACGATGATGATGGGCGCGTCGATCCTCCACTTCGCCCGCGGGCTTGCCGCCCGGAAGTTCTTCACCACCGGTGACCTCGCGTCCTTCGCCTGGCAGCAGCTGAAGTTCCAGGTCAGTGGCCGCGAGATCAACTCCGATGAGATCCAGGCCAGCCGGGAGCAGGCGCTGTCGTTCGTCGCAGGCCGTTCCGTCGAGGAGTTGATCGAGCCGAGCGGGGACATCTTCGACGAGCTGATGGCGAACCGGATCTGGTCGGGGACCCGCGCGCTCGCGCAGCTGCATCTCGACGCCGGCCAGCGGGTGTGGCTGGTGACGGCGACCCCGGTGGACCTCGCTATGATCATCGCGAGCCGGCTGGGACTCACCGGCGCGCTGGGCACGGTGGCCGAGAGCGTGGACGGTGTGTATACCGGGCGCCTGGTCGGCGAAATCCTGCACGGCGAGGCCAAGGCACAGGCAGTGCGCGCGCTGGCCGCCAAGGAGGGCCTGGACCTGCAGCGCTGCACCGCCTACTCGGACTCGTCCAACGACCTCCCGATGCTGTCCGTGGTGGGCACCGCGGTCGCGGTGAACCCGGACCCGGAGTTGCGTGACATCGCACGCGCCCGCGGCTGGGAGATCCGCGACTTCCGCACCGGCCGAAAGGCCGCCTGGATCGGGGTACCTTCGGTGCTCGGCGCCGGCGCCGTGGCCGGCGCGGTGGCCGCCGGGATGGCCTACCGCCGCCGCGTGCGCGCCTGAGTTCAGCCCGTGAAGGGATCGCGGCGCTGGGTGAGCAACCGGTACAGCGTCTGCTGGATGATCTCGCGCACCTGGTCGGTGAGGTTGAAGACCAGCATCGGGTCCTCCGCCGCACCCGATCCGTAGGAGTCGGTGGGGATCGGCTCGCCGAACTCGATGTACCACTTCGAGGGCAGCGGCACGGCGCCCAGCGGCCCGAGCCACGGGAACAGCGGAGTGACCGGGAAGTAGGGCAGCCCGAACAGCCGCGCGATCGGCTTGAGGTCCGCGATCATCGGGTAGATCTCCTCGGCCCCGACGATGGCGCACGGGATGATCGGCATCCCGGTGCGCAGCGCCGCCGAGACGAAGCCGCCCCGGCCGAAGCGCTGCAGTTTGTAGCGGTCGCGGAAGTTCTTCCCGATGCCCTTGAATCCCTCCGGCCAGACGCCGGTCAGGTGCCCTGAGGTGAGCAGCCGCTCCGCATCCGGGTTGCAGGCCAGGGTGTGGCCCGACTTGCGGGCGACCGAACCCAGCAGCGGAGTCCGGAACACCAGGTCGGCCGCGAGCGTGCGCAGGTGCCGGCCCGCGGGATGCTCGTCGCGTAGTGCCACCGAGGTCATCAGCGCGTCCAGCGGCAGGGTGCCGGAGTGGTTGGCGACCACGAGCGCTCCGCCGCTGCCGGGCACGTGATGCATCCCGAGCGTCTCGACCCGGAACCACTTCTCGTACAGCGGCCGCAGCAGCGGGAGCAGCATGTGGTCGGTGAGATCGACGTCGAAGCCGAACTCGTCGATGTCGTAATCACCGATCAGCCGGCGGTGCAGGAACGCGAGCAGTTCGGCGAGTTGGAGCTCCCAGTCCGCCGGCTCGGGGTCGGGAGCCTCGATGTCGACCGTCGTTGTCGTCTCGCCGTCCACAGGGCGGTACCTGGGTTCGGGGTCGTCGCCGGAACGACGCAGCGGGATCACGCGGGCTTCGGTCATGCCTGTTCCTCGTGGGGTCTCATCGCAGCCGCGCGGCCAGGTCGAGCACGCCGCGCTCCACGGCGGCGAGCCGGTCGGGATCGATCGTCGGGCGCAGGCCCTGGCCGCGCACGTAGTCGTCGAACGCTTGGGCCGTGGTCCACCGTGGGGTGAAGCCGAACTCGGTTCGCAGCTTCGTGGTGTCAAGCACGCGTCCGAAGTTGAGGAACTGGGTCTGCTCGGGGGAGAAGTCCACCAACCGGAGGTTGCCGAGCACCCGCGCGGCCGTCGAGACGACGGGCTCGGGCACCGGGACCGAGACCCGGCCGGCGCGGCGGATCGCCTGGGACAGCAGCAGCACACCGTCCCCGCCGACGTTGAACACCCCGGGCAGGTTATCGCGTACCGCTCGCTCCAGGACCCCGAGCGCGTCCTCCTCGTGCAGCAGCTGCACGCGGGCATCGTAGCCGAGCACTGTGGGCACGACGGGCAGGCCGAAATACCGGGTGAGGACGGTGTCGATCCGCGGGCCGATGAAGTTGGTGAAACGCAGCACCGTGACCGACACGTCATCGCGACGGCGGGCGAAACCGCGGACGTAGCCTTCGATCTCGACCGCGTCCTTGGCATAGCCCGACGATCCCAGCGCCCGAGGCTCGACCTGCTCGGTGAACATCGCCGGATCGCGCGGGCTGGTGCCGTATACCGCGCTGGTGGACTTGACCACCAGCCGCTGCATCGATGCCGATTTCTGGCACGCGGCCAGCAGCTGCATGGTGCCGATGACGTTCATCTCTTTCATGGTGCTGCGCCCCCCGGTGTCCCGGGGGTTCGCGCTCACCGCGGCATGGACCACGGTGTCGACCTTCGCGGTGGAGATGACCTTGCCAATCAGCGGGTTGCGGATGTCGGCCCGGACGAACTCGGCGCGCCCCATCCGGCGCAGCAACTCCCGGCGGGGCGGCACGGTGTCCACCCCCAGCACACGCTCGATGCCCGGATCGGCCGCCAGCCGGGCGGCGAGGTTGCCACCGATGAAACGGCTGACTCCGGTGACCAGGACGGTGGAGGGCGACATGCGACTCCCTGGGCGTGCACGACGACCCCCGCCATGCTACGAGCGCACCGACGGGGCCGATACCGGCAGCCGGGGTGATCCTGACGTCACTTCTTCAGCTTGCGCCGCTGGACCCGGGTCTTGCGCAGCAGCTTGCGATGCTTCTTCTTGGACATGCGCTTGCGGCGCTTCTTGATCACCGAGCCCATGCTCGGCCTCCTCGGGTGTCGTCGGTCCGGCCTCTGATGCCGCCGGCGCCCGCCTGCGGGCGCTGCGGCACGAACGACCGCCAACGCTACCCGGCGCCGCGCCGGCACCGGACAGGGGCGCCAGCATGGCGGGCTCAGCCGGCGGTATCCGATGGCCGGCTCAGCCGGCGTCGAAGTAGGCCTTCTCCAGGTAGCCGTGCACCGCCTTCTCGGGCACCCGGAACGAGCGTCCGACGCGCACCGCCGGTAATTCGCCTGAGTGCACCAGGCGATACACCGTCATCTTGGACACGCGCATCATCGCGGCCACTTCGGCGACCGTGAGGAACTGCACCCTGCCCGGGCCGGCTTCGTCGTTCGTGGGCATGCGTCACCGCGTCCTCACCACGTGGCGATCCGCCGGGCTTCCCCTCCCGCGGCACGACACGCTCGTGTACGGGTGAGAGTAGCGGGACGCCTGGGACTCATGCGACACCCCACCGCCCAGCGGGGTCAATCCTCGTGTGCCCGGCCCAGCTCGACCGAGCGGTCCCGCGCCGCCTCGATGGCCGCGAGGAACGCGGCGCGCACCCCGTGGTTCTCCAGCTCTCGGATCGCCATGATCGTCGTACCGGCAGGCGAGGTGACCGCCTCCCGCAGCGAGACGGGGTGATCACCGGAGTCGCGCAGCATCCGCGCCGCGCCCACGGCCGACTGGGTGATCAACTCGGTGACCATCGGCCTGGGAAGGCCGAGCAGGATCCCCGCGTCGATCATGGCTTCGACGAGGTAGAAGAAGTACGCCGGGCCAGAGCCGGACAGCGCGGTCACCGCGTCCTGCTGGGACTCAGGGACCCGCAGCACCTTGCCGACGCTGCCGAGCAGGTCCTCGGCCACCGCCAGGTGGGTGTCGGTGGCGTGCTGCCCTGGCGACACCGCGCTCATCGCCTCGCCGACCAGCATCGGCGTGTTCGGCATGACACGCACCACCGGGACTCCCGCGGGCAGCCGCCGCTCGTACAGCGCCGTGGGCAGCCCCGCGCACAGGCTCACGACCAGGGTCCGAGCGTCGATCATCCCGGCGAGCTCGGCCAGCAGCGGGTCGATGTCCTGCGGCTTGACCGCGACGACGAGCACGTTCGCCTCGCGCGCCGCGGTGGCGGTGTCCACTGCGCGCACGCCGTAGGTCTTCTCCAGCTCGACGGCCCGGTCCGGGTGGCGCTCGGTGAGCATGAGGTCGGCAGGGTTGCGCCCGGCGGCGAGCAGGCCGGACAGCAGCGCCTCGCCGATCTTGCCGGCGCCCAGCACAGCGATCGTGGTCATGGGCGGCAGCGTCTCACACGGTGCCGATGCCTCGACCCCGCTGCGTTGATGGCTCGACCCTGCAAGCCGCGGGTCTCATCGGGTCGACACCAGCGCCCGCAAGAAGAAGGCTGTGTTCGCGGGTCGTTCGGCCAGCCGTCGCATGAGGTAGCCGTACCAGTCCGAGCCGTAGGGTAGGTACACCCGGACGGTCGCGCCCTCGGCGGCGAGCCGCCGCTGCTCCGCCGGGCGGACTCCGTAGAGCATCTGGTACTCGAAGCTGCCCGGCTCCCGGCCGTACCAGCGGACCCGCTCGCCGACGATGTCGACCAGCCGAGGGTCGTGGGTTGCGAACATCGGGTAGCCGGCCCCGGCGAGCAGCACGTTCGTGCAGCGCACAAAGCTCATGTCGACCTCGTGCGACTCGGTGAAGGCGACTTCCGGTGGCTCGGCGTAGGCGCCCTTGCACAACCGCACCCGGGAGCCAGCGTCGCGCAGCCGGCGGCAGTCCGCTTCGGTACGGCGCAGGTAGGCCTGCAGTACCGCACCGGTGGACGGCCACCGGCGGCGCAACTCGGCGAGGATCCGCAGCGTGGAGTCCGTGGTGGTGTGCTCCTCGGCATCGAGCGTGACGGTGGTGCCGGCGTGCTCGGCGGCGGCACAGATCCGCGACACGTGCTGCAGCGCCAGCGACTCGTCGAGGGCCTGCCCGACCGCCGAGAGCTTGACGCTCACCTCGGCCCCCTCGGTGAGCCGTTCGGCGTGCAACCTGTCGAGCAGGTCGAGGTAGGCCTGCACGGTGCGCTCTGCACCGGCAGCGTCGGTGACGTCCTCGCCGAGGTGGTCCAGGGTGACCGCCAGTCCGTCTGCGATCAGGGCGGCGGCCGCGGTGACGGCGTCGTCGGCGCGCTCGCCCGCAACGAACCGGCGTACCACGTCACGGCTGCCGGGCGCGGTGGCCACGAGCTCCCGCACGGTGGTGTTCCCTGCAGCGGCCAGGATGAGCGAGCGCAGCGGGTTCACGGCCAGCACCCTACGACGCCGGGGTCGTGAATGATTTCGGTAGCCAGGGCTACCGAAATC
>JBOHGT010000216.1:0-1679 GCA_050700385.1 Pseudonocardiaceae bacterium | reverse complement strand
CATGAGGCGATGCGACGAGCCACGAGCGGGGGTTCTGACACGTGGGGCACGAGGGCGGGCGGCCAGTCGGGAACACCGGCGACAGCCATGTTCAGCGTTCAGACTGGGGTGTGGACCGGAAAGTCTGAGTGAAAGGCAGCGGAGGGTCACGGCAACCATTGTGGTCACCGCCCAACGGGGCAAGGTATGGGTTCGATTCAGCCGCCATTCACGTGGGAAGTCATTATGGAGCCGGGAAAAGTGGGTGAGCTGATACGGACGCTTGGGCTGGCTGGGGAGGCCGCAAAGCAGATGGTGAGTGGCAACAATGTGTCTCGTGGAGGCAGGCAGGCAGTCGGCAACAGGCCTGCGGCATCTGGAAACAAAAAGGGAGGGCGGTAGTGGGCATACCGCTGGATGTACGGAACCGCCAGTAGCCGATGTCACGCTGGGGCAGCCGGGCCAGACCGACACTGTGCTTTCCCCGCGGCACGGACACCCGACCTGAGGTGGCTTCGGCCGCCGATGGCTCTCACTCGCCATCGAGCCTCAGCGTCAATCGCTCGATGCGGGTCGGGTGAACCCGGTAGACAAAGGGCCCGGGCCGGGTGCAGGCAGTCGCTATCGCATCGAGGTTGGCCAGTACCCGCGTGACGTTCTCCTGAGCTGCGACATTGCCGTTGAGGATGAACTCACGCGGCCCGCTTTCGAGTAGAGCGGCTCGTTCTGCAGGCCGGCGGCGCTGCGGTGCTTGGCGTCGCAGCAAAAGACGGGCCAGCCACTACCAGCGGCTTCGAGCATCCAGGTCTCGTCTTCGACGACCTCGCTTCCTTCGACGCCGTAGTGCTCAGCGATCGTGACGACGCTCATGCCTGCTGCACGTAGACCTTCGGGGAATGCCTTGCGGCCGAGGTCCCGATCGATGAAGAAGGTGGGAAGTTCGAGGACCTCGTCAGGCTGCTTCGGTGTGGACGCGCAACACGCTCAGAAGATCGTCACGGGGGACGCCGAACTCTTCGGTCAGATCCTCGATGTCGGCACCGGCCTTGAACGCTGCGAGGATCGTCTCCAGGCGGACGCCTCCCCTGGCGAAGGTCGGCAGACCGAAGGAGCGCCGAGGGTCGACGACGACGTCTGCGGTGCGGTACTTCGGAAGATGGATACGCTGTGCCCAACCATCGGAAGCGAAGTCGACCCGGCGCAGGTAACTGTCGATGATCTCGTTGAAGACTCGTTGGTTGTTGCGCACGACGACGAGATCACGGGCACTGCGGGCCTCGGGCGTATCCCCCTGGGATTCGGCGAAGTCGTAAAGGACCTCGGCGCCATCGGTGTAGAGCGACTGTGATGCCAAGACGTGCTCGATCCCGAGCTCGTCCTGCATGCGCTGCAAAGCCGGCCGGATGCGCTGGAGCGGCACACCCGAGCGCCGTACTGCAGCGAGAGCATGTGCCTCGGCGAGCCCGACGAATGGCACCGACACTCCGGCGTCCCTGGGCAACGTCGTGACGATCGGCTCTCCGGTGACCGTCCGACGTCCCCGGCCCCGGCGCTCATAGCCATGCGTCCAGGCTCGGAAGGTCGACACCGGGACATCAATGTGGAGGGCAGCCTCGGTCACCGAGTACAGCGGCACGTCGAAGCGTTCGTCGGTGGGAGCCACAGGTGTGATTCTGTCATCGATACACGCCGTCGCCTAA
>JBOHGT010000215.1:0-22394 GCA_050700385.1 Pseudonocardiaceae bacterium | reverse complement strand
CGTGCCTGTGCCGATATGAATTCACCCAGTTACGGAGCGTTTGCTCGTTGAGTCCCAACTCCCGCGCCACCGAGGCGACCGGCCGGGACACCTCGACCACCATCTTCGCGGCTTCGTCTTTGTATTCTGGTGTGAATGACCGGCGATTCTTCGACACTTGAATCCTCTCTTCCGGATGCGTCATCCTAGTGGGTCCGCTATCCGTAGGATCCATGGCCCCTTACGCCCAGGCAGCGCAGGGCCCGTAGCAGCGCGTTGCGGGTGCGTGTGTTGATGTCGAGTTCGGTGCCGTCAGCGGGCTGCTTGACCGGGGTGTGTACCCCGTGGTCTGCGCCTTCGTAGCCGGGGTCGGCGAGAGTGGGTAGGCCTTTGCTGGCCGCGGCGTACAGCGCGCCGAGCACGTGGTCCCGAGGGGCGGTCAGGTCATGGATCGAGCCGGGCTCGACCGGGGAGATCCAGATCGGGAGCCCGTCGGGGCGGAACAGGGCTTGGATGTTGCCGCCGAAATCGTGGGTCTTACCCGAGTACCAGGCATCGATCGTCGTGCCTTTCTTGCTCACCTTCTTGACCCGCAGCCGGTCGGTGGTCGACGACCTTGCCGTCGAGCACGAGAGGCGACCAGCCCTCGTCGTGGCCGCGTCGCAGCGCGTCGTGCAGGTCGGGGGCGCGGGCGGCGAGCACGCCGATGGCCTCGTCGAGGTAGCGGTAGGCGGTGGCCTGGGAGATCCCCAGGCCCTTGCCGATCAGCGGGATGTCGCGGCTCTCCCGGAACCACACCAGCGCGAACACGGCCTGATCGGTGTAGCTCAGCGCCCTGCTGCCGGTCCGGGTGCCACGGGCAACGCGCTCGGCGGCCAGCAGGCCGGCGAGGAACTCCGCCAGTTCGGTGGGCACGTCGAGCATGGCAGGATAGGCGATCACGTGGAGCCCTTCGCGGAAGATGATCTGTGGGAAGACCTCTTCTAGCGGGGGCTCCTCGTCCGGTCCGGGACCTCGCCATCTCTCGGCGTGTCGTGTCGTCGTCGACCGGCGCGGACCACGCTGCGTGACTATGACGCTACAGAACGACGCGATCTTGCTGAGAAACCTCAGTGCGCCCGCTGTGAACGCGCCTCCCGCGACAAGCTCATCGCCCCGCCCGAGGTACCCGCCGAGTTCTGGCAGACCGAGCAGTTCCGCGAGGCCTTCGCCGCCCAGCACATGGGCCGAGTCGCTCGCGCCTACCGCACGTACCCGCACCACTACACGGTCTACGGCCCCAGCGGCATCTCACAAACCCTGCTCGGCCAATGGCTGGGCATGCGCCAACCACACGTCAGCCGGTTTGAGACCGGCCCACCGATCCGCGATCTGGATACCTTGGTGTACTGGGCACGGGTGCTACGGATACCTGCCGACCTGCTGTGGTTTGACATGCCGGGCAGTACACGCCGTCTGGCACCAGCTAATGACAACGCGGCGGGTGGGAACGAACGGGCGGACGCTCGAGCCGTCGGAACTGCTATCCAATTCTGGTTCATGGCTACGCACGGGCGGCTCCCAGCACGGTTGTGTCGGCATGGTCGGTTTGTTGATCGAGGCTGGCGTAGCCGCCTGCGCGGGCGAACGTGGCGCGGATACTGGCTGGGTCGTGTCCGCTCGCCAGCAGGTGGTGCAGCAGGATGCGGGCCTTGAGTGGGTCGAGGAAACCTGCGGAGATCAGGCCCCGGCTCAGCAGGTCGGATTCGGATCCGGGGAAGGCGTAGGTGTGGGCGAGCACTGAGCCGGCTCCAGTGCGGGAGGCCAGCACCACGGGCATCGCCGCGGCCAGGTCGGTGAGGGTGTCGACGACAGGGGCGGGGACGTGGCCGACGCCGAACCCGGCCACGACCAGCCCGTTGCAACAGTCGGCGGCTGCGCGCAGCAGGGCGCCGGTGTCGCCGAGCACCGTCGTGGCCAGGGCGACCTCGACAGGACAGGGTTCGGCAGCTGCGGGGATGGTGGTGCGGCTTGTCGGGTGGTTGAGGACGCGGGCTTGGCCTTCCACGACATATCCAAGTGGTCCGCCGTTGGCGGAGGCGAAGGTGTGGCCGCTGGTGGAGTGGGTTTTGCGGACGCGGGCGGCGGCGTGGATCTCGTCGGCGAACACCACCAGTGCGCCGAGGTCTCGGGTGTCCGGGCTGGCGGCGGTCTGGATGGAGGCCAGTAGGTTGCCCGGTCCGTCGGCCCCGGCCAGGGTGGGGTTGCGCATGGCTCCGGTGACCACGACCGGTTCCGGGCGGGTGTGGGTGAGGTCCAGCAGGTAGGCGGTTTCCTCGATGGTGTCGGTGCCTTGGGTGATCACCACGCCGTCCGTGCCCGCGGCAAGCCGCGCCTCGATCGCGGTGGACAGCGCGGTGAGGTCGTCGATGGTCAGGGAGGCGCCGGGGACCCGGCGGAAGTCCTCCGCCTCGATGGAGATGCCCGACTCGGCCAGGCCGGGCACGGCCGCGACGAGCTGGTCCGCGGACAGCGCGGGCGCCACACCGCCGCCCGCAGTGGAGGTCATGGCGATTGTGCCGCCCAGTCCGAACACGACCACGCGGCGTGCCGAGTTGGTGGAGGATTTGGGCACAGGCGCCCCCTTCCCTGGGTCGATGTGGGGATCGGTCAGGCAGCCTAGCGCGACGTTCGGCGATCACCTCGTCGACGACGCTGTGCCTGCAGGCCCGCTCCGCCTGGATGGTCTCAGTTCAGCAGTGGACGGCTTGGGCGAGGAAGCGGCAGGCTTGATCGACGCCGTCGGTGGACAGCAGGCGGCTGCGGGGTTGGGCGATGCCGCTACTTCCGTATTCACCGAGTTCGGCGCAGCGGCGGACCAGCCAGGCCCAATCGAGGTCGAGGTACTCCGCCAGCGCTCGCAGTCGTTCGTCCGGTGTGTCGGCGGCGGCGATCGAGTGGGCGCGGGCGTATTCGGTGGCGTCGGCGAACTCGCGTAGTAGCGGTGAGGTGTCGGTGACGTCGACCTGCCAGATGCCGTCGGTGCCGACCCAGTTCGCGACGATCGCGTGCCGGTGGCCGTCGAAGACGAAGCCGGGGACGGCGGCGTATTCGGGCTCCGTGGTGACGTTGACGGTGATGCCGAAGGACTCCATCAGCGCCATCGCGAGTAGCAGCATGATCCGCTCGGGGCGGCTGGAATCAGCCACGGTCGATGGCGGGATGCAGAAGGCGCGGGTGGGTGCGGTATCCAGTCCGGGGCGTCTGCCGCCGGATTGGCGTAGGTATGCGTATTTGTGCGCGAACAACAGCCAGGTGCTGGCTTCTTCGCCGCGCTGCTCGCGGGTCCAGAACGCCGGGGTGTCGGTGAGCGTTTCGGTGTGGCGCAGGATGTGGCTGGCGCAGAACTGCGAGCCCAGCCACATCTGCGACGCCGGGGCGAGGTCGCCGGCGATCTCCCGTCCAGCCGCGGAACGGGGCAACTGCTCGTAGGCGGCCAGTTGCCCCCGGCTGTCGGCCAGAGGCACGTCGTCGTCCAGCAGTGCCTCGTCGAGGTTGGCCACCGCCCACAGGATGCCGAGGGTGAGGTCGTCGAGAGCGTAGGCGCGCGACATCAGTAGCCGCGCCTGTTCGGGTGTGCCGGCCAGGCGGCGGCGAGCTTGCCGGGTGTCCAGCCCGAACAGGCCGGGGCCGTGCTCGTCCCCTTCGGTGACGCCGACGACCAGCCCGCGCCGGGGCCGCCGCAGGAACGGATCGTCGGCGAACCCGGTCGGCACTGTGGCCAGGATGCGGCCGTCGTCGCTGGCCGGATATGCCCTGGCCGGGATCGCGGTGCCGGTGAAGAATCGTCCCGCCGGTGCTTGCACGGCGACCTCGGTGTCGGAGCTGTGCCCGGTGCCCAAGGCGAGTCCGGGGACACCGGCGGGCGGGCTGGGGACCGGGATCGACATCCCCGCCACCAGTGCGCCGGTGCGGGAGCGGCGCCGTGCTTGCTTGGCGTTCTCGGCTTTCTCACGTAGGCCGAGCAGTGTGCCGTCTGCGCCCAGACCATGGTCGAGGGCGCGGACCAGGTCGGCCGAGGGCAGGCCCTTGCGGGGCCGCTCGGCCAGCGACACGTACTGCCGGGAGTACCCGATCTTCGCCCCGAGCTGGGCGTGGCTGAGGTCGGCCGCGAGACGGCAGCGACGGATCTCCTCAGCGAGCTGGGTCGCAGCGGGCTCGACGTCCTCGCCGCCGGCCGTGTCGTGGGTCATCGCGGGCTCCTGGCGCTGTGTGTCACGGGAGGGGGCAACAAGGTCCAACCACACGCTGTCGCAAGTTTGCCCCGTTCCGTGAGCATAGGTCGTCCTGGTCACATGGCAATCAGCTCATCGGACATGCACTCCAGGAGCAGGAGGCCCTTGTGACGATCTCCACCCCCAACCCCGTACCGGCTGCGGACAGGCCGGCAGCGTCCTCGCGAAAGCCGCTGCCGATCCTGACCGAGCAGCAGCGGGCGCGGTTGCGGCCGGAGCTGCTGGAGGTGATCGAGAACCGCAAGAGCGGACTGAGTCTCAACCATGTTGTCGGCTGCCCGCTGGATTGCGGGTACTGCGTGCGGCACCTGTTCGACAACTTCACGATGAAGGTGCCCCGCGCGTTGATGAGCGACGAACACGCCGTGGACCTGCTGGTCGGGCACCCGTTCTTCCGGCCCCACGTGACTCCGGTTCAGGTGTTCAACCGGGCCACCGATCCGATGCTGCCGGGTGTCAAGCCGCACACCTTCGCGACCCTGCGACTGCTGGACGCCCGCGAACTGACCAACCACGTGCTGGTGATCACCCGGTGGCGGATCACTCCGGAGGACTGCGCGGAGCTGAACTCGTTGCGGCACCTGAAGGTGACGGTGCTGGTGACGTGGTCGGGCATCGCTGACGCCCGGATCGAACCGGTCGACTCAGGCATCGCCGCCGCCTCGCTCGACACCGCGTTCACCCATGCCGAGAGCTACCGGGTGGTGCTGTACTGGCGGCCGATCGTGCCCGGTCTCAACGACACCGATGACTACCTCGGCCAGGCGATGCGGCTCACCACGCGAGCGCACGCCACTGTATTCACCGGCCTGTTCTACAAGAACGAGATCCGCGACTACTACCGCGAGCAGGGCCTACCCGAGCCCTACGACCTCGGGGCTCGACGCAAGATCTTTCCCGAGGCGCTGGAGCGGCGCATCCTGTCCGCCGCCGCGGCGAGACAGGACGGCTCGCCGTTGTTCCGCAAGACCAGCTGCGCGGTCGCCTTCGCCCACAGTGCGGCCGACTACAACGGGCACTTCGGCATCCGCGAGCTGTGCGATATCTGCCCTGCAGCGCAGATCCAGCGGTGCGCGGGAGCGTGGAAGACGCCCGAGTCCCGGCCCGTCGCGGCAATGGCGGCCGTGTTGGGCGGCAGCCTGGTCTCGATCACTGACCGCGCCGTGCTGGTCGACGGGCTCGACGAGCAGCGCCGCTACCGGATGCAGCACAGCCTCGGCTACCAGGTGCACGACGTGACCAAACCACACCACCGGCATCAGCACGGCCGGGCCGAGATCGGCTGGCCGGTCGTCCTACAGGAAGGCGCCGCCTCGTGACCCGCACCATTCCCGCAGCCCTGACCGGCCAGCGCCTGGCCGTGGTCGATGTCGAAGGCAACGGGGGCCAGCCCCCGGAGATCGTCGAGATCGCCGTGCTCACCTTGAACCAACCCGTCTGCCGTGGGGATGTGTCCACCTGGCTGGTCCGCCCGGAGCACCCCATCACGCAGCTGGTCACGCGCAAGGTGCACGGCATCAGCAACGCCGACGTCGCTGACTGTCCAACGTGGACGCAGGTCGCCGACGACGTCGCTGGTCTGCTCACCGACCGGGCCCTGATCGCGCACAACGCCTCGCTCGAACACCGGGTCCTGGGCACCCACCTGCCCTCCTGGCAGCCGCCGATGGTGCTCGACACCCTGCGGCTGGCCAAGCAGGTGTGGCCCGGCCTGCCCGGTTACGGATTGGACCGGCTCATCGTCCACGCCGACCTGGACGTCGAGGACGGCGCCGGGCAGCGGCATCGCGCCGACTTCGACACGTGGATGACCGCGGGGCTGTTGCTCGTCCTGGTCGAAGAGTCCGGCCTGGACTGGCCGGGGCTGGTACGGGTCGCTGGCCTGCCCGGCTTCGACCAGTCCGCCGAGCCCGACGAGCCCGACGAGCAGGGAGGACTGTGGTGAGCGTTTCTCTCGACCGGCCGGTCACCATCGCGGTGCTGGGTACTCGCTCCACCGGCAAGTCCACGTTCCTGGCTCGCCTCGCGCACGAGCTCCGGCTGCAGGATATTCAGGTCGCGACCGTCGCCGACCTCGGGGAACAAGCGCAGCGCATCGGGCTGCCGATCCTGTTCAATCACACCTTCACCTCCACCTTGTGGATCATTACCCGAGGGATCAGCAACGAGCTGGAGGCTTGGCTGCACGCTGACGTGGTTCTGGTCGACCGTGCCGTGCCCGACGCCCTGGGTTACTACCGCGCCGCGTTGGCCTACCGAGGTGAAGAGCCCGACGTCGCCTCCGTGACCCACCTGGAATCCCTAGTCGAGGCACACAGCGGCCACTACGACCTGATGCTGCGCACCACTTTGGACCCCGGCATGCCGGTGGGGGGCAGCAAGCCCCGCGACTCCAACAGCGACTTCCGTGTGTTGGCCGATCACTATGTCAACCGGGTCCTGCACGAGATGCGGCTGCCGCACGAACTGCTTCCCGCCGACGGCTACGACCACGCTCTGGCCCGTGCCCTCGCGTTCGCCACCGCGCGGCTGTCTGGGCTACACACCGGCTGATCACCTCACAGGGCCAGCGTCCGGCATCTCCGGCGCGAGCGACTCCCAAGACAACCACCAAAGGAGTGATTCGCATGTCCAGCGTCGTGATTCAACACAAGCCCTTCTCGGCCGCACACCATCAGGGCCACGGATGCCTGGGGGTTCCGCGCGCCTCGATGGTGGTGCGCGCGTTGAGCCACCCCAGTGAAGCCGGAGACCGGCACGTAGTGCTCGCGGTCGCCACGAAGCTGGCCGCCGAGCATCAGATGCGCGCGCAGGCCTGCCAACTCACACACGATCCCTACGCCGACGACCACATGATGGCCGCCGCAGCTCGCACGCTCGCCGCGCGGGAGACCGCCTGCGCGGTGTTGATCGAGCAGATCGATCTCTGGGCGGCCGTCGAGTTCGGAGAATCCCGCGCAACCGTGCTGCACACCGAAACCCTGGGGCAGCTCGTCGACCGGCTAGCAACGGTATGGACACGCTCCCGTTTGATTGCCGAGAACGACACCGGCCCGACCGCGTCCACGTGGGCCCGGGTGGCGCTGCACCAACTCGGCGAGCTGTGTACCGCCTACGACGACCTGGTCACCGACGTAGAGCGCGGCCGACGTCGGCTGCCCGCCTGCCAGACCCCGACCCGCCCCGACGTGGTGGCGTGAGTCATGGGCGGGATACGCGAGATCGTTGCCGTCATCGTCGCGGCCGACAGCCCGGTCGGGCGGGCCGCCCAGGCGGTCGACGACATGTCCGCGCACCTGCCGCCGCCGGACGATCCGCGGGCGTGCCCGCTGTGCTCCACCCAGTCGTGGCCCTGCGCCCGCTTCGACAACGCCGCCCACCACGTCCAGGCTGCCGGGGTTCGGCTAGGCGAACTGGTGCCGCCGGACCTGCACACACGCCTCTGGCCGCCGCCCCGACCTCGACCAGCACCGCCCACCACCCAACACGCCGATACCTGGCGCGACAGGGAGGAGCACGATGGATGAAATTCTCGCTGGCACCATGCGCAATGCGGTGCACGGCCGCTTGGACTACCTGGACAAGCTGGTGGCCGAGGCCGACGAGCCGTCCCGCGCTGGCCTCGCCAGCACGGAGATTTTACGGCTGACCACCGCTTGGCGAGACCTACTCGCAGCACACCACCCCGACAAGTACGGCCGGTGCCCACAGTGCTCCGGATGGCGACGCCCTCGCCAATACCCGTGTTCGGTGTGGACCACCGCCCACCGGCACCTGATCGCCGACGACGGTCCTCCCGAGGCCACCTCCGGCAGGCACGCGGCTGCCACCGGACAGCCGACCGTCGCGGTGTTGGGGGCCTCCTGACGGGGGACGTGCCGCGCCCCCCGACCGCGGCACGTCCCCCAGTGCCACCGACCTCACACCGTCCATCTAGCCGATAAACAACACCTTGAAAGAGGGGTGACATGAACATGATCCGAAATACCGGCACGGTTTCGAGCTGAATTATCTGCGGCGGTTATCGAACAGGAGAAAGCGTATGGGCATCGCCGGTCAAGAATCGATCGCAGGCGGAGCGCTGACCTTCACGCGCCGATTCAAGTTCAGCGCCAGCCACGAGTTGCGACAACTGCCTCCGACGCACAAATGCAGTCGTAACCACGGACATAACTACGTCGTCACCGTATCGGCGCTAGTGCACGACAACGATGCGTCCGACTCCCTGTCATCCGTCGGTGACTACCTGGGCAAGACTTTTGATCACCGCTTGCTCAATGACGCGGTCGACTTCCACCCGACCAGTGAACTCCTCGCGCTGCATCTCGCCGAGTGGTTCGACGACACTGTCACCTCGGTGATTCCGACGACGCTGGCCGCGATAGTGGTGTCGGAGACCGACACCACCTCGGCCCGTTGTGACGGCGCCACCCGTGAGATCACCATTGCGAAGAGCTTCGAGACCAGTCACGGCGAGGTCACGCTGGTGCTCCGTGCGGATGCCCTTGACCATGCCGGATTCGTCACCGACTTCGGGGACTTGAAACCGTTCGCGCGGTATCTCCGGTCTTCCGCAGCCGACGCGAGGCTGCGCGATGCCGGTCCCGCGCTGGTCTCCCATCTGGCTGGATGGTTCATCGACAACGTCGAGCCCAAAATCCACGGCCGGTTGGCGTCTTTGCGCATCGAGGAGCGAACGACTACGGGGCTGTGGGAACAGGGGTGATGCGGCATGACACCCTTTGTGTCAACCTCAAGATCGAAATCAGGCCGCGACCTGCTGTTCCGTGCTTTGGCGAGCGTTGCCGTGCAGGGTCGGGTCGTAGGGTGTGTTGTTCTGCCAGCAGCGCCATATGACTCGGACCCAGGCTCGGGCGAGGATGCGTGTGGCGTGTGGGTGGTCTTTGCCGGAGGCGCGGGCTCGCTGGTAGATGTCGGTGGCCCAGGGGCTGGAGAAGCGGCTGTTCGCGGCGAAGGTCGTGATCGCCAGGCGCAGACGTTTGTTGCAGGCCCAACGGAACGACACGCCGCGTTGTTTGCCGGAGGCCTTGGTGACCGGGGTGATCCCGGCCAGCGCGGCGATGGCGTCGGGGTGGTCGAATGCGGCGCGGGCGTCGCCCCATTCGGCCAGGATCTGGGCGGCGTTGATGATCCCGGCGCGGGGAAAGGACCGGAAGATCTCGCCGTCGGGGTGGGTGTCCATTTTCTCGGCGATGGAGCGGTCCAGGGTCTTGATCGCGGTGTTGAGTGCGGTGAGCATGCCGACCTGGGCGAGGACGGCGTCCCGGATTCCTTCGGACACAACGGGATCGAGTGTGCCGGCCGGCGCGCCGCGCAGCCGAGCCAGCAGGACGGCGGCGGGTTTCTTGCCGGAGTAGCCCTGTTCCTTGCAGAACGCGGCCAGCCGCTTCTCGGTCAGCGATGCGGCGGACGCGGCGGTGGGATAGGCGGTCAGGAACGCCAGGGCGATCGCGGACTCGATGTTGGCGAAGATCGCCTTGGCGCCGGGCCAGTGGGCGTCCAGCAGCGCGGCGAGCTGGTTGGTCGCGGTGATCCGGGCCTCGACGAGGTCGGTTCGGGTGCGGACCACGGCACGCAATGCCTTGGTGTGCCCGGACAACGGCGCGGCAGGGCGCAGCCGGTGGAAGCGTACTCGCAGGTAGTCGGCGATCACGTGGGCGTCGCCGGGGTCGGACTTCGCGCCGGAGAGGACCTCGGCCTCACGCCAGGTCTTGATCGCGTTCGGTTTGACCGGCAGCACCGGGTGCCCGGCCTCCAGCAGCGCGTCGACCAAGCGGCCGTCCGGGCGCTCGATCGCGACCGGCACCTGCTCGGTCGGGCCGAGCTTGCTAAGCCGGGCGGCCAGTCGGTCGAATCCGGCGACGGTGTGGGCGATGGTGAACGCGGCGGTCTTGCGGCCGTCTCGGTCCAGCACGCACACGGCGTGTTCGGTGGCCGCCCAGTCGATTCCGACGAAGAACAACGGCCCGTCATGCTGCGACAACAACTATATCGCCTTCCTGCTCGCGGTCGGGGGCAGGAGCCAGGCGGAGGCGGGGGAACCGACAGCGGAGTGGTCACTAACCGGCGCTCTACGGCGCGTCCCTTTGTCATCGCTTCGCGGTTCCGGGGAAGCCGGGGGCGGCAGTGTCATGCAAGCCCACCAGGGGCGACCAACGCAGGCCGTCACCCCGGCTTCCGCCTAGTTCCTACCACAAGCCCCATCGGAGGGCCTGCTCGGAAGAGGGTGCACTAGTGACCATCCCAGCCACGGTTCCCGAACTGGTCGAGGGTTCCGCGATCCTGACGGAGAAGTTCGAATCGTTCCAGGGCGAGGGCCCATGGACCGGGCAACGCTGTGCGTTCGTTCGATTCTCTCGCTGCAATTTCAAATGCGTTTTCTGTGACACCCCGGAAAGCTGGGACTGGAGCAGGTACAACCCGACCGAGGTCAGCGAGCGAGTATCCGTCACTGAGCTGACGTCGTGGGTGGGTGAGCGTGCCGTGGACCTGGTGGTGCTCACCGGTGGGGAGCCGATGTTGCAGCAACCTGCCATGGCCGCCGTCGCTCGCGGGGTCGCGCCCGCGCGGGTGCAAGTCGAGACGAACGGATCGATGGTGCCCACGCCTGAGCTGGCGTCCCTGGTCGATCTGTGGGTGGTGAGTCCGAAACTGGCGAACGCCGGCATGCCGTATTCCACTCGGATCAAGCCCTTGGCGCTCGCGGCGTTGGCCGAGACCGGTCGTGCGGTGTTCAAGTTCGTCGTGACCGATCCTGGCCGGGATCTCGACGAGATCGCCCAGCTCGTCGAGGAGTACCGGCTGGATCCGGTGTGGGTGATGCCGGAGGGCACCACCCGCGAGAAAGTCCTGGCCGGCATGGACGCGCTCTACGACCCGGCAACCGCCCGAGGGTGGAACGTCTCCACTCGACTGCACATCCTGACCGGTGCCCGGTGATGCCAACCGCGCGTCGCCATGTTCGAAGGCCCTTCGGCACCGCCCCAGCGCGCGTACATGTCGACCTTCGTCGTGCTCAGCCCCAGTTTCTCCAGCCATCTGGAAGCGAGGCAACGTCTATGACCACCACCGTCTGCAGCTCTGCGCCCGGCAGGAGCCTGGCCTTGTCACCACAGCTCCGGCCCACCGCGGCGGGGTCGGTCGACACCGAGCGCGTCGCCGATCTCGTCAGCCAGCTCCTGGCCGCACTCGGTGAAGACCCCGCACGGGACGGACTGGTGGACACGCCGAACCGAGTCGCCGCGTGGTGGAGCACTTTTCTCTCCCCCGACTCGTCGGCCGCGCCGACGTGCTTCATCGAGAGCAGTCTGAGCGGCCAGTTGGTCGTGATCGGCGGCATGAGCGTCTGGTCGTTGTGCGAGCACCACCTGCTGCCCATGCACCTCGACGTCGCCGCCGGCTACGTACCTGATGGCGAGGTGGTGGGCCTGTCGAAGTTCGGTCGGATCGCGCAGCGGCATGCGGGGCGTCTCCAGGTGCAGGAGCGTTTCACTCGACAGGTCGCTGATGACATCGCCACATTGATCGAGAGCAAGGACGTGGCCGTCACCGTGCGCGGCACGCATCTGTGCATGAGCGCACGAGGAGTGCGGATGGAAACCGCCCGCACCACCACGCATCAGGCCGTCGGCCGATTTCACAGCGACCCTGTTCTCTCCCAACAGTTCCTCACTCTCGCCACCAGCACGTGGCAGGCCAGCTGATGGCCAAGAACATCGACGAGGCGGTGATCGAGCGCGTTTTCGAGCACCGGCGCATCTGGCGCCTGACGCATGACGCTTTCCCGTCTGCTGCCGCGTTGATCGCCGGACAGGAGCCGACGCCCGACGTGGTGGTCGGGATCGCGCGCGGGGGAGTTCCGCTGGCCCAGTTGCTCGCGAGCCACTACAGCGTGCCGGTTGTCGAGTTGACGGCCCGCCATAATCGCAGCGACGACGTGCACCTCCCCGCGACCGGGCAGGTCAAGCTGCCGAAGGAACCCGATGCGGCGCTGGCGGCGCATCGCGGCGCTCGGGTGCTGCTGGTCGATGACATCTGCGGCACCGGCTCTACCTATCGCGCGGTGGTTCCGTGGCTGGCCACCCACCTGGCCCCGACTGCCGTGCGCACCGCGGCGCTATGCCGCAGCAAGGCGGCGACCTTCACCCCGGACACGTGGGTGTGGGACACGCTGGACTGGGTCGTTTTCCCCTGGAACGAGCCGGTGCAGACCAGCGAGGACCTGATCGTGCCGGCCTCGCCGCGAACCCGCCCCGCGCCCGGCGCGGCCGAGGTAGAAGCCGACGAACGCGGAGATCGCGGATGAGCGGGCCGAACCTGCCGTACTTCGCCGGACCGGACCCGCACCGGCCCGCCCCGACCGGGGCTCCGGCGTTCCAACTGGACGATTCCCTGGGAGCACATCGATGAGCGCTGCGCAAGGCCCGGAGCAGTACGCGACCCGGCCGGGAACCCCGATGGTGGGGCCCTACAGCACGAACCAGATGGACGACTTCTATCAAGCATTGGGTCGCGGTGAAGCCAAGTCGTCGGGCCTGATGAACCTCCTGCAGCACCTGATCGTCGCTGAGCAGTGCGCGCCGGACTCGCGGGTGCTGGATGTGTGCTGCGGCCGCGGGCTGGCGCTGCCGCTGCTCTACCGCTACGCCCCGAAGATCGGGGGATACGTCGGGCTGGACGTCAGCGCTGACAATCTCGATGAGGCCCGCGAGCGGATCGAGGCCCTGCGCGCGACGTATGGCGACCCGTTCCCGGTGGATCTGGTGGAGTGCGACGTGGCCCGGCCGTGGCCGGCGCTGCCTTCGTTCGACATCGCCCTCTACACCTCGGCGCTGGAGCATCTGCCGTTCGAGCTCGGCGTGCAGAGTCTGCACAACACCGCCGCCGCGCTGGCGCCGGGCGGAGTGCTCTACCTGTCCACCCCGGCGGCCGTCGGGCCCCCGCCACGCCCGCTGCAGTACCGCGTCCACGTTTACGAGTGGTCGCGCGACGAGGTTGAGCAGGTCATCGGCGAGACGGACCTGGTCGTCGAGAACGTGCTGGGCCTGCTGCCGCCAGCACCGGACGTCCTGGCGGCCTCGCTCACCGACCGCTACGGGGACACCGCGGCCGCCTGGTACCGCGACCTGGTCGAACGCGTCCCCAAAGCGCTGCTGGACGCGGTCTCCGCCGTCGCCGTTCCCGAGGTCGCAACGGAACTGCTCTACGTTTGCAGGAGGCCATCATGAAGACGTCGACCGACAGGCTGGTACCCGGTGCCCCGCCGCTGTGGGTGAGCATCGAAGGCATCAACGGCGTTGGGAAGACGAGCGCGGCTCGCTCGGCCGCCGCCATGCTCGGTGCACGAGGTCTGCTTTTGGATGAGCTCACCGACCAGCCCGGCGACACGCTTCCCGGGCTGGTGATCGCCGCATTGAGCGCCGAGGACGACCCTTTCCTGCGCACCGGCCACCCGGTCGTGGAGACCCTCGCCCTGCTCGCATTGCAGGTCCACAAAGCCGAGCGCCTGGCTGAGCGAGACATGGCCGGAGTCGAGGTGATCATCGAGGACCGCGGCGTGGACTCCGTCGCCGTCTATCAGGCCGCGATCCTGTGCTCCCAGCACCCTGAGACATCGCCGGACGCAGTGGTGCGGCACGTGCTCTCGAGTATCCGGCGCTGGAGAACGTTTCCGGACACGACCATCCTGCTCACGGGCGACACCGCGGTATGTCTGGCGCGCTTCGCCGACCGGATGGGGCGTCCGCTGTCACCGGCGGACGTACGGGTGATCGAACAGATCGACGCGTTGTACCGCACAGCGGCGGCCGACGATCCCGGGCGGTGCACCCTCGTTGACGTGAGCGACCTGTCGCCGCAGGACAGTGCCGCAGCCGTCGAGGACATCGTGACCACGCTGCTGGATCGGCAGGCCGCCCATGCCTCGTGACGTGACTTTGCTGTGGGGCCTGCGCTCCCCCTGCGCGTTCGCGTGCCTGCGGGCCGTCACCCGCAAGCCGATTTCTGCGAACCTGCCTGCGCTCCCCCTGCGCGTTCGCGTGCCCGCACTGCTACTTCGGCACCATCGAAGAACACAAGGACAACCCGCCGGGACAGGCCGGAGTCTTGTCACACCTGTCCCGCACCGACCTGTCGGCCGAGGCTGTGACAGCCTTCGCGCGCACGCTGGCCGGCTCGGACGTCGAGCGGGTGGTCATCGCGGGTGGCGAGCCGCTGGACTGGCCCGGCACGCTCGGGCTGATCTCCTTGATCAAGGACGCGGGCTGCGAGGTCGTCATCGCGACGAACGGTGTCCCGCTCACCCGCCCGCACGTGGCCGAGCGCCTCGTCGACCTCGGTGTCGACGGCGTGTCGGTGTCCCTCGACAGCGCGGACGCGGACACCAACGACCGGATGCGTCCCTCACGGTCAGGCCGATTCGGCTACCACGACGTCCTGGAAGGCATCACGACCCTGCTCGGCGCCCGCGCCGGAAGGGCCGCGCCCAGGGTCGGGATCTACACCGTGGTCACGCGATCACGTCCGCAGGAAATCACCGAGGTGGCACGGCTGGCTGCCGACCTCGGTGTGGACTACTACGTGCCGCAGCCGATTTCCCTCGCGCCCGAGCACACGCTCTTCCACCAGATGTCCCACACCCCCGGCGACGTCGCCGACGTCAGCGAGCAGCTCGACCGCCTCTACAGCGACCCCCAAGGGCTGACTCTGCCCGACCCCTCGTACGCGCGACGCTTCATCGCCGCGATCTCCACCCACGACAGCGGACACGTCCCCGACTGCTTCGGCGGCGCTCGCCTATTCTTCATCCAGCCCGACGGCTCGGTCTGGGACTGCCCCTCCGATCGCCGGATCGCCGCCACCGCGCCCGAGCGGCGACGCACCATCCGAGACGCCGACGCGCGCACGCTGTTCGCCACGAGACCGGCGTGCACGGACTGCTCGCTGTTCAGCCGAGACTGCGTGAACATGTGGCCCCTCGTACCGGGCATGCCGCAGCTGCCGAACGAGGGAGCTTCCCGATGACGATTCCTCAACCCCCCGGCGGCACGCAGCCGCTCGAAGATCAGCTCGGCGCGGTACTCAGGCAGATGCCCGACCCGAGCGGCGGACCGGCCGCCGCGGAACTGGAGCGCGAACTGGCCGAGGCGTTCGGCGTCCCGCACGTCGTCGCGGTCGCCTCCGGCACCGCGGCCCTGCACGCAGCACTGGCCGCCTGCGGCATAGGCCCAGGCGACGAAGTCCTCGTACCGGCCCTGACCGTCGTCATGACGGTGGCGCCGCTGGGCGCTCTCGGGGCAACGCCGGTGTTCGTCGACAGCGACCCGGCCACCCTGGACCTCGACTACGACGACGCAGCCCGGAAGGTCACCTCGCGGACCCGGGCGATCATCCCGGTGCACCTGTGGGGCCGGATGGGAGACCCAGCAGCTCTGGCGTCGTTCGCCTCCGAGCACGGGCTCGCCGTCGTCGAGGACGCCGCGCAGGCCGCGGGCACGGCGCGCGGCGGGCAGCGGGCAGGCACGGTGGGCACGGTCGGCTGCTTCAGCATGAAGGACGGCAAGATCCTGTGGAGCGGCGAGGGCGGCTTCCTGCTCACCGCTCACCGCGAGGTGGCGGAGTACGCGAGGGCGTTCCGCAGCCACTGGTTGCCGGCGCCTGCGGGCGAAGCCTCGTTGAGCCGCCTGGCAACCAACTCCCGCCTCGCCGCTCCGTTGGCTGCGATCGCCCTGGCCAACCTCCGCCGGTTCTCACACCTGGTGCAACTGCGCCAGGAACAGACCCGCCACCTGCTGCACGCCCTGGAGCAGACACCCGGCCTGGCCGCCCTCGCCCCAGCCGCGGGCGAGGAGTGGAACGGCTTCGCCCCGCTGCTGCACATCGATCTGCCGAATCCCCGGGCGTTCGCCGAACACCTCGCGCGGCAGGGAGTGCC
This sequence comes from Pseudonocardiaceae bacterium, assembly GCA_050700385.1. Classification (GTDB taxonomy): domain Bacteria; phylum Actinomycetota; class Actinomycetes; order Mycobacteriales; family Pseudonocardiaceae; genus WHSY01. The sequence goes on along the minus strand of JBOHGT010000215.1, from coordinate 6,188 downwards.
GAGTTCCACCGGCAGTTTCCGGCTCGTGCCCTGCGACACCCGGCCCATGTTCACCAGTACTGACCGGCCTTGCCGCGGCGCCGCGCAGATCCTCGACCAGACGCTCGCCGTCGTTCTCTCCGAACGCGACACCGAGACCACGCTCGACCGCTACGCCGCCGTCATCGCCCGAGAGGCCACCGCATGGGCCATGTGACCGGCGCCCCGGAAACAGCACCGACACGTCCGTCCGGAACAACCCTCCTTGCAACGCATTGTCCTTGTCCCCGAACGGATTCTGCCGCATGACGATCACACCGGTACACCAGTCCTGCACCCGCGGCCCGCTGATCGCCGCCGAGGGCATCAACGGAGTCGGCAAGACGTATCTGACCAAACGCGCCATCGCAACCCTCGACGACAAGCCGCTGATGCTCGACGGGTTCTCCCAGCGGGCGAACGGGCATCCGGGACTGGGCAAGGCTCTGCTTCGCTCGCTGCGCGAGGCCAGCGGCGGGGATCCGTTCCTGCGCGGAGGCGCCCCTATGGCCGAGGCTCTGATCCTGCTGGCCATCAAGCGCCATGACCTGGACACCGTCGTACCCGAGCTGGCCAGCGGACGTGCCGTCGTCGAGGGCCGCAGCGTCGATTCCACGGCGGTGTGCCAGGCGCTGCTGCTGCACCCCGACGACCCGGACGCCGCCCTTCAGACGGCGACCGCCCTGCTCGACCTCGCGGCCTCCTACCGGCCCCTGCCCGACCTCACGATCCTCGTCACCGACGACGCCGCACAGGCCGTGGCGCGCGCGCAGCGGCGCGACCAGTGCGCCATCACGACCGAGCAGGCCACGTTCATGCGTGACGCGGCCGCGCTCTACGAGCGGGTCGCCGCCACCGACCCGGTCCGCTACCGAGTCGTGGACCGGCGCGACGTCGGCGAGCACGAAGCGGCCGAGCAGATCCGGACATGGATCCACGGCGCCGGGACCAGCCTGGGCTGCTTGCGCGAGCCGTGGCAGGGCCCCGGTGCCCGGTGCCTGTGCTGCAGCCAACGCGCGGACTCGGCGCCGGCATGAACCAGACCGACCGCCCTTCGACCGGCCCGGACCCAGCTCCAGCGAGGAGCTGCGAGCCCCCGATTCCCGACGGCGTCGAGGCCCTGATCCTCGACTTCGACGGCACCCTCGCCGACACGACTGCCAGCCACGAGCAGGCGCTGCGAGCGGCGCTGAAGCCACACGGCCTCGACCTGGACCACCACTGGTATCGCCACCACGTCGGCCGGTCCATCCACGACCTGCTGACCGTGCTACCGGGCGGGCGGCAGCTGCCCCACGACGAGATCATCCGACAGAGCCGTACCCACCTGCTGGCCACCGTGCACACCATCACCCCCATCGCGTGCGTCGTCTCGCTCCTGCGCGCCGCTCGCCGTGCCGGACTGCCCTGCGCCGTGGCGTCGGGCGCCAGCCGACTTCTCGTCCATCCCGGGATCGAAGCTCTGGGCCTGCTGGACGAGTTCGCGGCCGTCGTCGCACGAGAGGACGTCACGCACGGCAAGCCAGCTCCCGACCTGTTCATCGAGGCTGCCCGCCGCCTCCACGTTCCACCGGACCGCTGCCTCGCCGTCGACGACGCTCCCGACGGCCTCACCTCCGCCCGCGCGGCCGGAATGCAGGTGATCACGGTGATCGACGGCCACCTGGCCCCCACCGACGAAGGCGCCGAGGGAGCGGCACGCGTCGCTACAAACGCCGGGACGCCGCAGCACCGCCACGATCAGCAGATTCCGCCAGATGACGGCGCGAGGCCGTCGCACCAGGGAGCATGATGCCCGTCCTGCACTCGACCAAGAACCTGGAAATCATCGAACCGCCCACGGCGACGAGGGAGGGTGTCGGCATCTTCGAATACACGGACAACTACACGGTCTTCCACTACGGCCGGATGCCGGACCTGATCCCCGGAAAAGGCGAGGCGATCTGCCGCATGGCCGCCTTCAACTTCACGATGTTGGAGGCGGCGGGCGTAAAAACTCACTTCCGCCGGTTCATCGCCCCGAATCGGATCGAGTTCGACCTCGCGCGTGTCCCGGACCCGGACGCCGGGCCGCCCACCCCGAACGCTGAAAACTACCTCATTCCCGTGCAGGTCCTCTTCCGAAACGAGCTCCCCCAAGGAAGCTCCGTTCACCGTCGGCTCGCAGCCGGTGCGCTGACACCGGCCGAAGTCGGGCTCCGCGGCATTCCTGCGGTCGGCGAACCACTGCGGCATCCGCTCATCGAGTACGCGACGACGCGGGAAGACGTCAACCGGTTCATCGGCGGGCCCGAAGCCCAGCGCCTCGCCGGGCTGAGCGACGAGCAGTTCCAGGCGATGCGCGAGAACACCGTCGTCGTCAACGAGGTGCTGACCGGGTACGCACGCGAGCTCGGGCTGAGCCACTCCGATGGGAAGGTCGAGTTCTTGGTGTCGAGCGATGCGAACATCGTGCTTGCCGACAGCCCCGGTACACCGGACGAAAGCCGCCTGATGTTCAACGGCGTGCACTGCGGCAAGCAGGTCCTCCGGAACTGGTACGTCGACAACGGGCTCGAGGTGCCGGTCAGCAGGCTGATCGCCGAGGGCGTGCCCAGGAGCCGATGGCCGCAGCCAGCACCACTCCCGCCCGAGTTCCTGCCGGTGATGTCGGACCTGTACCGGTCCCTGAGCGAGACCTGGACAGGCGAGCGCCTCTGGGGCGGGCCGGACCTGCAGACCGCCACGCAGGCCGTTGCTCGCCTCATCAGTCAGTGACGGAGCGGCACGGAAGCAGGCGCTCGGGCATGCTCTTCCCCCGATGTGGCCGGGCGCGGGTCGCGGGCCGCCACGGAACCTAACGAGAACGGTGGATACATGGGCGGTTTGACCGAAGACCCCGCCTTCCTGGCGACGACGTTCGTGGTCATCGACTTCGAGACGACGACCCCCACGGGCTATCCGGCCCAGCCCATCGAGGTCGCTGCTCTCGCGCTCCGCTACGAGGCAGGCGCGTGGGCGACGGTCGGCAGGTACGCATCCCTCATCCGGCCGCCCGCGTTCGCGCCGGTGACGTCAGCCGATACGGCCCAGACCGGCCTGACTTCCGAGCAGGTGAGGCAGGCACCCAGTCCGGCCGATGCGCTGGGCGCACTGGATAGGCGATTCACCGCGGGCACCCGGTACCTGCTGGTGGCTCAGCACGCCGCCACCGAGGCCAACGTCATCCACAATCAGCGTGAGCACTGCCCGGAACTGGCTCGTGTTGATTTTCTCGACACGATCCCGTTTGCCAAACACCTCATTCCAGGTCTGCCGAACTACAAGCTCGACACGCTGCTGGCGCATTTCTCCGTCCCGCAGCCGGCGGATCGCCATAGGGCCTCCGCCGATGTCGATGTCACCGCGCAGATGTTCTTCCGGCTCGTCAGCGCTGCGGACGAGAATTCTCAGCTCAGCGATCTTGCGGCTCTGGTGAAAACTGCGGGGCGCACGGCCAAGTGCAACATCCCCGTCCAAAGTGGATTGTTCGACGTCTAAGGCTTCCGACGGGAAAGGGCATATGCGAACCCGATCTGAGAGAGGACGGTGCTCATTCTGATGATCAAGGAACAGTCGGGCCGCGACGAGGTCACGTTCTGGTTCGATCCGCTGTGCCCCTGGGCGTGGATCACCTCGCGCTGGCTCCTGGAGGTCGAGCAGGTTCGACCGGTGCGCGCCGATTGGCGGATCATGTCGCTGGCTTACCTGAACCTCGTCCAGCGCGAGGGCAAGGGCCTCAGCGAGGAGTACCGGGAGCTGATGACGAAGGCGTGGGGTCCGGTGCGGGTCTGCGCAGCGGCCGCTGAGCACGGTGGCAGCGGCGTCCTCGGGCTGCTGTACACCGCCATCGGCACCCGGCTGCACAACCACAGACGTCGCGACGATCCCACCGTAATCACCGAGGCTCTCGCGGTGGTGGGCCTGCCCGATACGCTCGCCGCGGCCGCCACCAGTACGGAGTTCGATCAGCTCATCACGGACTCGCACGACGAGGCTTTCAACGAGGTCGGCCTCGATGTCGGGACGCCCGTCCTCCGCATCGGCGGCACGGCCCTGTTCGGCCCCGTGGTCACGCCGGCCCCCCGAGGTGAAGCTGCCGGACGACTCTGGGACGGCCTGGTCATGGTCGCCGACACGGACGGCTTCTTCGAGCTCAAGCGGAGCCGGGACCGGAAACCGTCCTTCGAGTGAGTCGACACCTACCACTTCGGCCGACATCGGCTGAGGGCTGCGGCCGTCAAGGCTCCTGCGTTCGGCTCGACAAGGACGCGACCAACGACCGCGGAGCCTCGACCGGTCCGCACCGTGATCCGGCGCCGCTGCCGACCGGGAGCGGTCAAAGAGGTCCAGTCAACCGATACGGGCCGGAGCGCTGACCGCTCGCGCGATGCGGGGCCCGACAAGGCGCTCGGCCACGGCGAGCGGGTACCAGGCGGCACCCGTCACCTCAGACTCCTGAATGTCCCCCACGTCCGCCTGCGCCGTCGTGAAGGAGTACCCGATGTCGAGGTGGTAGTGCTCCGGCTCGTCCTTCAACGGTCGTGCCGGAACCCTGCCGTACTCGATGTAGATGGGGGTCTGCGACGCTGGGAAGACCTTGCCGGGGTCAAGACCGGTCTCCTCCGCCAACTCGCGCACCGCCGCGTCGATCAGCGTGGTGTCGGTCGGCTCGAGGTGGCCTCCAGGTTGCAACGTGATCCCGTATGCGCGGTGCTCGACAAGCAGGATCTCGGCGTCATTGCGGACCAGCAGCGCGCCGACAGTCACGTGCATCGGGAAGGTCCGCCGCGAGGCGAAATTCTCTCCTTGACGCAGCAGTTGCATCGGCTCGGACAGCTGCGCGGCCTCGTCCGGGTAGCGCTCGAGGTAGGCGGAAAGCGCGCTCGAGATGTCCGCGTCACTGATCGCCATGGGTCGCCCCCGCGCCAGCCTGAGAGCGCAACTCTCCGGGACTTCCTGCTCGGATGTAACGATGAGACGCGACACAGTCAGCTCCGTAGAAAGCGCATGGCGTGCGAGAAGGTCCGTACTTTACAAGCCGGGCGTGAGCCGGTGCGCGCATGCCACGCCGGGTAACAAGCGGCCGGTCTCCGAGCAGGTTCGTTCAGGGCGTGACACCAGGCCGCGCCCCGGTTCGGGCTGCACGGGAAGGGCGGTCGAAGCTACCTCCGGTGGGCCTGTCGCGCACGCCGCACCCTGGCTCGCCTCATTCCAGCGCGCCCGCCACCAGCTCGGTGACGCCGCCGCACGAAGCCGCCTGGACCGCGGGGTCCGCAGGGTTGGTCGCCCAGTGCGTGAAGGACTGATCGTGCCCCAGCGGCTGGAGTCAGCGATCGGCGACGGGTGCGGCTCTTCTGGAGTGAGCGCGAAGGCCTACGTGACCTGCGGTTTTTGGCGTGTCGCTTGATGGCTTGATGGGCACCTTCCCCTACGTTCGGGGTGTCTTAAGTCCGGAACGTGGCAAGTGGGAAGGAGCCCGGTGTCAGGGTACGGGCAGCAGGCCGAGTCGGGGCAGGCGCAGCAGGTGGAGGGTGTGGCGGGGGCGTTCGACCGGTCCCGGCAGCTGTTCGAGCAGGTGGTGGCCGGGCTTGCCGATCCTGGTTGCGGCGAGCTGACCCATGCCCAGCTCGAGGACCAGCTCACCGAGCGCTCCCGCGAGCTGATGCGTAGCCTGTTCTCCGACCACCTGGACCTGCGGGCCTGTCGCGAGCAGCGGCGCCCTGAGGGCGTGGCCGGCGCCGACGGCGTGGCGCGCACCCGGGCGGAAAAGGGGCCACCAACGCGACCTGGCCACCGTGTTCGGAACGGTCACCGTGACCCGGATCGCCTACCGCGCGCCCGGCGCGGCCAACCTCTACCCGGCGGACGCTGCGCTGAACCTGCCCACGGGCAAGCATTCCCACGGGCTGCGGCGGCTGGCCGCCGTCGAGGCGACGCGCGGGTCGTTCGAGCAGGCCGGCGCCGCCCTCGAGCGCGCGACCGGGGTCGGGGTCGGCAAGCGCCAGGTCGAGGCGCTCGCCGGGGCCGCGGCCGCCGACGTGGCCAGCTTCTACGCCCAGCCCGAACGCCCCGCCTGCCCGGACGCCGACCTGTTGGTGCTGACCTTCGACGGCAAGGGCATCGTGATGCGTCCCGAGGCGCTGCGCGAC
>JBOHGT010000214.1:0-11169 GCA_050700385.1 Pseudonocardiaceae bacterium | reverse complement strand
CACTGCGTCCGACGCAGTGAAAGTGCCCTTCACGGCAGGGGATCCGGCACCTGAGCAACCTGCCGGACCCCTCCGGTCTCGTCACGCGCGGGACGGTGCAGGGCAACGTCCGGTCGCCGAGCTACTCTCCGCGGCGGCGCCGGCCGACGGCGGCCGGTCCGGCCGTCGGCGTGCTGACGAGCGAGCGCAGCAGCGTGCCCGCGCAGCGGAACGTGCTCGCGACGAGGACGTCACAGCGCCCGAGGACTCCACACCGCCTGAGGACTCCACAGCGCCCGAGGACTCCACAGCGCCCGAGGACCTCACGCCATCGGCGGGCTGGACACTTCCCGAGCGGCGCCGCCGCGGCGACGCGCTGGCGGCCGGCTGGCCGACGTCCGAGCCACCGCTGGGCTCGGAGCAGGTTCTCGGTGACACCCCGCCGCCCGCGCCACCGCTACGGAGTCTGGAGCGGGGGACCGGGGCAACCGCTGCGGGCAGGTCGCCGCAGGACGTGGGGCTGGGTGACCTGCTCGCCGAGGCGCTGGCAGCCTTCGAGGAGGGACGGCGCTCGCGAGGGGCGACCGATGGGCCGCGCTCGGCCGCCGGCGGATAGGGATGCCCGCGAGTTCCCGCACCTCCCACACCGCCGGGGCGGCGGCAGGCGTCACAGGACCCGGGCGGTCACGCGATCCTGAGCGGGTCAGGGACGAACTGCTCGCCGAGGCCGAGCGGGTCGCTCCGGAGCTGGCCGGGGTGATCGGTTGCTACTACCGGCACGTGCCGGCCGAGGAGATCACCGGCAGCCGCCCCGCCGACCTGGCGGCGGAGGCCGGATCGCACTACCAGTTGGCCGGCGAGCGGGTGCCGGGACGGCCCGCCGTCCGGCTCGTGAACCCCGATCGGGCCGAGGACGGCTGGGCGACCGCGTCGACCGTGGTGCAGATCGTCACCGACGACATGCCGTACCTGGTCGACTCGGTGGTGTCGGAGCTGGCCCGCATCGACGCCCCGGTACACCGCATGGTGCACCCGATCCTCGTGGTGCGCCGTGACCTCACCGGCGCCCTGCGCGAGGTACTCGCCCGCACCGACCCGGGGCAGGCACCCGCCGGTGCGCTCGTCGAGTCCTGGATGCACGTGGAGATCGACCGCATCGCCGACGTCGAGCGGGCCAGGGAGGTCGAGCAGCGGCTGCTCACCGTGCTCACCGATGTGCGGGAGGTCGTCGAGGACAGCGACAAGATGGTCGGGACGGCGATCGCGCTGGCCGCCGAGCTCGACGAGGGCTCGCTGCCGCTGCCCGACACCGAGGTCCGCGACGGCGCGGCGTTCCTGCGCTGGCTCGCCGAAGGTCACTTCACCTTCCTCGGCTACCGGCATTACGAGCTCGTCGGTGACGGGGAGGGGGCCGCAACCCCGGCGCTGCGGGCGGTGCTCGCGTCCGGGCTCGGGGTGCTGCGCCGGGACAGCCTGGCGGCGCGCAGCTTCACCCCCGGGCCGGACGCCACCCACGCACTGTCACCGGAACTGCTCGTGCTCACCCAGGCCAGCGCGCCCTCCACGGTGTACCGCCCGGTCTACCCCTACTACGTCGGCGTCAAGACCTTCGACGCGGGCGGCGCTGTCACCGGCGAGCACCGCTTCCTCGGCGTGCTCACCACCACGGCGCTGCACGAGGACGTACTGGACATCCCCGTCATCGAGCGCCGGGTGCTCGCCGTGATCCGGCGCGCCGGCTTCCCGCTGGAGTCCTACTCGGGGCAGCGGATGCTCGAGGTGATCCAGACCTACCCGCGGGCGGAGCTGTTCTCCACCGACCCCGATTCGCTCTACACCACCGTCACCGGGGTGCTCGCGCTGGCCGAGCGGCGCACGCTTCGGATGTTCTGCCGCCGCGACCCGTACGGCCGGTTCTTCTCGTGCCTGGTCTACCTACCGCGGGACCGTTACACGACCACCTCCCGGCTGGCGATGCAGGCGGTGCTGCTGCGCGAGCTGCACGGCACCTCCCTGGAGTACAGCGCACGGGTGGGGGAGTCACAGTTCGCCCGGGTGCACTTCACGGTGCACACCGACCCCGGTGAGGCGGTCGAGGACCCGGACACCGCCGCGATCACCGAGCTGCTGGTCGCCGCCTCCCGCACCTGGGACGACCTGCTGCTCGAGCGAGCCAGGGACGACCCCGCGGCCACGGCCGACCTCGTCGGCCGCTACATCGCGGCGTTCCCGGAGGCATACAAGGAGGACTTCGGGGCCGACGCCGCGCTGGCCGACGCCTGCCGGTTGGAGGCGCTGGCGGCGCAGGACGGGCTCGACCTCAGCTTCTACACCCCCGAGGGTGCCGAACCCGGCGAGCGGCGCTTCAAGCTCTACCTCGCCGGCCAGCGGGTGACGCTGTCGTACGTGCTGCCGGTGCTGCAGCAGATGGACGTCGAGGTCGTCGATGAGCGCCCCTACGAGGTAGTGCGCGGCGACGGGGTGCGCTGCTGGATCTACGACTTCGGCCTGCGCCTAGAGCCCGGGCTGCTGGAGGCGGTGGGCGACCAGGACGCCGTGGCGGTGCAGGTCCGCTTCCAGGACGCCTTCGTCGCCGCCTGGCGCGGCGCCGCCGAGGTCGACCGGTTCAACGCGCTGGTGCTGCGGGCCGGGCTGGACTGGCGCCAGGCTGCGGTGCTGCGCGCCTACGTGCGCTACCTGCGGCAGGCCGGCAGCCCCTACAGCCAGGACTACGTCGAGGACGTGCTGCTCGCGCACACCGGGGTCACCACCGCGCTGGTCCGGCTCTTCGAGCTCCGGTTCGACCCGAGCAGGCAGGCCACCCGCGATGCGCAGCACGACCAGGTCGTCGACGAGGTGACCGGGATGATCGACGAGGTCACCGGGCTGGACGCCGACCGCATCCTGCGTAGCCTGCTGCGGCTGGTGCTCGCCACGCTGCGGACCAACTACTTCGTCCGCGACGACGAGGGTCTCCGCCCGTACCTGGCGTTCAAGCTGGAACCCCGCGCGGTGCCGGAGCTGCCCGAGCCGCGACCCGCCTTCGAGATCTTCGTGTACTCGCCGCGGGTGGAGGGAGTGCACCTGCGGTTCGGCCCGGTGGCTCGCGGTGGGCTGCGGTGGTCCGACCGGCGGGAGGACTTCCGCACCGAGATTCTCGGGCTGGTCAAGGCACAGGCGGTGAAGAACGCCGTGATCGTCCCGGTCGGCGCCAAGGGCGGGTTCGTGGTCAAGCGGCCGCCGGCTCCCACCGGTGACCCCGTGCTGGACCGGGAGGCCGACCAGGCGGAGGGCATCGCCTGCTACCGGATGTTCATCTCCGGCCTGCTCGACCTCACCGACAACCTGCTGGACGGCACGACCCGCCCACCCGCCCAGGTCGTGCGCCACGACGGGGACGACAGCTACCTGGTCGTGGCCGCAGACAAGGGCACCGCGAGCTTCTCCGACATCGCCAACGAGGTCGCCGCCTCCTATGGGTTCTGGCTCGGCGACGCGTTCGCATCCGGCGGCTCCGCGGGCTACGACCACAAGGCGATGGGCATCACCGTCCGGGGCGCGTGGGAGAGCGTCAAGCGGCACTTCCTCGAGCTCGGCGTGGACACCAAGCGCGAGGAGTTCACCGTTGTCGGCATCGGGGACATGTCCGGTGACGTGTTCGGCAACGGCATGCTGCTCTCCCAGCACATCCGGCTGCTCGCCGCGTTCGACCACCGGCACGTGTTCCTCGACCCCGATCCGGACGCGGCGCGCTCGTTCGTCGAGCGGCGACGGCTCTTCGAGCTGCCCCGGTCGACCTGGGAGGACTACGACAGCTCGCTGATCAGCCCCGGTGGGGGAGTGTGGTCGCGCACCACCAAGCGGATCCCGGTGTCCGACCCGGTGCGGGCCGCGCTGGGTCTGGCCGATGGCGTCACCGAGCTCACGCCACCCGAGCTGGTCAGGGCGATCCTGCTGGCGCCCGCTGACCTGCTCTGGAACGGCGGCATCGGCACCTACGTCAAGGCGGCGGGCGAGAGCCACGCCGATGTGGGCGACAAGGCCAACGACGCGGTCCGCGTCGACGGCGCGCAGCTGCGGGTGAAGATCATCGGGGAGGGCGGCAACCTCGGGCTGACCCAGCGCGGCCGCATCGAGTTCGCCCGGGCCGGCGGCAAGGTCAACACCGACGCGATCGACAACTCGGCGGGCGTGGACTGCTCCGACCACGAGGTCAACATCAAGATCCTGCTCGACCGGCTGGTGGCGGGCGCAACGCTGACCGCCGCGGAGCGCAACCCGCTGCTGGAGCAGATGACCGACGAGGTCGCGGCGCTGGTACTCGCCGACAACATCGCCCAGAACACCTTGCTCGGGGTCAGCCGGGCCCACGCGGTCCCGATGCTCTCGGTGCACGGGCGGCTTGTCGAGCACCTCGAGGCCCGGCGGGGGCTGGACCGCGAGCTGGAGACGCTGCCCAGCGCCGCGCAGTTCGCCACCCTGGAGGCGGCCGGGTCACAGCTCACCTCACCGGAGCTGTCGACGCTTGCCGCGCACGTCAAACTCGCGCTCAAAGACGAGGTGCTGGCCAGTGACCTGCCCGACGCCGAGGTGTTCCGGGCGCGGCTGCCGGAGTACTTCCCTGCCGTGCTGGCCGACCGGTTCGCCGACGCCGTGCGCAGCCACCCGCTGCGCCGCGAGATCACCACGACGCTGCTGGTCAACGAGGTCGTCGACGGTGGCGGCATGTCGTATGCCTTCCGGCTGGCCGAGGAGATGTCGGCCAGCGCCACCGACGCGGTGCGGGCGTTCGCGGTGGCCACCGCGGTGTTCGAGCTGCCCACGGCGTGGCGGGCGATCGACCGGCTCGGCAGCACGATCAGGGTCTCGGTGGCCGACGACATGCGGCTCGAGCTGCGCAGGCTGCTCGACCGGGCCAGCCGCTGGCTGCTCATCAGCCGACCACAGCCGCTGGCGGTAGGCGCCGAGATCAGCCGGTTCCGGCCTGTCGTGCGCCTACTGGCGCCGCGGGTTCCCGACTGGCTACGCGGTCGGGAGGCCCACGAGGTCGTCACCGCCTGCCGGCGACTGGTAGGGCAGGGCGTGCCCGTCGACCTCGCCCGGCGGGTCGGTGCGGCGCTGAACACCTTCGGCCTGCTCGACGTCGCCGAGGTCGCCGAGCTGGGGGAGCGCGACGCGTCGGGTACCACCGCGCTCGACGAGTGGGAAGCCGCGCACGTCGCCCAGCTCTACTACGCGCTGTCAGCGCATCTGGACATCGACCGCATGCTCAGCGCGGTCAGCCGCCTCGAGCGCGGCGACCGGTGGCACGCGCTGGCCCGGCTCGCGCTGCGCGACGACCTGTACTCCTCGCTGCGCGAGATCACGCTGGACGTGCTGCGCGGCAGCGAGCCTGGCGACGGCATCGCGGCGACCATCGAGCGCTGGGAGCAGGAGAACGCCTCCCGGCTGGCGCGGGCCAGGGCGACGCTGGCCGAGATCGCCGCCGCCGGCCGGCCGGACCTCCCCACGCTGTCGGTGGCCACCCGCCGCATCCGTGGTGTGGTGCGCTGACGCGCTTGTGAGCGCTCAACGGTGCCCTGGCACCGTTGAGCACTCACGAGCCGAGCGGAGGGAGGGCATGTTGCCCGCGTACGCCACCGAGATCGCGGTGCGCTGGTCCGACATGGACTCCTTCGGCCACGTCAACAACGCCTGCACCGTCACCCTGATCGAGGAGGCGCGTACGGAGCTGCTGTTCGCCACTGCCCGGACCCAGCTGGCGCCCTACGACACCGCGCGGGGACGGCCGCGCAGACTCACCGACGCGGAGCGCGAGTTCCTGGCCGGCTACCACAAAGGGCAGCGGAGCGGTACCGATGCCTGAGCTGCGGATCCCCGAACACTCTGATCGCGACGACCTCGGCGCCTTCGTGGCACGCGCGGTCCGGCTGGACGGCGCGGCCGCCGTCCGGCTGCGCGCCCGCGGGGGCAGCGTGGAAGCCTGGGTGGCGACGCCGTTCGACACGCTCGCCACCCGGTCGGTGCCCGGCGAGGTCGTGCCCGCGGATCTCACCCTCGCCGGCTCGGATCTGCTCGCGGCGCTGGCCGTGGTCGGGGGTGCCGCGGTGGATCCCGGGCACCCGCAGGACCTGCTGTGGCGCTCGGAGCTGCCGCCCGAGCGTGGCTGGCACGCGGTGGACGAGGTGCCCGCGCAGGTGCTCGCCGGGCTGGCAGACCGCGGCGCCGCGGTCGCACGGGACAACCCGGCGCCGCAGGGCACCCCGCCGGCGAGCTTGCTCGACCAGAAGGTGATCACCGTCAGCGGCGGGGGCTTCGAGGTGCCGGTGCCGCTGCGCTGCCTGTTCGCGCTCTCCGGCATGGGGTTCGTGGGAGAGCCCGGCACCGAGGACGCGGTGCGCGTCTCGGCCACCGACGCATGGCTGCGGCTCGACGCCCGCTACGGGGCCGTGGCCCGCCGCCGCCATTCCCTGCTCCCGCTGCTGGTCTGAGACTGTCCAGCGGACTGTTCAGAGCCTGGTCACGCCAGCCAAGCGGCCGTGTCGGGGGGCAGCGCGTCCCCGTTCGCGGGCAGCGGGGCACTGGTCAGCAGCACGTCACCGGCCGGCAGCGGGACCGGCGCGTCCGAGGTGTTCAACGCGCAGACCAACCCGCCGCTGCGGCGGAACGCGAAGCAGCCCTCCGGTGCCGGGGACCACTCGAGTTCCGTGCCGGCGAACGCGGCGTGCTCCCGGCGCAGCCCGATCGCCCGGCGGTACAGCGAGAGCGTCGATTCCGGGTCCGCCAGCTGCGCCTCGACCGACAGCGGCGCCCAGTCTGGCGGCATCGGGAGCCAGGTCTGCGCCGCGCTGCTGAACCCGTACGGCGGCTCCCCGCCCCGCCAGGGCATGGGGACGCGGCAGCCGTCGCGGCCGCGCTCGGTGTGTCCGGAGCGTTCCCAGGTCGGGTCCTGCAGCGCCCAGTCCGGCAGCTCGACGTTGGGCAGGCCGAGCTCCTCGCCGTTGTAGAGGTACACCGATCCGGGCAGTGCCAGCTCGACGAGCGCCATCGCACGCGCGCGCCGGATCCCGGCTTCGCCGCCGCCGTAGCGGGTGACCGGGCGGACCACGTCGTGGTTGGACAGCGTCCAGGTCGGCGGGGTCGCGGTACCCGCGACCGCGGTCAGCGAGTGCTCGATCGCCCCGCGCACGGCCGCGGCGACAAACCGGGCCTCCGCCAGCCGGAAGTTGAACCCCAGGTGCAGCTCGTCGGGGCGGACGTAGCGGGCGAACGCCTCGTCGTCGGTGACCCAGACCTCGCCCACCGCCATCCGGCCGGGATAGCCGTCGAGCACCTTGCGGATCATCCGGTGGATCTCGTGCACACCCTCGGCGTCGAACCGCGGATCGTCCACGTCGATGTCGAGCAGCCCGGGCCTCGGGCCGATCGGCCGGCTCATGTCCGGCAGCCCCGCCGGCTTGGCCATCCCGTGCGCAACGTCGATGCGGAACCCGTCCACCCCGCGGTCGGCCCAGAACCGCAGCGTGCGCTCCAGATCGGCCCGGACCTCGGGGTTCTCCCAGTTCAGGTCCGGCTGCTCGGGGGCGAACAGGTGCAGGTACCACTGCCCGTCGTCGATCCGGCGCCAGGCCGGTCCGCCGAAGATGCTCGTCCAGTTGTTCGGCGGCCGTTCGCCGTCCGGGCCGGTGCCGTCCCGGAACAGGTAGCGGTCCCGCTCCGGGCTGCCCGGCCGGGCCCGCAGCGCGGCGGTGAACCACTCGTGGGCGTCGGAGGTGTGGTTGGGCACCAGGTCGACCACGACCCGCAACTTGTGCCGGTGCGCCGCCGCGACCAGACGGTCGACTGCCGCGAGGTCGCCGAAGAGCGGGTCGACGTCGCGCGGGTCGGCCACGTCGTAGCCGTGGTCGGTCATCGGGGAGGGGTAGAACGGGGTGATCCACAGCGCGTCGACCCCGAGCAGCTCGAGGTGCCCGAGCTGGCCGGTGATCCCGTCGAGGTCACCGACGCCGTCGCCGTCGGAGTCGGCGAACGAGCGCAGGTAGATCTGGTACACGGCGGCGGAACGCCACCACGTCGCATCGCCCCTCAGGTCCACGAGTTCATCATGCTGTCGGCGGCCATCTCCAGGTAGTCCCAGAGCTCGGCCCGGTAGGCCTCGGGCAGCTCCGCCTCGTCCACCGCGGTCCGCATGCAGCGCAGCCACGCGTCGCGCTCGGCGGGGCCGATCCGGAACGGGGCGTGGCGCATTCGCAGCCGTGGGTGCCCGCGCTGCTCGGAGTAGGTGTGCGGACCGCCCCAGTACTGCACGAGGAACATCCGCAGCCGCTCCTCTGCGGGCCCGAGGTCCTCGTCGGGGTAGACCGGGCGGAGCAGCTCGTCCTTCGCGACGAGCTCGTAGAAGCGCGCCACGATGCGGCGGAAGGTCTCCTCGCCGCCGACGGCATCGTAGAAGTTGCTCGGGACAGCCACGTCCCCATCCTCCCCTGCCGCCGGTTCAGCTGCTGGTCGGGGGCTGCGGGTGACCCAGCGGGGTCGGGTGCGGGATGCCAGCGTCGTCGAAGGCGTCCTTGATCCCGGCGCGCAGCGCCCGCTGCACCGCCCACTGCCGGCCCGCCTGGGTCTTCACGGTGAGCCGCAGTGTGATCGCCTCGGTGGTGACCGACTCCACCCCGAGCAGTTCCGGCGGGGCGAGGACGTCGGGCGCCAGCGCGGTGCCCGCCGCGGTCAGCTCGGCTGCGACCCGTGCGGCGAGCTCGGAGGCCTCCGGGATGTCCGCGGTGTGCGCGATGGGGGTGTCGACGACGGCGACGGCGTAGCCCTGGCTCATGTTGCCCACCCGCAGTACCTCGCCGTTGCGGACGTACCACACGGTGCCGTTGATGTCGCGCAGCGTCGTCACCCGCAGGCCCACCGCCTCGACCTCGCCGCTGGCCTCTCCGAGATCGACGGTGTCACCGACGCCGTACTGGTCCTCGATCATCATGAAGATCCCGGACAGGAAGTCACGGACGAGGTTCTGCGCACCGAACCCGAGCGCGACGCCGACGATCCCGGCTGATGCGATGATCGGCCCCAGTGCGATGTCCAGCTCACCCAGCACCAGGGTGAACGCGATCCCGTAGACGAGGAAGGTGGTGCACGAGCGCAGCACCGAGCCGATGGTGGCCGCCCGCTGGGTCCGCCGCTGCGTCAGCAGCGGCGGCTTCGCGGTGCCCAATGATTCCGGCGCGCGCTCCCGCAGCGGCCGCAACAGACCGGGCACCTTCCCTTCGCCTGCGCCGCGGACGAGCCGGTTGATCGCGCGGTGGACCAGCAGCCGCAGCAGGAAGGCGACCAGGACGATGAGCAGGATCCGCACCGCGGTGCCGAGCACGGTGTCGGCGTGGCGGGCCAGCCAGTCGACCTCGGTGAGCCGGTAGATGCGCTCGCACAGCGAGCCCTCGTCGGCCGCGCAGTCGGGCTGGGCGAGTAGCGGCTGCGCGCCGGCGAGCGGGGCGGTCATCACGGGGACGGCGGTCACGCCGTGACCCTAACCAGACCGCCGGTGGCGGCGCCGGGTTCGCCCAACGTTCGCCGCCGGGTCGGTGCCGGCTTGCCGACACGTCAGCGATCAGACGTGCGCGACCGACCTGATCCGTGGTGGACTGGGACCGCTGACGGTGGAGGTGGTGGCGCGTGCCGGACCGACAACCGAGCCCGGAGGGCGTCCCGGCGGGGACGGCCCCGCGGATCACGTCGCCCTCCGGAACCCCTCCCGGTCTGGCCCCTCCCGGTCTGGCGCAGCGCACCATCGTCGAGGACAAGGCCACCTCGTCCGGCGCGCCCGCCTGGGGCCGTCGCCGGGTACTGCTGCTCAACGCCACGTTCGAGCCGCTCACCGCCCTGACGCTGCGCCGGGCGATCGTGCTGGTGGTCTGCGGCAAGGCCGACGTCGTGCACGGCGACGCCGCCGGTCTGGTGCTGCACTCGGCGGCCAGCAGCGTTGTGGTGCCCTCGGTGATCCGGCTGCGCACCTTCGTCCGGGTGCCCTACCGGGCCCGGGTACCGATGACCAGGGCTGCGCTGATGCACCGGGACCGCTACCGCTGCGGCTACTGCGGGGGGCGTGCCGAGACCATCGACCATGTGGTGCCGCGCAGCCGCGGCGGTGAGCACTGCTGGGAGAACTGCGTCGCCTGCTGCTCGCGGTGCAACCACCGCAAGGCCGACCGGCTGCTCGCCGAGCTGGGGTGGCGGCTTCGGGTGGTGCCGCGCCCGCCGCGCGGACAGCACTGGAGGCTGCTCGCGGCGGTGCCGGACGCCGACCCGCTGTGGCTGCCCTACCTCGGCGAGCAGGTGGCTTGACCCCACCGACCGGTGACCGCCGGCCGACCGGGCGGCGCTGGGTCAGCACCGGTCGGCTACCGTGGCTCGCGTGTCCGCCGTGGAGACCGTCCTCGTTCTCGCGCTGAGCCCGCTGGCGATCCTCGGTGTAATCGCGATTCTGACGCTGTGGCCCAAGTTCGCCCGTGCGCCACGCTACCGGCCCGGTCAGGAGTGGACCTACCCGCCGGTGTGGTGGACGGCCAACCCGGACAGCCTGCCTGCCTCGCACGGCACCGGTGCGGGTGGCGACCGGGTCGCCGGCTCGAGGCGGGGAGGTGCCCGTGGCAGCTGGTGAGGAGCGTGACTCCCACGCCGAGCTGGCGTCACGCGACGGGCGGCGGGAGCTGGCCCCCGGCGAGGTGGAGGTGGCCTCCGGACGGGTGTCCATCGCCCGCCGGGTCACCCCGGCGAGGCGAAACCTGCCGTTCACCAACGTCCAGCTCGCCGGTCTGGATGAGGCGCTCACCATGGCCAGCCGGATCACCGGCCTGCACTTCAGCGTCTACCTCGGTGACCTCGGTGAGGACACCCGTGCCCGGGCCGAGGAGCTGCACGCCGCGGTGGGGTCGCATGCGCCGGACGCCGTGGTCATCGCGGTGTCCCCTGGCCAGCGGGTGGTCGAGATCGTCACCGGCTCGCAGGCCTCCTGGCAGCTGGCCGATCGTGGCTGCAAGCTCGCGGTGATGAGCATGGTCGCCTCCTTTCGGGAAGGAGACCTCGCCGGCGGGTTGTCCTCGGGCCTGCGGGTGCTCGCCGACCAGGCCGGCCCGCCCGCGCGATAAGCACACTTTTGGTGGTGCTCGGCCGCGCCAGCACCACCAAAAG
>JBOHGT010000213.1:0-9842 GCA_050700385.1 Pseudonocardiaceae bacterium | reverse complement strand
CGGTGAGTGGGGTGCGGTGGGTGCTGTCGCCAGTGGACTTCCGCGCCCATGTGCTGGCCGAGACCGCGGACGGCTCGCTGGGTGTCTGGATCGCGCGGTGCGGGCACGGGATGCCGTCCGAGGCCGGTGTCGACCCGGTGCCCCGCGGGGCGGCGTGCCCGTCGTGTGCGCTGGTGACCGATGCCGACGGTTTCGACTGGTTCGGCACAGGCCCCTGAAACCTGGCCGGCCGCCGGTGGGCACTCCTGGCGCGCGGCCTGCCCCGGCCGGTCCGGAGCACCCCGCCGGGCAGGCCGGGGGTCCACTACAGCAACAGCAGCCCGCCCCGGTCATCGGGATAGGTCGCCGACCCGTCCCGTCTTTTGAGTCGTTGTCACGGCAGCAGGAGATGCTTACAGTTTGGTGGCGACCTACGATCGCGGGAAGGGGCACATGATGTTGATACATGCCGTTGCGTCCTCGGATCCACTTGTCGATGTGGAGGACAAGTTGCCGTTGTTGTCTGCCACCAGATCGGGATAGCTCATATACGCCACACGGGTGGACGGCACCGCGCTGGACGGAGACGACATCGGGCTCACCGCACACTTGTTCCAAGAATACGTGCAAAAGAAACACGATGTGCGATTGACCGTCGCCGGCGACCAGTTCTTCGCTGCAGCCATCCACGCTGACTCCGATGAGGCCCGCATCGACTGGCGGTCGGATTACGGCTCGTTGCGTTATGAGCCCGTTGACACTCCTGATAGCATGCGTCGCGCTGTCGTCGCTCTTCTGCGTCGTCTCGACTTGGCGTTCGGTGCCTTCGACTTCACCGTCACCCCCGAGGGGAATGGGTCTTCCTGGAATTAAATCCGAATGGTCAATGGGGCTGGATCGAAGAACACACCGGCCTTCCGATCACGTTCGCCATAGCGGATCTCCTGACCGATGGGAACGTCGGGTGACTGTCTCCGAGGTCTGCTGGCAGGCGCCGCTGGCCACGTTGGTCGATCAACTCAGCCGAAGCGGCGATCTGCGCAGCCCACCGTGGCGCGCAGCGTTCGACGAGACCCCGAGACACGTGTTCGTGCCGACCGTCATCCTGATCAGCGAATCGGGCCCAACGGTGCTGAGCGGCGAGGACCCCGCGCAGCGGCAGTCGTGGCTGGATCTGGTGTACTCCGACACCTCGCTCGTCACGAAGTACCTCACCCACCCTTCCCTGGCGATGGCCGGTGACCGCCCGCTGCCGGTTTCCACCAGCTCCAGCACCATGCCCGGCCTGATGGCGCGAATGCTGGAAGCTCTGGACGTGCACGACGGGCATCGCGTGCTGGAAATCGGCACCGGCACCGGCTACAACGCCGCGCTGCTGTGCCACCGGCTCGGCTCGGCCAACGTGGTGAGCATCGACATCGACCCCGCCCTCACCGCGTCGGCCAAAGACCACCTCGCCAGCATCGGCCACCACCCGACCCTGATGGTGGGTGACGGTGCGGCCGGGGTTGCCCGGCACGCCCCCTACGACCGGATCATCGCCACCGCCGCCGTCCCCGACATCCCGCTGCCGTGGATCGAGCAACTCGCGCCGGGCGGACGAATCCTGGCCAACCTCCGCGGCGACCTGGCCGGCGGGACCCTGTGCCTCCTGACCAAACACGGCGACGACGAGGTCATCGGACCGGCGTTGCCGCTCGGAGGCCACTTCATGTGGCTGCGCCCGCAGGCAGACAGCCCGCTGCGCGCCCCGGAACCATCGCACACCCGCAGTTCCCGGCACGCCGCCCGCACCAGCACCGCACTCGACGCCGCCACGCTGGTCGACAACGGCAGCTTCCGGTTCCTGCTGCAACTCCACCTCCGCGGCGCGCGCGGCTTCCGCCGCGCGCAGGTCTACGACCCCCGTACCCGCGCCACGCGCGTTGGGGGTTCTGCACGAAGGACACATCGTCGTGGTCAAGAAGACCGGCGGGCCCGTCGTCGGCGCCTTCCAAGCCGGGCGGGTACGCAGCTACCAGCTCACCCCGCAGAAGGTGACCAAGCTGCGCAGCGACCACGCCACCCTGCGATGAGCACCGTCAGGCCGGCCGTGGTGGCGATCTCCGGGCCGATCGGAGCCGGGAAGACCACCGTCGCGGCCCTGCTCGCTGACCGGCTCGGCTGGCCACGAACCGCCTACGGGACGCCGTGCGGGCCGTGTCCACCGCCCGGGGACTGCCAGTCACGCGCCAGACGCTGCAGGAGATCGGCATTGAACTGATCCACGGCGGCCGGGACGCGTTCACGCGGACCATGCTCGATCAGACCGGTTGGCGGTCCGGCATGCCGCTCGTCCTCGAAGGCCTTCGCCACGTCCAGGCCGCCGCGAGCTTGCGCCTGACCGTCGCGCCGCTGCCAGTCGAGGTGATCTACCTCGACGTCCCTGCACTGATCGGTGTCACCCGAGCCCGCCAGCGAGACCATACCACCAGCGAGGATGTCCCTCGCGAGGACATACACCCAGTCGAACAGGACCTGTCCACCGTCCGCCGGATTGCCGACCTCACCCTCCTGCGCCGGGTGTCGCGTGGTGCCGGCGGTGATGGTTGGGGCCGGTTTGTTGCAGGTCAGCGGCCATTCGTGCCTGTTCGGGTGTCGCCTCGTGCCTGGCAGTGCCGGGTTCGCACAAAACGGCGGAACTCGAAAGGAGCCTGGGACCAGCCTGTTGTTCCCCTGGTTTTCGACCACGTGAACTGGCCGGTCGACCTTGGCACCTGGCTATCCGTCAGCGTGACCTTATTGTCGCCGGTTCGTGCCCCACCTCCCACTATCACGTCCGCCATTGAACCCGACCCGCACCAGGCCGCGCTGCGCCTTGCTAGCGAGATCGTCCACAGTCGGCGACTGTGGCGCGAAGTTCACTGGTTTGAGAATCCCCGAAGCCACGGGAGTAAGAGTTTTGTGGCCGTACTCACTGCGGCGTGAATCTCCTGCGCAATCCGTTGCGCCAACAAATTCGTATCACCATCGGTGCCGGTTGGAGTGCCCACAAGTTCAATGTGCTCTGCTCCGTCCGACGAGACAATCGGCGCGCCCACAAAGAATTGGTAAGGTGCATAAATGGCACTCGTGACGAGCAGTATATGACGCCGCTGCGTCGGTGGGATCCGCTCAAGAAGGAACCTCAGGCCGTCAGAGGTATTCGCATGCCGGTGGACGCTACCGGAGGGAGTTACAAGCAGGCGTAGATTCCTTCCTGTATCAGTGCGGAACTCCCGGCCTTGCCAGGCCGCACGACGGGTTCTTCCGGTGATTGCGGAGACGGCTCGCAAGGGTCCGAAAAGCGTCCGCCAGATAGCGAAGGAGGTTGGACCACTCGGTCCGATCCGCAACACTGTCCGGGTCCGTAGCATGTTCGTGGTTGCCCAATACGCGCTCGGCTGTCACCGCAACGAGCATGCCGAGGTCTACACCTCGACTCACCAGATCCCGCGCGAGCGTGGTCCGGAGCCGGTTGCCGGTTGTCGCGCCACCGAGCAGAACAGTCATCCCGTAAGACGACCGGCAGGGATCGGGGGTTTCCAGCAGACCAAGAGGACCGGCGGCCGAGAGCAGCGCTCGAATCTGGTCTGTTGTCCACGTCGTTGGGGTGGTGTCTCGTCTTTCGGCGCCACGGCGAGTGTCTAGGACGTTGGCACTCCACGTCGCCAGCGCTTCGAGGTCATGGGCGGCCGGGTTGGGTCCGCCGAACGCTGCGGCAAGCCGCGCAAGGGCAGCTGATTCAAGCCAACGCTGAGCAGTACGCAGAACGTCAGCTTGATTGCCACACACCCACGCATCTGGGACGGATTGAGGACCTCGTGCGCCCATGCATGACCAGCATACTGGTGTAAGGGGCGAGGTCTAGGTCGCGGAGAGCTTCCAGGCCTGGCGTCGGGCGCAGCCCCAGACATCCGGAAGTCGGTGAACCGCACGCACCCTGACGTGCGGTTTCTTCTCGGGCGCGACACAGGGCGGGACCACCGGCGCCGCCGACCGCACCAGGTGCGACACCGCGGGCTGCGGCCGTCGTCGGGGGTGCTCGCCGACGATCAGCAGGTGGCGCTCGCGCTACCGGCGGATCGAGCGTCATATCGGTGACGGCGAAGCGAGGGCGGTGGCGCGTCTGCGGATGCTGGCTGTGCGCCGCTCCGGCGGTGCCGCCGGCACGACCGCGATCACTGAGGCCGCCAGCGGGGTGAACAGCGTCGCGATCAGCGCGAGAAGTCCCGCAGCAGCGCTGAGTAGCCGCCGGTAGCGGCTACCTGGGAAGGCTACCGGTCTGTGCGCACCTGAGGTCTACCGCTACGCTACCGGCCTCTTGGCTCGTGAGCTTTGGGAACTCGCTCAGCCCGATGAGCCCGTACAGGAGGCGTAGATGACGTTCGCGACCAATCCGGCGCACGTTATTGCGGTCGATGGTCCCACGGCTGCTGGAAAGACCACTACGAGCCGGCTACTTGCAAATGTGCTTCGCTTGAACTATCTGGAGAGCGGACGAGCATATCGGCTAGTTGCATACACGGCACTTCAGTACGGAAGCGAACTCGATGACGAGTTGCAACTCGAAGGACTCTGTGACGAGATTATCTCTAAGAGCGGAGTAACCGCGTTGCTGTCTTCCGACGGAAGCGCATACCCCTTGCGATCCCCCGAAGTCGATAGGGCTATAACACGTGTAGCAGGTGTCCCAGGTCTTCGGGAAAAGATCACCCAACTCACGAGGGCATGGGCTAACGAGAGTGCGCCGTGTGTTATTGAAGGCCGCGACATTGGAACTGTTGTATTTCCTACTAGCCAGGTTAAATTCTTCTTAACGGCATCCCCCGAAGTTCGAGCATACCGGCGGCACGCGCAAGAGAGCGGGCGAAGCTACGAGGCTGTGCTGGAGGACCTGCTACGACGGGACAAAGTGGATTCGTCCCGCGCGGCGTCACCCCTCATGCCAGCCACAGACGCAAATATCATTGACACCACCGACATGTCCGTTCCGGAGGTCGTTGACGCTATGCTCGGTCGCTGCCGAGTACACGGATTTTCCGTCACCGTCTCGCTAGCTCGGCAGCATGTCCGACAGGACGACTGCACAACGGACGAGTGACTCCACGTGTCGATCACCGTAACCGTGCCGCAATCCGATCTGCCTGTCGCTTTGCTCAGAATGCGTGTTAGCACAGCCTGCATCGTAAAGAGCCGCACCTGACTCTATGTCTGCGATCACTCGGTCTATGGCCTGAGCGCTCACGCCCAGCCCGCACTCGATGGTAGCAGGCAGCGTCCTAAGCTCTAGCTGGCGCTGTAGCAGTGCGATGGTCACTAACATTCGAGCTGTCGGCCTTGGACCGCTGAGCCGTTGAGCTTCACCTAGCGTTGACCGAGCCTGGATCCACCGGCTAATATCGGGTGATCGTTTTCCTCGGTTGGTGATCTTGGGGGTTGTTTCCGGGCGTGTCGATATTGCCGCTGACGTTTCTGCGGTCTGTCCGGGGTTCGTTCTCGGCGGTTTGGGGGTGGCTGGCCGCGGGGGCCGTCGGTGCTGGCGGGCTGGGGCCTGATCAGGCGGCTCGGGGAATCGGCGGGGGTCGTCGTCGGTGGGTGGCGTCGAACAGGCCCAGCCAGGCGTCTTGCCAGGGCCAGTGTTGGGGCAGGTGCAGGGTGAGGTCGCCGCGGCCGCGGTGGGCTATCCGTCCGGCGACGTTGATCAGGTGGCGGCGCACGGTGGCGGCGCGGGCTTTGGCGTGGAAGCGTGAGGCCAGACATCCGGCGGCGCGGGTGAGGTTGTGGGCAAGCGCGGCGCAGGTCAGCCAGGCGGCGTTGGCGGCGAAGTTCCCCGAGGGCAGGTGTGCCAGCGGGCCGTCGATGAGGTCGGCGTTGAGTTGTTCGATGATGGCGTGGTCTGTGGTGGTTGGTCTCGGCGGCGAGCATCGCATACGGGCTGTCGGTGAAGATCGCGTGGTGGCGCCAGGCTGGGAGCAGTTCGTCTTGGCCGCGGCGGGTGGGGCATCGAGGCGGCGGACGCGGCGCACGATCACCCCGGGCGGTGACCGCGTGGCGCTTGGTGGAGGCGAACGCGGTGTGTTCCACCTCGGCGACCTGGGCGTTGGAGATCCAGCGCTGCTCGGTCTCGTCCCAGATCGCGTGCGGATACGTGATCGGGGTCCAGGCGGTCTCGCCGATGGCGGCGATCGCGGCGCGGATCTTGCGGTCCATCCTGGCGGTGATGGAGAAGCACACGGCGGCGCGGCGGCAGGCCGCCACTGCCGCCGCGGCGTAAAACGCTGAGTCCATCCGGGCGAGCAGCAGGCCGGCCGCCCCGGCGGCCCGGGCGGTGGTGATCGACTCGGCGACGAAGCTGGCCGCGCCGCGGGGGCGAGGCGGCGGTGCCGCCACGCAGCCGGGTGTGGGCGACCAGCGGCGCCGCCTGCGGGGTGGAGATCGCCGCGATCAGCGCATTCAAGGCCCCGCAGCCGCACCGAGTAGCCACCGACCTTGGCGTGCCCGAACCCGGCGCCCTGCTTGGCAGGGCCGTACCCGGGCCGCTGGCAGGAGTCGATGTCGAGATAGGCCACCGCGTGGGCCGCGGCCAGCACCGGGGTCTGCGCGGCCAGCGACGCCAACATCGTGTGGTTGACCTTCTCCCGCTGCCGCACGTTACCCCACGAGAAGGCGCGCAGGAACGAGCCCAGCGTCGACGGGCCATCCCAGTTCAGAGGGCATCTCTCTGTCCGCCACGTCGCGGTCAGCCGCTATTTTTCGGCGCATCCAGGCCGAGTCGCCCGCTCACGCCCGTACAGACGCCAACAGGCTCGCCACAGAACCCCCTGATACCGCGAAGCACCCTTGATCGAGCTAGCACGTCTGTCACGGAGAGTTACACTCCCACCGAAGGTCGCCAGTACACCCAGCGGCGTGTCGTGCCCGCGCCAGCCCTGCGGGCACGACTGATGTGGATAGACTCCTCACCGTGCAGCACGGAGAACATCGTACGTACGGGAACCACACGGGCGAAGTCCGTAGGAAGTCAGGCCGACAGCGGACCTGTCGTAGGAAGGGGGCTAGGTTGTTCCGTCTCAGCCGCTGCTTCTGTACTGGCGCCTGGTTCGTGATGTCGCGGCGGCGTAGAGGTCAAGACTTGACGACGGCTTCAGCATCTGGCGAGGGCGGGTGACATGAACGCATGAACCTTCACACGACGCTTGATAGCTCGCCGACCACGAGCGACAGCGTCCGGGCCTGTCTGTTTTGCAAGATCGATGACGAAAAGATCAATCGGATCTTCTTGCAGAGCGCACGGTTCTACGCGCGATATGATAACTTCCCGGCAACGGCGGGGCATCTGGAGATCGTCCCTAAGCGGCATGTCGTGTCGTTCTTCGAACTCACACTGGACGAGATCTCGGAAGCTTACGAGCTAATGGGCGCTGCAAAGCTTGAGCTTTCGTGCCGCTACAATCCAGCGGGGTACACGATCGGAATCAATGAAGGTCGTGCAGCCGGGCGCAGTGTTGATCACCTCCATATACATCTCATTCCAAGGTATGAGGGTGACGTTGCTGATCCTCGGGGTGGTATACGTCAGATTCTTCCGAACTGCGATCCAGCTGCATGGGTGGCTGCTAAGTAGGTTTGGTAGCTTCTGCTACGTACCAGTCACCACGTCCACTAAAAATCGTGCTGACTCCGGTAAAGCCTTCATCCGCTAGAATCGCACCGAACGTGGCGGGCTCTACGAATGTGAACCATCTTGGGCTAGACAAGCTATTGCCCCAGTACCACCCTTCGCCTTCGCCGGCCTTCATGCTGATGGCGACCGCTCCGCCTGGCCTAACTGTCCGGTAGAGCTCTCCCAACGCGCCGCGCATCAAGCAACTCGGAATGTGTAATAAACTAGCGCACACCCACGCTCCTGCGAATGTATCGTTGGAAAAGGGCAGATGGCCCATATCGGCCTCGACGACAGCAACCCCACAACGCGCCCTCGTTATTTTCAGCATCTCGACGCTTATATCTGCAGCAATGACCGTCCGCGCCGCCGCACTAAGATACTCACTGTCACGGCCGACACCGCATCCGAGATCGAGCAGCGGACCACTTCGGTCAGCGCGCTTGTTGAAGCTATCTAACTCGGTCTGTAACCCAGGAAAGAGTTCCAGGCTACCTGTCCTGTCGATGTAGGACATGGCCTCGCGATCATATAGTTCGCGAAGACGTTCGGCGACGTTTCGAGATCGTGACGATTTTCCGCTAGACACTTTCGAAACCTACCTGGCTGATAACTACGCACAACAGGCTCATTTGACTCTTGACTTCCTGCGAGTTAAGCACGTTGAAACCGTGGCTTGCATCCACGCTCAAACAACCGACAAAGCGATTCCTACCGTTCCGAATCGGACTAGCAAGTACCGCTCCGCGGTGTTTAACACGCTGGAAATCGTCCCACGACAGGTTCATCACCGAGTCTCCGCCGTGAGTGCGTACGTGGTCCGCATAGTCCTTCGGATTCGAAATCCCTCTTGCCAAAGATTCGACGTCAACGCCGATGTCCTGGTCTAGCTTCCAGCATAGACCAACGACACCCTGACCGCGGGTAGGCGTGAATGGTCGGTTAACCGGACTCGTTCCGAGACGATACGTACTCACACGGGCAAGTATCCCTTTCAATGGGTGCCGAAGAGACCGTCTTCTTCGCCAGACGTGAAGCCCTAAGTCGCCCATGTCGAGGGGTGGAGTCACCGTCTCCCCTGCCTCGAGCAATCGTCCAAAGCTGTTTAATATCTGTCGCCGAATCGCCACATTTCGATTTTCGCGAGCCCTGCCAGACAAGGCTTCTGTGGGGGTGAAGGCACCGAAAAGACCGACAACCAGCAGTAGACCGAGTAGAACATATGACCTTGCGCCGTCAATGCTAGCTTCCCAGAATTCTCTGGAGGGCACGTTGTATGAGTTCGCGGCAAGGCAGACGGTTGCAAGGAGTATGACAGACCTGTCGATAGCCCGTGCTGTGGCGAGACGCATAGACTCATCCTAGCGCGCAGTCGTCCGCGACATGCGTTGCGTTGAAACCCAAGCCTTCCGTCATGGGCTGTAAGGCAAAGGCTGGTTCAATCGGGATCGTGCCGCCAGGTGCTACCTGGCAGATCGATCATGTCGCCACCTGGTTGTAGCAGCTGCCCACGTGTACCTTCGACCGCGATGCCGATTGGGATGAAGCGCAAGTTCTTGTTCGCGAACTCATGCGTCAGCTGCTCGAGGTGTATTTCGGGGACCGTAAATGCTAGTTGAAAGTCGACAGAATCCCCCATTACAACTGACATTGGTTCTTCGCCTAGGTGCTCGCAAACTGCGATTACTTCGGGCGTTATCGGAACGTGGTCCTCGTAGATAGTGAAGGAAACTCGACTCGCAATTGCAATGCTCTCAACGGCCGCCTTCAATCCGTCGGAAGTATCTATGCAACTCGTCACGAGTTTTGAATTTCCCAAACAGATTCCCTGCTTCACCCGTGCCTCGGGTCGCTTCCAGGCCGCCAGCAGCGACTTCCTATACTTGGACTCGATTTCAGGCTGGTTCTTACGAGCCCTGAAATATTTCATGGCAGCACCAGCAAGTCCTGTTGGTCCGGTGATACAAAGGACATCGCCTGGCCGCGCGCCGCGGCGCATCAATGCGTTTCCTGGCTTACAGACGCCCAGCGCAGTACCCGACAGAATCAGTCGTTCGGCGCCGCCGATGTCTCCTCCGACGTTGGGTACGTTGAAGTAGTCACACGCCTCTCGAATGCCATATAGAACTGAAGAAAAAGACTCGTCCGACATTTCGGCCGGATACCGGACTACTGTTAG
>JBOHGT010000212.1:0-23606 GCA_050700385.1 Pseudonocardiaceae bacterium | reverse complement strand
GCTGGGCCGACCGATTCGCCGGACGTGTGTACCGGGCCTGCGCGTGTCCGATGAACGCCGCGATCTGCCGCAGCTGATGGGCCTGCACCCAGGAGACCACCCGCTCGAAGCCCCCGACGCGCTCCAGAGCGTCGAACGCTCCGAAAGCCCGGACCTCACCCTCGTCCGCGGGCCGCGGCGGGTTCGTTGGCCAACATGTCGGCGAGCAACCCATCCGGCGCGTACTGCGACCACGCCGGCTGCACGGGCAACGGCTCCTCGTCAGGCGGCTGGCCGTCGCAGACCCCCACTGGCGGGGCGGTGGGGCTTGGGTCGGCCAGCCGATCGACACCGTCGTCAACCACCGCCGCGAGCCTCTCCCCCTCGAACACGTGTTCGATACTACGCCGACATCGAGCGCCGCGCAAGGGGCTTGGCTCGACCCTCTCATGTGGTTGCACGCCCAGCGAATCCCGCGCTACCGGGTCAGCGCCATCATCGGGGAAGGCCGGTCTGCCATCCGGTCCACCACGGACCTGCACCACTGGCACGTCGCCGGGGAACGTGGACGCTGGCGCTCGCCGCTCAGGTGATCAGCTCCGCCACGCTCACCTCGTCCGCGGTCAACACGGCGCCCCCGAGGGTGAACCGGATCGGCAGGGTGACCGGGCCGGTGATACCGAGCGTGGGCCGCCACACCGGCTCCCTGTCCGGCTCGATCGGCCCGAGCCGCCGGGCCAGGATTGGTAGCGCCTCGGCCATCTCAGCCCGGGCCAGGGTGGCGCCGAGGCAGTAGTGGATCCCCGCGCCGAAGGTGAGCGACGCCGGACGGCGCACCGTGATGTCGAACCCGTCGGGATCAGCGCCGAACGCGGCCGGATCGGTGTTGCCGGTGGCCAGCAGCATCGACAACCGGGTGCCGGCCGGAATCGCCACGCCGTCGACCTCGAGGTCCTCGATCGCCACCCGCCCGGTGATCGGGATGAACTCGACCGTCCCGCAGGCTGGGAATCCGTCGATGAGCTCGTCGACGGGCTCGCGCATCCTGGGCCGCAGTGCGGCGACCGCGCGCGGGTAAACGCCCGGCCGACCAGCCGGCGCAGCCGGGTGTGGTCGTCGCCCTCGACCGTCAGGATCATCGAGTTCATCCACTCGACCAGCGGGCCTGCGGTGATGCCCTGGGTGGTGAGCACCTGGTAGGTGCCCTGCACCAGCCTGCGATCGGTCAGTAACTTCGCCAGCTTCTCGTGCCGCAGCACCGCCAGGCCCATCGGCGTGCGGGCGCACCAGTGCGCGGCGCGCGCGGCGCGCACCTCGGGCTGTCGGGCCGGAACGCAGGATCCAACAGGTCCAGGAAGGGAAGCGCGCTCGGCGCGGAGGTGGTGGTCATGTGGCCCCCCATCAGGAAATGGTGATCTCGCGGACCTCCAGCACGCCGGTGCGCTCGGCGACGAACGCGGGCAGGAGGTGTCGTGCCCGTTCCCCGGCTCGTGGTGGAGCCACAGCAGGTAGGACGGCATGAGGACATAGTGAGCCCCGGGATGGAGGTATCGCTATCAGAAACCCGCCCCTGCCCGTCGCAGCATGTCCCCTGGGATGGACCCGAACGACTACTCGCAAGGGAGAATCGTCCTGCGGCCCTGCTCAGCCCGTCCCGTCGCCGCCGCGGCGACGGATCCCTTCGAGCGCCTCGCGAGCCTGCGGGGCCGCGCGCAGATCGTCGGGACACGTGTCGATGGTGTGTAGCGCCCACTCGGCCCAGGCCTGGATGGTGTGGTTGAAGTCGGCCTGCAGCGTCCCGACGAGGCTGATGACGGCCAGGCGCTCGGGGAACTGCCCCCGGGTGGTCAGGTAGTGCTCGGCCCAGTCGGAGACGACGGCCGCGCGGACTCTGGCGCCGTCGCGGATCCGTTCGAGGTTGCATAGTTCGCCGGGATGTCACACGGGCGACGGCGACCAGGGCCTTGAGTTTGCCGCGACGTTTGACCAGGAGTCGGTAGCGTTGTCCGAGAAGGTGTCGGTCTTGGCGGCCGCGGCGGCGGCCTTGCCCGGCCGACAGCTGGGGGTGCTCGCCGATGCCCCCCGCGATCACGAGACATTCGCTGTGGACGGTCCGGCGCGCGCTACTTCTTCGGAACGGCCGAGAACACCGTGCTGAACGTCTTCACCGGCTGTCACCTGACGCCGGGAGCACACCCGAAGAACCGGTCGGGCAGCTGAGTGCCGCGTAACAGCGGGTGAGTTCGACCGAGCCGGGACGGTGTCACGTGCTGCCCTGCGCGGCAGACTCGATGCCATGTCTGAGATTCGCCCGGAGCTCGCCGGCCGCGCCAGGGACGAACCGCGCCTGACCGCGTGGGAGCGTCGTACCGACTGGCCGCTGACCGGGCTGGCTGCGCTGTTCCTGATCGGCTATGCCGCCTCGGTGCTGCTGCCGGGCCTGGCCGGACCCTGGCGCACGGCGCTGCAGGCCGTGCTGTGGGGCACCTGGGCGGTGTTCGCGGTGGACTACGTGGTGCGGTTGCGACTCGCGCGGCGGCGCTGGCGCTTCATCCGGCGGCACGTGCTGGACCTGCTGATGATCGTGTTGCCGATGTTCCGGCAGTTGCGCGTGCTGCGGGTGTTCACGGCGATGACAGTGCTCGACCGGCAGCTGCGCGACGACCTGCGCGGGCGGGTGACCGTCTATGTCTCCGGCGCCACCGCGCTGATCTCCTTCGTCGCCGCGCTGGCCGTATACGACGCCGAGCGCGGCAACCCGGACTCCTCGATCACCTCGTTCGGCGAGGCGCTGTGGTGGACCGTCACGACGATCACCACCGTCGGCTACGGCGACCGCTACCCGGTCACCACCGAGGGCCGGGTGGTCGCCGGGGCGCTGATGCTGGCCGGGATCGCGCTGCTCGGTGTCGTCACGGCGTCGATCGCGTCGTGGTTCGTGGAGCAGATCCAGGGTGTGCGCGAGACCGTCGAGCGCTCCGAGCAGGTCACCCGCAAGGAGCTGCTCGACGAGATGGTCCGGCTGCACGCCCGGCTCGACGCGCTGGAACACTCTCGCGCGGCCGACTGACGTCGACCGCGCTCGACGGGCGCGTGCAACCCGCTGCCATGCTCGTCTCGTCCCAGCACGTGCAGGCGCAACCGACGAGGGGTCCGTGTGGACCAGGGCGACGAGCAGGAGTTCGCGGAGTACTTCACGGCACGGCGCGACGCCGTGCGGCGCACCGCGTACCTGATCTGTGGCGACTGGCACCGCGCGGACGACCTCGCGCAGACCGCGTTCGTCGCGCTGCACCGGCGCTGGCGCAAGATCCGGGACCGGCAGGCCCTGGACGCCTACGTCCGGCGCACCCTCGTGCGGGCGGCAATCGACGAGTCCCGGCGCCCCTGGCGTCGGGAGCACGCCGTGGACGTGCTACCCGAGACGGGATCGGCAGGCGCGGGCGACGGCTCCACCGACGATGTCGGGGATACGGTGGCCACCCGGTCGGCGCTGGTCGACGGCCTGCAGCAGGTACCGCCCCGGCAACGGGCGGTGTTGGTGCTCCGGTTCCTGGAGGGGCAGTCGGTGACCGACGTGGCCGCCACCCTGAAGTGCACCGAAGGCACCGTGAAGAGCCAGACGGCACGGGGGCTCGACGCCTTGCGCGCCGCGCTGGGCGATGCGCTGGACGACCTGCGACCGGCCGGTTGACGGCGCACGAGAGGAGGTGCATCCGGTGGACGAGCAGCGGCTGGGCGAGCTGTTCCGCGACGCGGTAGGCACGTCACCCGCTGCGTCCTTCGACCGTGATGACGTGCTGGCCGCGTCCCGGCGGGCCACCGCGCGGCGGCGTTCCGCGCTGGCCGGAGGATCGCTGCTCGGCATTGCCGTGCTGGCGGGCGGGGTAGTGGTCGGCGGTCAGTTGCTCGGATCGCCGGGGACGAGCGAGACACCCGCGGCCGCGCCCGCACCTCCGGAAACAGGCCGTCGGATGCTCGAGCCAGTGCCGCCGGTGTCAACCCTCGGGGTACCTCCCGGGCCGGACGCCGCCGGGAACTGCGGTCCGGCCGACCCTGCGCTGGGCGCCGAGCTCACCGAGACGCTTGCCGGGCGCGATGCCGCCCCGGGCGGCCCGGCAGTGCCGCTGCCCGAGACCTGCCCGCCCGGCTCGCGGGCGGCCGGGGTGCCGGTGCCCGGCGGCACGCTCTACCTGGTGCTCGCCCCACCCACCCCCGGGGTGGGTGACTCCGGCACGGCGCGTCCGGACGGCGCACGCGGCCACGCGACCAGCACCGCAAGCGGGAAGCGGCTCGCTGTGCTCTCGGTGCCCGCCGCTGCCGGGCAGCCCGCACCACTGGGCGACGACGTCGACGAACTCGCCAGCGAGCTCGCCGCCCGGTTCTGACGCTGCTGCGCAGCCTGTGAGTGGATAACGGTGTTGCCACGCCGGTAAGCACTCACGAGCAGACGTAGTCTGCCGCGCATGAACGTGCTGGCGCAGCGCTACGCATCGCCTGAGCTGGTGGCGCTGTGGTCCCTGGAGCGCAAGGTCGTGCTCGAGCGGGAGCTGTGGCTTGTGGTGCTGCGGGCCCAGGCCGACCTCGGCCTGCCCGTGGCCGAACAGGTCATCGACGGCTACCAGCGCGTCGTGTCCGATGTGGATCTCGAGTCGATCGCGGCACGGGAGCGGGTGACCCGGCACGACGTCAAGGCCCGGATAGACGAGTTCAACGCGCTCGCCGGTCACGAGGAGGTTCACAAGGGACTGACGTCGCGGGACCTCACCGAGAATGTCGAGCAGCTGCAAATCCGGTTGTCGCTGCGGCACGTGCGGGACCGGTGCGTCGCTGTGCTCGCCCGGCTCGCCGCGCGGGCCGCCGCGCACGCCGACCTGGTGATCGCAGGGCGCTCGCACAACGTCGCCGGGCAGGCGACCACGCTGGGCAAGCGGTTCGCCTCGGCGGCCGACGAGCTGCTCGTCGCGTTCGGCCGGCTCGAGGAACTGCTCGCCCGCTACCCGTTGCGCGGGATCAAGGGCCCGATGGGCACCGCGCAGGACATGGCCGACCTGCTCGGCACTGACGCGGCCGGGCTCGAGGACCGGGTGGCGGCACACCTGGGCTTCGACCGGGTGCTGACCAGCGTCGGGCAGGTCTACCCGCGCTCGCTGGACTTCGAGGTGGTCTCCGCGCTGGTCCAGCTCGCTGCCGCCCCGTCGAGCCTGGCCACCACGATCCGCCTGATGGCCGGCCACGAGCTGGTCACCGAAGGGTTCGCCGCCGGCCAGATCGGATCGAGCGCCATGCCGCACAAGATGAACACCCGCTCCTGCGAGCGCGTCAACGGCCTGGCGGTGGTGCTGCGCGGGTATGCATCGATGCTGTCAGAGCTGGCGGGCGCGCAGTGGAACGAGGGCGACGTGTCCGACTCGGTGGTGCGCAGGGTCGCGCTGCCGGACGCGTTCTTCGCATTCGACGGGCTGCTCGAGACGATCCTCACCGTGCTCGACGAGTTCGGCGCCCACCCCGCCGTCATCGAGCGGGAGCTGGCCCGCTACCTGCCCTTTCTGGCCACTACGAAGGTGCTCGTCGCCGCGGTCCGCGCCGGGGTCGGCCGGGAGACCGCGCACGAGGTGATCCGCGGGCACGCGGTGGCCGTCGCGCTCGCGATGCGCGAGGGCGGCGCGGACAACGACCTGGTCGACCGGCTGGCCGACGACGCACGGCTCCCGCTGGGCCGCGCCGAGCTGGACGCGCTGCTCGCCGACCGGTTGCCCTTCACCGGTCTCGCGGGCGAGCAGGTCGCCGCCGTCGTCGGTTCGGTCGAGCAGGTCGTGGCGCGCTACCCCGAGGCCGCGCGCTACGCGCCGTCCCCCATCCTGTAGGGCGTGAGTACGCCGATGACCGAGCTGGCCTGGGCCGCGGAGGGTCAGGCCCGGGTCGAGCGGGCCGTCGCCGGGCTGGACGACCTGCGCGCACCGTCCCGGCTGCCCGGCTGGACCCGCGGGCACGTCGTCACCCATCTCGCGCGCAACGCCGACGCGCTGCTGCGGTTGCTGACCTGGGCGCGGACCGGGGTGGAGACGCCGGCGTACGCATCGCGCGAGGCACGCGCGGCCGAGATCGAGGCCGGCGCCGGTCGACCGCTGCCCGAGCAGCTCGAGGACCTGCGCAGCACCGCCGCCCGGTTCGCCGCCGCTGCCGGCGAGCTGGAGCCGGCGCACTGGGAGGCAGTGGTCCGCACGTCGCAAGGGCGGACCGTGCCAGCCTCGACCGTCGCGTGGATGCGGGTTCGGGAGGTGTGGCTGCACCTCGTCGACCTCGACGCCGGCGCGGAGATCGACGTGCTGCCCGACGACGTCGCCACCGCGCTGGTCCGCGATGTCGCCGCATGGATGGACTCCCGCGTCGAGCAACGGGTGGCGCTGCGCGTGGGCGAGGAACCGGGCGAGGAACCGGTGGCCTTCGGGCCGGCCGATGCCGAGCCCGTGCCGGTCTCCGGGCCGGCGGCCGAGCTCGCCGGCTGGCTCACCGGCCGCTGCTCCGGCTCCCGTCTCGCCGCCCCCGACGGGCTGCCCGAGCTCCCCCGCTGGCTCTGAACCCGGCAGCAGTTCGGCCGATCGGCGCCCGCCGGTCACGTCGACGTCAGCCGCCGGACATCCTGCTGCGGCGTCATGGAGGCGTGCCCGCACAACTGGTCGTCTCGCTCTCCGGGGTCCGCGCCACCACGCTGGACGCCGCCATCGCCCTGACCGCCGAACTCGACGCCCGTGGCGTCCCTACCTCGCTGCTCGTGATGCCCCGCGATCCGGGGCCCGTCGAGTGGCTGCGCGAGCGCCGCGCTGCCGGTGACGCGGTGCTCGCCCACGGCTATGACCACACCGCCGGCCCGATCGGCGCCTGGGATGCGTACACCGTGGCCCGGATCGGGCGCCGCGCGGAGTTCGCCGGGCTGCCCGCCCACGAGGCCGGCCTGCGACTGCTCGCCGCGACGAGGCGCCTCGAGCGTGTCGGGCTGGGCACCGACGCGTTCGTCCCACCGCGCTGGCTCGCGTCGCCCGGCACCGTGGCGGCATTGCGCCGGGGCGGTTTCGTGATCTGCGCCGACGCCACCGCGGTGCGTGACCTGCGCTCCGGGCAGGTGCATCGTGGCCGGGTGCTCGGGTTCGGTGGGCGTGGCGAGCCGTGGTGGTGCCGCGCGATGGTGCTCGGGGCGGCCCGGGGAGCGCGGCACGGCGGGCTGGTCCGGCTCGCCGTCGACGTGGCCGATCTGGTTCGTGGCGGCCGTCGCGGCGCGCTGCTGGACGCCGTGGACATCGCGCTGCACCACGGCGCGCGACCGGTCACCTATGCCGCGATGACCCACCCGGCGCTGCTCGCAGCCTGAGGCTCGTCAGCCTGAGGATCGTCACAGGGTCATCGGCTCGCCGTGCGACGCCACCTGCACCTCGGTGCCGGCCGGCGCCAGGTTCCGGAAGTGGTTGTAGTACATCTCCGGCATCGCCAGCACGGCCTGGTGGATCGGGACGGCGACCGGTGGGGCGACCGCGCGCAGGTAGTCGACCGCCTCGGAGAGCTTCAGCCACGGTGCACCGGTGGGCAGCAGCAGCGCGTCCACCGGGTCCGGCGGCGGGGTGAAGGAGTCACCGGGGTGCAGCACGGAACCGTCGATGAGGTAGGCGTTGTTGGGGATCATCGGGATGTCCGGGTGGATCACTGCATGGTCCCCGCCGAGGACGTCCACCGTGGTCCCGGCGAGCTGGTGGCGTTCGCCGGGGCGGATCACCCGATGGGTCAGCCCGGCGTCGGCGAGCTGGGTCGCGCTCCCGGCGTCGGCCACCAGCTCCGCGTCCGGGTTGGCGCGCAGCAGCGCGGGTAGCCGGTCGAGATCGAGGTGGTCGGGGTGCTGGTGGGTCACGAGGATCGCATCGAGGCCGGTGAGCCCCTCGAACCCGGACGAGAAGCTGCCCGGGTCGATGAGCAGCCGCGCGGTCGGGGTCTCGGCGAGCACGCACGAGTGTCCGAAATGGACGATCTGCATCAGGTCACCTCCTGCATCAGCCGCCACCCTGCCACTGCTCGACCGGCTCCGCCTCCCCCGGCGGTGACCTCGAAGACGGCGGTAACCTGGCGGCCGTGCCGAGAGTAGTCGTCGACGTCGTCCCCAAGCCGGAGATCCTCGACCCGCAGGGTCAGGCCATCGCCCGCGCGCTGCCCCGGCTGGGTTTCGACGGCGTCCGCGAGGTGCGGCAGGGCAAGCACTTCGAGCTGGACGTCGACGACACTGTCGACACCGACACCTTGCACCGGATCGCAGGCGAGCTGCTGGCGAACCCGGTGATCGAGGACTGGACGGTGCAGCGGCTGTGACCGCACGCATCGGCGTCATCACGTTCCCCGGCAGCCTCGATGACGTCGATGCCACCCGCGCCGTGCGTCACGTCGGCGCGGAGCCGGTGACACTCTGGCACGCCGAGGACGACCTGCGCGGCGTCGACGCCGTGATCATCCCCGGCGGGTTCTCCTACGGCGACTACCTGCGCGCCGGCGCGATCGCCTCGCACCAGCCGGTGCTGCGCTCGGTGGTCGGGGCCGCCCGCCGCGGCGTCCCCGTCCTCGGGATCTGCAACGGGTTCCAGATCCTCTGCGAGGCCGGGCTGCTGCCCGGCGCGCTGGTGCGCAACGCCGGCCTGCATTTCGTCTGCCGCGACCAGCGGTTACGGGTGGAGAGCGCCACCACCGCGTGGTCGGGCCGGTACGAGCCGGGCGCGGAGATCCTGGTGCCGGTGAAGTCGGGTGAGGGCCGCTACGTCGCCGATGCGTCCACGCTGTCAGAACTGGAGGGCCAGGGGCGGGTGGTGTTCCGCTACGTCGGGGGCAATCCCAACGGCGCTGCGAACGACATCGGCGGCATCGCGTCGGCCGACGGCAGGGTCGTGGGGCTGATGCCGCACCCCGAGCACGCGATCGACCCCCTCACCGGCCCCGGCGATGACGGTCTGGGCGTGTTCCGTTCCGCGCTCGACGTGGTACAGCACCCGGAGTACCGCCGGTGACCGTCACGAACACCCCGCTCGACACCGTCGATCACGCCGCGGCCAGCCCGGAGCAGCCGCAGCCCTATCGCGAGCTCGGGCTGGCAGGCGACGAGTACGCCCGGATCCGGGAGATCCTCGGCCGGCGGCCCACCGACGCCGAACTGGCGATGTACTCGGTGATGTGGAGCGAGCACTGCTCCTACAAGTCATCCAAGGCGCACCTGCGCTACTTCGGCGAGACGACCACCGAGCCGATGCGGGCTCGGATGCTCGCCGGTATCGGGGAGAACGCCGGCGTGGTCGACATCGGCGACGGGTGGGCGGTGACCTTCAAGATCGAGTCGCACAACCATCCGTCCTACGTGGAGCCCTACCAGGGGGCGGCCACCGGCGTCGGTGGCATCGTGCGGGACATCATGGCGATGGGCGCACGCCCGATCGCGGTGGCCGACTCGCTGCGCTTCGGCCCGTCCGACGCGCCCGACACCGCCCGGGTGCTTCCGGGAGTGGTCGCCGGGATCGGCGGCTACGGCAACTGCCTCGGGTTGCCCAACATCGGCGGCGAGGTGGTCTTCGACGCGTCCTACGCCGGTAACCCGCTGGTCAACGCGCTGTGTGTGGGCGCGATGCGGTCGGAGAACCTGCATCTGGCGCACGCTTCCGGCGCCGGAAACAAGATCGTCCTGTTCGGCGCGCGGACCGGGCGTGACGGCATCGGCGGGGTGTCCGTACTGGCCAGCGAGACTTTCTCCGGGGACGAGACGGAGGGGGCGCGCAAGAAGCTGCCCAGCGTGCAGGTCGGCGACCCGTTCACCGAGAAGGTGCTCATCGAGTGCTGCCTCGAGCTGTTCCGGGCTCGCCTGGTGGTCGGCATCCAGGACCTCGGCGGCGCCGGGCTGTCCTGCGCGACGAGTGAGCTGGCCAGCGCGGGCGACGGCGGGATGCACGTCACGCTCGACGCGGTGCCGCTGCGCGCCGAGGGCATGAACCCCGCCGAGATCCTGTCCAGCGAGTCACAGGAGCGGATGTGCGCCGTCGTCGCCCCGTCCGATGTGGATGCCTTCATGGCGGTGTGCCGCAAGTGGGACGTCACCGCCACCGTGATCGGTGAGGTGACCGGGGGCGACCGGCTCCTCATCACCTGGCACGGCGAGACCGTGGTCGACATCCCCCCGCGCACCGTCGCGCATGAGGGGCCGGTCTACGCGCGGCCGGTGGCTCGACCGCCCACCCAGGACGCGCTGACCGCCGGCGACCCGGCAGCGCTGGCTCGACCGGCCACACCGGATTCCCTCCGCGACACCCTGCTGCGCATGGTCGCGAGCCCCAACCTGTGCTCGCGGGCGTGGGTCACCGACCAGTACGACCGCTACGTGCGTGGCGACACCGTGCTCGCCCAACCCTCCGACGCCGGGATGGTGCGCATCGACGAGGCCACCCATCGCGGCGTCGCGGTGGCGACGGACTGCAACGCGAGGTTCTGCGCGCTGGACCCCTACGCGGGAGCGCAGCTCGCGCTCGCCGAGGCCCACCGCAACGTCGCGGTCTCCGGCGCCACCCCGCTGGCGGTGACCAACTGCTCGAACTTCGGCGCGCCGACCGACCCCGGGGTGATGTGGCAGTTCGCCGAGGCGGTGCGCGGCCTGGCCGACGGGTGCGCGCAGCTGGGTATCCCGGTGACCGGCGGCAACGTCAGCTTCTACAACTCCACCGGGAACACGGCGATCCTGCCCACCCCGGTGGTCGGCGTGCTCGGCGTGATCGACGATGTGCGCCGCCGGATCCCGACTGGCTTCGGCGCGGCGGGCGACGCGATCTGGCTGCTCGGCGAGACCCGTGACGAGTTCGGCGGCAGCGAGTGGGCACACGTGGTGCACGGTCACCTCGGCGGCCGGCCACCGCTCGTAGACCTGGCCCGCGAGCAACTGCTCGCCGAGGTGCTCGCTGCGGCGTCCCGGCACGGCCTGGTCAGCGCGGCACACGACCTCTCCGACGGCGGGCTGGCCCATGCGGTCGTGGAGGCGTGCCTGGTCGGCGGGCGCGGCGCGCGGCTCGCCCTGCCTGGTGACCCGTTCGTGGCGCTGTTCTCGGAGTCCGCCGGGCGGGTGCTGCTCGCGGTGCCGTCCCGCGAGCACGCCCGGTTCACCGCGATGTGTGAGGCGCGGGGCCTGCCCGCGGCGCGCATCGGAACCGTCGAGGACTCACCCGCGCTGGAAGTCGAGGGCATACCCGGCATCGACCTGGACGAGCTGCGCGCCGCCTGGGAGGGCACGCTGCCTGCCCTCTTCGGCGGCTGACACGCCGGCGGTGCTGGGGTCGTAGCCTGCTGGGGTCGTAGCCTGCTGGCGTGCCGCCCCGCCGACGTGTCGACCCGCAGCAGCTGCGCGCCGCGGTCGCGGCCGTCGCGGGCTGGCTGGACGGCGTGGGGCCGGAGCCGGAGCGCGCCCGGTTGGCCACCGCGGTGCGGCTGAGCCTGCGCACCCTCGAGCAGATCGCGCCCGGGCGCACCGTCGAGGTACGGGTGCCGCCGTTCGCGGCGGTGCAGTGCGTCGGCGGGCCGCGGCACACCCGCGGTACCCCGCCGAATGTGGTGGAGACCGACCCGCGGACCTGGCTGGAGCTGGTCACCGGGCGGCTGGCATGGCCCGATGCCCTCGTGCAGCGCCGCGTCACCGCCTCCGGCACCCGTGCCGACGTCTCGTCCTGGCTCCCGCTGGTGAGGGGCGGAGCTGCGCCGGACGGATGACGGCTCCTATGCTCCGGTGGTCGTTGTAGCGGAGAGGGGGATGTGCGTGGAGCGTCCGGTACGGGCTCCAGCGGGCATCGACGTGGACAGGCCCAGCCCGGTGCGGATGTACGTGGTGGACGCCGTCGCCGGCCGCACCGGATGAGCGCGAGCGGCAACGGCATGATCGACGCCGCAGAGTTCGCCCGGCGGTGGTCGCGGGCCGTGGTAGGCACCAGCTACGTGCCGCTGACCCACCGCGAGCTCGGCGCACTGCTCGAGGAGTTCGCGGCGGAGCTGCTCGACGCGCTGGCCGGCGAGCCGTTCAACGCCGAGCCCGCCGCGGGCGTCGGTGCCCGGATGGTGGCGGCGCACTTCACCGGCACCGAGACGCTGCGCCGAACCGTCGAGCTGCTCGCCACCGAACTCGGTCCCGGCCGCCGGGTGGCGGCGCTGCAGGGTGCGCTCACCGCCGGGTTCGCGCGGGAGCTGCGGGAGCGTACCCAGCTCGAGCAGGAGTCGATCCTGCGCGCGATGCTGGCGGGGCGGCGCAGCACCGAGACCGCGCTGCGGGCCAGCGACGCCCGGTTCCACGCGGTGTTCACCCAGGCCGGCACCGGCATCGCGATCGCCGACCTCGACGGCGCGATCTCCGACGCCAACACCGCCCTGCTGGAGATGTCCGGCCACCCGCTCGACGAGCTGTGCGGGCGCAACCTCAGCGAGTTCGTACATTCCGGCGACGCTAGGCGGGTGTGGCCGGGCTACCGGGCGGTGGTGCACGGGGAGACCGATCGGTTGCGTACCGAGATCCGGCTGCTGCGCAGCGATGGTGACGCCCGCTGGGCGCAGCTGACGGTGTCGCTGGTGCGCGACGAGGCCGGCGTGCCGCAGTTCCAGGTGGTGATGCTCGAGGACGTCACCGACCGGCACCGATTGCAGAGCCGGCTGCGCCACCAGGCGCTGCACGACCCGCTGACCGAGCTGCCCAACCGGGCACTGTTCACCGAGCGGCTCGCGGCCACCCTCGCCTCGGGCGCGGAGCGGGTCGGGCTGTGCTACCTGGACCTCGACGGGTTCAAGGTGATCAACGACAGTCTGGGCCATCACGTCGGCGACCAGCTGCTGGTCACGATTGCGCACCGGCTGGCCGGCTGCGTGGCGGGCACCTCGCGACTCGCGGCGCGGATGGGCGGCGACGAGTTCGTCGTTCTCGTGGCCGGTTGCGCGGGCACCGACGAGGTCGTCGCGCTGGCCGAGCAGGTGCTCGCCGCGGTGGCGCAGCCGGTGCGCATCGCCGGCCATGAGCTGGCCGTCACGGCATCGATCGGGATCGTCGAGCGACCCGTCGCCGGTACCAGCGCGGCCGAGCTCATGCAGGCCGCCGACATCACGCTGTACTGGGCGAAGGGCGACGGCAAGAGCCGGTGGGCGCTCTACGACGCCGAGCGCAACGCCCACCAGGTGGCCCGCTTCACGCTGTCGGCGACGATGCCGGCCGCG
Source organism: Pseudonocardiaceae bacterium (assembly GCA_050700385.1). GTDB lineage: Bacteria > Actinomycetota > Actinomycetes > Mycobacteriales > Pseudonocardiaceae > WHSY01. The sequence continues at coordinate 10,379 of JBOHGT010000212.1, read as the reverse complement.
CTGGACCGGGGGGAGTTCTACGTCGACTACCAGCCGCTGATCCGGCTCGCCGACGGTGCTGTGACGGGAGCCGAGGCGCTGGTGCGCTGGGCGCATCCGGAGCTCGGCCGGCTCGGGCCGGACCGGTTCATCGGGCTCGCCGAGGAGACCGGGCTGATCGTGCCGCTCGGCGCATGGGTACTGCGGCAGGCGTGCAAGCAGGCCGTCGGATGGGACGGGCCGTTCGTGTCCGTCAACCTCGCCGAGCGGCAGGCCCGCGACCCTGGCGTGGTGGCGGCGGTCGCCGCGGTGCTGGACGAGACCGGGCTCGCGCCGCAGCGACTGCAAATCGAGCTCACCGAGAGCTCGGTGATGGGCAGCGACGACGACGCGATCCGCACGCTGCAACGGCTCGCCGACCTCGGCGTGCGCATCGCGATCGACGACTTCGGCACCGGCTACTCCAACCTGGCCTACCTCCGGCGGCTGCCGGTGTGCGAGCTGAAGATCGCCGGGGCGTTCATGGACGGGCTGCGCTCGCCGACGGGCGACCCGGTGGACCAGCGCATCGTCGAGACCCTGGTGTCGCTGGCGCACACGCTGGGCCTCACGGTCACCGCCGAGGGCGTGGAGACCGCAGCGCAGGCCGCCCGGCTGCGCGCGATCGGCTGCGACACCGCGCAGGGCTGGCTCTACGCCCGCCCCGGCCCGCCCGAGGTGATCACCGAACTGCTGGCGGACCAGGCGCTGAGCGCGCGCTAGTGCGCTGATCCGCTGTCGGGCGGATCATGGCGGGCATGACTGATGCGCTCAGCCTGCACGCCACCGGGCTCGACGAATTCGACCGCCGGGTCCGGGCGGTGCGTTCCGACCAGTGGCACGAGCCGACGCCCTGCAGTAACTGGGACGTCCGGATGCTGGTGGACCACCTCGTCACCGAGCAGCTCTGGGTACCGCTGCTGATGGACGGGGCGACCGTCGAGGACGTCGGGGACCGCTTCGACGCCGACCAGCTCGGTGACGACCCGGTGGCGGCCTGGCGGTCGGCCTCGGCCCTGGCGCGGGATGCGTTCGCCGCGCCCGGCGCGCTGCACCGGCACGTCGAGCTGTCCTACGGCCGCCGGCCGGCCGAGGGGTACTGCCGGGAGATGACCATGGACCTCGCGGTGCACGCCTGGGACCTGGCTCGCGGCATCGGCGCGGACGAGCGGCTCGACGGTGGGCTGGTCGCCGAGGTGTACGAGATGGTCACGGCGCATGCCGACCAACTCGCCGCCACCGGCCTGTTCAATCCACCGGTCGAGATCGGCGGCGACGCCGACACCCAGACCCGGTTGCTCGCGCTGCTCGGCCGCCGACCATGAGAATGGGTCCTGCCGGGGCGCGGGACGTAGACTGGGACCCCGTCCGACCCCATCGCGAGGGAGCGCCGCAGGTGGCCACCACACCGCCCTGCCAGGACCCCGACCACAGTGACAACAACCCCAGGGAAGAATGCGGCGTCTTCGGCGTCTGGGCGCCCGGTGAGGACGTCGCGAAGCTCACCTATTACGGCCTGTACGCGCTGCAGCACCGCGGCCAGGAGGCCGCCGGCATCGCCGTCTCGGACGGCGCGCAGGTGCTGGTGTTCAAGGACCTCGGGCTGGTCAGCCAGGTGTTCGACGAGCAGGTGCTCTCCAGCCTGCCGGGCCACATCGCCGTCGGGCACTGCCGCTACTCCACCACCGGCTCGACGACCTGGGAGAATGCCCAGCCCACCTTCCGCACCACGGCCACCGGCTCGGGCCTTGCCCTGGGGCACAACGGCAACCTGGTGAACACCGCCGAGCTGCTGGAGCACGCCCGCGAGGCCGGCATCCCGATGCGCAACGGTCGTGACGGCTCGGCCATGCAAGCGGCCACCACCGACTCCGACCTCATCACCGGCCTGCTCGCCCACGCCGCCGCCGACACCGGCTTCGAGGAGGCGGCGCTGCGGCTGCTGCCGAGGCTGCGCGGCGCGTTCTCCCTGGTGTTCTCCGACGAGCGAACCCTCTACGCCGCCCGTGACCCGCACGGTGTCCGCCCGCTCGTGCTGGGCCGGCTGGACCGGGGCTGGGTCGTCGCCTCCGAGACCGCCGCGCTGGACATCGTCGGCGCGTCCTTCGTCCGCGAGGTCGAGCCCGGCGAGCTGCTGGCCATCGACGCCGGGGGGCTGCGGTCATCGAGGTTCGCCAACCCGCAGCCCAAGGGCTGCGTCTTCGAGTACGTCTACCTCGCTCGGCCGGACACCACGATCGCCGGCCGCGGGGTGCACGCCACCCGGGTGGAGATCGGTCGCCGGCTCGCGCACGAGCATCCCGCCGAGGCCGACCTGGTCATCCCCGTCCCGGAGTCGGGCACCCCGGCCGCGATCGGGTACGCCCAGGCCAGCGGCATCCCCTACGGCTCCGGCCTGGTGAAGAACGCCTACGTCGGGCGCACCTTCATCCAGCCGTCGCAGACCATCCGCCAGCTCGGTATCCGCCTCAAGCTCAACCCGCTGCGCGACGTGATCCGCGGCAAACGCCTGGTCGTGGTGGACGACTCGATCGTCCGTGGCAACACCCAGCGCGCGCTGGTACGGATGCTGCGCGAGGCCGGTGCCGTCGAGGTGCACGTGCGCATCGCGAGCCCGCCCGTCAGGTGGCCCTGCTTCTACGGCATCGACTTCGCCTCCCGCGCCGAGCTCATCGCCAACGGCGCCGACGCCGATGGGGTGCGCCGCTCGATCGGCGCCGACAGCCTCGGCTACGTGAGCCTCGATGGCCTGATCGCCGCCTCTGATCAGCCCCGCACCCGGCTGTGCGCCGCCTGCTTCGACGGCGAGTACCCGATCCCGCTGCCACCCAGCGCGGCCATCGGCAAGCATCTCCTCGAGGACCTCGCCGCCGTGGAGAAGGGTGTTGCGGGCGACGCCGAACCCACGTCGGGTGTGGCCTACGGTGCCGAAGCCGCACTACGCCGGCCCTAGACCGCGTAGCGTTACACCTATCCCACCCACCGCATTGCCGCGCGCCTACCCTGTCGTCTGCGCCTTGGAGCCCGACCCGTGAAGACCGAGACCGACAGCCCGCACACCACCTACGCCGCCGCCGGGGTCGACATCGCGGCGGGGGAGCGCGCCGCGGCGGCGCTCCGCCCGATCGTCGAGCGTGCGCGCCGTCCCGAGGTGCTCGGCGGGATCGGCGGCTTCGCCGGGCTGTTCCGGCTCAAGCTGGACCGCTGGCGCGAGCCGGTCCTCGCGAGCTCCACCGACGGAGTGGGCACCAAGATCGCGATCGCGCAGGCGATGGAGCGCCACGACACCATCGGCATCGACCTCGTCGCGATGGTCGTCGACGACCTCGTCGTGTGCGGGGCCGAGCCGCTGTTCGTGCAGGACTACATCGCGGTGGGCGAGGTCGTCCCAGAGCGCATCGCCGAGCTGGTCCGGGGCATTTCCGAGGGCTGCGTACGGGCCGGCTGCGCGTTGCTGGGCGGGGAGACCGCCGAGCACCCGGGCATGATGAGCGACGGCGACTACGACCTCTCCGCGACCGGCGTCGGCGTCGTCGAGGCGGATTCCGTGCTCGGTCCGGACCGGGTCAGGCCGGGCGACGTGGTCGTCGCGATGGGCTCCTCCGGGCTGCATTCCAACGGCTACTCGCTGGCCCGCCACGTGCTGCTCGACATCGTCAGGATGCCGCTGGAAGGGCACGTCGAGGAGTTCGGCCGCACGCTGGGCGAGCAGCTGCTCGAGCCGACCCGGATCTACGCCAAGGACTGCCTTGCAGTGGCCGCGGAGACCGACGTACGCACGTTCGCGCACGTCACCGGTGGCGGGCTGGCCGGCAACCTGGCCAGGGTGATGCCCCGCGGGCTGGTCGCGGTGCTCGACCGTGGCACCTGGACGCCGGCCGCCGAGTTCGCGCTCATCGCGCGCCGCGGCAGGGTCGAGCGGGCCGAGATGGAGCGCACCTTCAACATGGGAGTCGGCATGGTCGCCGTGGTCGACCCCGCCGACGTCGACCGGGCACGGGCCGTGCTCACCGCACGGCACGTCCCCGCGTGGGTGCTCGGCGAGGTACACAAGGCCGGCAACCCCGATGACGAGCGCGCGGTGCTGCGCGGGGACCACCCGCGGTTCTGATCAGGGGCGCCGCTGCGTGCCCTTCGCGTGCCGTGTCAACGGCGGTAGTCGTCGTACTCGTCGTCGTACGACTCGTCGGGCCGGTCGCTCTCGGACCCGTTGCCACCGTCACCGGACAGCTCGCGTTGCAGGGCCTCGAGATCGGTGGTCGGGGAGCTGTACTTGAGCTCCCGAGCGACCTTCGTCTGCTTGGCCTTGGCTCGGCCGCGCCCCATGGCTCGACCCCCTCGCACAGGGACGGGGCGGCCGGGGGAAGCGGCGGCCCCGTTCGTCTCGACAGGTTCTCTCCTGGCACCACCGTACCGCGTTTTACGCGGCACGTGCGACGTGGCACGAGCGGCCCGGTCACTCGGGTGGGACCGCGGCGACCGGGGTGTCGCCAGCTGGGCACCCACGGTGATATGCCAGACTCCGGTCCCGTGTTGGCACCTGATATGTCCGTCCTGGCGCTGTCCACGCCCTCCGGTGAGCCCGTGTCCTGGGTGGCCGCGGTGGTCGTGGCGCTCGGTCTGATCGGGCTCGTGGTCGGAGCCCTGCTCCGCGCCCGTCGCCGCGCTTGAGACTGCCCCCGAATCGGCGCCACTACGGGGCGGCGGCTCTCCCACCCTCGCCGGCGAGCAGGTCGTCCACCGAGGTGTCACCGCGGGCGTAACGCGAGCCGATCTCGGCGTTGAGCAGGTCCATCACCCGCTGCACCTGGCGGCGACGCTGCGATACCGACTGCTCCTCGGCCAGGTAGGCGGACAGCGCGTCGTCGAGCCGCTCGCCGGACAGCGACACCACGTCGGAGAGGTCCACGTCGGAGAGTAGCGCCTCGACGTTGCGGCGGTGCGCCTCGGCGCGGGAGGGTTCCAGGGTCCGGTAGCGGCCCGAGCCGGTCGCCGGACCGGTGGCGTTCGCGGCGAGGATGCCGGCCAGCTCGGCGACCACCGAGGCGGCACCGCCGTAGCGGCGACGGCACTGCTCGGCGCGCACGATGTCGATCCGCGCGTGCAGCAGCCGGCGCAGGTAGGACAGGTCCGTCTCCTCCTGGGCGGCATCGTCCCGGCGCGAGCGCACCTCCGCGAGCGGGAGTTGCGCAAGATCGTCGCTGAACGCCGACGCCAGTACCCGGTCGATGCGGCGTCGGCCGCCGTTCCGGACCTCGATCATGAGCGCCATCCTGCTCGATGCGGGTGTGCGGAGCCAACAGCTGGGGACCCGCGTCACCCGACGGCGTCGATGCCGAGCATCTCCCGGGCGGCTGCCGACCCCATCGGGGGACGCTGGGCGGTGCTGGCCAGACCCGCCGCCCGCTCCACGAGCTGCGCGTTGCTCGCCACCCGTTCGCCGCGGGCGAAGGAGAGCGTGTCCTCCATCCCGACCCGCAGGTGCCCCCCGGCGGACAGCGCTGCCAGCGCCACCGGCAGGTGCACCCGGCCGATGCCGGTCGCGGAGAAGCTGGCGCCCTCCGGAAGCTGTGCCACCGCAGCGACCAGCGTGGCGGTGTCACCGGGCATCCCGCCGGGCACGCCCATCACCAGGTCGACGTGCACGTGCCCGCCGGGTGGTTCCCCGTGCTGGTCGAGTAGCCGGCGAAGGGTGGCGAGCTGGCCGAGGTCGAAGATCTCGTATTCCGGGGCGATGCCGCGCTGCTGCATGGCTTGGTGCAGTGTGACGATGAACTGCCAGCGGTTGACGAAGACGTCGTCACCGAAGTTGACCGTGCCCATGGTGCAGCTCGCCGAGTCGGGCAGCGCGTCGAGCACCCGCAGCCGGTCGGGTTCCGCGTCGGTGACCGCGCCCCCGGTGGACAGCTGCACGACCAGCGTCGTCGCGGCCCGCAGCGCCGCGACGGTGTCGCGTAGCCGGATCAGGTCGAGCGTGGGGCGCGCCTCGTCGTCCCGGATGTGCACGTGGATCATCGCGGCGCCGGCCGCCTCGCAGGCCCGCGCGGTGGCCACGAGCTCGTCGAGGGTGACGGGCAGCTCGGGGACGTCGCTCTTGGCGTGCTCGGCACCGGTGGGGGCCACCGTGATCAGCGTGGCGCTCATGTTCCTCACGATAAGCGCACTTATGGTGGCATCGACACCGATGAGAACCACGATGAGTGTGCTTATGACGCTGTTCGCGGGGATCTGGCGGCGCGCCGGAGCGCGGCGCGCACCATCTCGATGACTCCCGCTCGGTCCGTGCGGAGCTGCCCGGCGGTCACGAACACGACGTGCCATCCCGCTGCGTGGAGCTTGTTCAGCCGTGTCCGGTCCCGCGGCACCTGCTGGGGCTGGCCGTGCCAGATACCCTCGTACTCGACGGCGACTTTGGCTTCCTCGAAGCCGAGATCGACCCTCGCGACGAATCCGCGGGTGTCGAAGATCTCGAGTTGGGGCACGGGGTGCAGGCCGTCCCGTACGAGGACCACCCTGGTGATCGACTCGGGCCGCGATTCGGCGCGGTCGTCGGCGAGGGCGAGGACACGACGGGCGTGCAGGTCGTGGCCGATCCAGCGGATCCGAAGGAGATGGGCACGGCTCTGGCGGAGGCGGCCGAGCAGGCCACCCGCATGCTGCTGGTCTGCTTCGTGGGGCATGGTCTACTGGGACCGGGAGGGGAACTCTACCTGGCAACCCGGTCGACCGACACCCGGCCCGGCCGGCTGGCGCACACCGCGACGGCCTATGCGGCGGTCCGCAACTCGCTGCTGGACACCCGGGCCTGGACCACAGTGGTGTTGCTGGACTGCTGCTTCTCCGGCCGTGCGGTGCGGGTCCTGGGTACCCCGCCGGACGCGGCAACAGAGCTGGCTGAGATCCGCGGTGCCTACGTGCTGACCTCAGCAGGGGGCACTGAACTGGCGCTGGCCCCGGAGGGTGAGGCGCACACCGCGTTCACCGATGAGGTGATCCGGCTGCTGTGGGAGGGCGACCCGACCGGGCCGGCGCAGGTGACTCTAGATCACGTCTACCGCCATCTGTGCAGGGCGCTACCTGCGCGGGGCTGCCCCAAGCCCCGCCGGCTGGCCGCTGACCGGGCCGGGGAGCTGGTGATTGCAGTCAATACGGCTTACCGCCCACCCGACGCGCCCGGTGAGCATGAGATCGAGGCCGACGGGGTCGTGACCCTGGGGCCGCCGGACGTATGCCCGTATCCGGGAATGGCCGCTTTCTCGGCTGCCGAGGCACAGTGGTTCTTCGGCCGGGAACGCGTGGTCCAGGAGCTGGCCAACCGTCTGATTGATCATCTGGTCGGAGGCGGCCCCCTAGTGGTGGTCGCACCGTCCGGGGCGGGCAAGTCCTCGGTGCTGCGGGCTGGGCTGCTGCCGGCGTTGGCCCGGGGAGTGCTCCCTGTGGCGGGCTCGCGGAACTGGCCCCGCATGTTGCTCACCCCGACCGATCACCCCGTCCGGGAGCTGACCACGAAGGTGGCGTCCTTGTCCTGCTGCGCGGACCCTGACGCTCTCGTCTCGGCGATCATCGCCGAGCCCTGCGCGTTCGCGGACGCGCTACGCGGCATGCTGCGGAATCGCGCCGGTGGCGACAACGGAACGGGTGCGCGGGCCATCGTGGTGGTCGACCAGCTCGAGGAAGCGTTCACCCAGTGCAGCGATGAGCGTGAACGCGGGATATTCCTCGACGCTCTGCGCGCAGCCTGCACGCCAGCTGGGGACGGCGGTGAGCCGCCCGCGCTGATGGTGCTCGGCCTGCGGGCCGACTTCTACAGCCGGTGCGCTGACTACCCGTGGCTCCGGCTGGCACTCCAGAACAGCCAGGTCTTCCTCGGCCCCCTCGACACCGACCAGCTGCACGCAAGCATCGAGAAACCCGCCCACGCGCTGGGACTTGCCCTGCAACCCGGCCTGGTCGAGCTGCTCCTGCACGACCTCGGCGTCGCCGGGCACTCAAACGGCGGGGCGGCGACGCATGCACCCGGTATGCTGCCGCTGCTCGCCCATGCCCTCCGCGCCACCTGGCACAACCGCACACTACGCACCATGCCCATGACGGTCGCTGGTTACCAGGCCACCGGCGGTATCCAGCATGCGATCGCCACCACCGCCGAGCGCGCCTACGGCCAGCTCGACGACACCGGGCAGCACATCGCCCGTCAGCTGCTGCTCCGGATGGTTCAGGTCGGCGAGGGCACCGAGGACACCCGTCGCCGGGTCGATCCCGACCAACTCGTCCGCGAATCCACGGACCCGGCCACCGCCGAACTGGTTCTCGACGCGCTCGCCCGCGCCCGCTTGGTCACCCTGGACCGGACCGCCGCGGAGATCACCCACGAGGCCCTGCTGCGAGCGTGGCCGCGGCTACGCGGCTGGATCGATGCCGACCCCGCCGGGCTGCTCATCCATCAGCAGCTCACCGACGCCGCTCAAGCCTGGGACCGCGAAGGCCGGCATCCTGCTGGCCTCCATCAAGGCCCCCGGCTGGCCGCCGTCCGCGACTGGGCCGAAACCGCGGACCCCGACCTCAGCCCGCTGACCCGTGAGTTCCTGTCCGCCTCCACCCAGCATGAACGCGACGAGCAGCACACCGCCCGCCGCCGCACCCGCAGGCTGCGGCAACTCGTCGTCGGTCTTACCGTTCTTGTGCTCCTCACCGCCACCGCGACCGGCTACGCTCTGCAAACGCGCGACGATGCCATTCAAGGACGCAATGCGGGCATCTCCCGGCAGGTGGCCGGCGAGGCCGTCGCGCTCCGCACCATCAACCCCGACCTGGCCGCACAACTCAGCCTGGCCGCCTTCCGCCTCGTAGACACAGCCGAAGCCCGCGGCGCCCTGATCAGCACCGTGGCGGACCTCGACCCCGCCCGCGTGTCCCGGGCCACAACCAATGACGCCGTTCGCTCCGCGGCGTTCAGCCCAGACGGCGGTCTCCTCGCCGTGGGCAGCCACAACCGCTTCGCTTACCTATGGGAGGTCACCGACTCACCTAACCTCGGTGAGCCGCTCGCCCGCGTTGAGCACCTTGACCAGGTCCGCTCGGTGGCATTCAACCCCCATAAGCCCATCCTGGCCACCGCCAGCCGCGATGATAAAGTCAAGCTCTGGGACATCACCAACCCCCGTAATCCCACCGAGTTGTCTGTTCTCCCCCATACGCACGATGTCTTCGGTGTGGCGTTCAGTCCCGATGGCCAGACCGTGGCCACCGCCAGCGAGGACAAGACAGCTCGGCTCTGGGACATCACCAACCGTGGCGACCCCAGTGAGTTATCTGTTCTTGCTGGCCACGAGCATCATGTCCTCAGTGTGGCGTTCAGCCTGGACGGCAAAACCCTCGCCACATCCAGCGTCGACGGGACATTTCGGCTCTGGGACATCACCAACCCCACTTCTCCTGGCAAGTTGGCTATCCGCACCCGAAGTACCGGTATCGTCTATTCGGTGGCGTTCAGCCCGGACGGCAAAACCCTCGCCACCAGCCAGGATACAACAGCCCGGCTCTGGGACATCACCAACCTTCGCGACCCCAACGAGTTGTCTGTTCTCGCTGACCACACGGGTCCTGTCTTCGGTGTGGCCTTCAGCCGGGACGGCAAGACCCTTGCCACCATCAGCCTCGACAACACGGCACGGCTGTGGAACATCAACGACCGTCTTATCCCCACATCCAAGGCCGGGCCTCTCGTCGGCCACACAAATGACGTCCACTCGGCGGCGTTCAGTCCTGACCGTCACACCCTGGCCACCACCAGCCACGACCAGACCGTGCGTCTATGGGAGACCGATATAGACCGCATTGCCGCCCGTATCTGTGACATCGTCCGCCCAGCCATCACCCGCGCCGAGTGGGGCCAGTACTTTCCCGACCTCTCCTACAATCCACCCTGCCCGTGACCACTGCTACGTTCAGCGAGAAGACGATCTATCAGAGCACGCTTCGTCCGGCGAAAACCAGTTAGTGTCGCAGCTCCGCGTGCTACGCTTACCGTGCTCATAGGCACGGTCAACGAAACGGGGGAAAGGATGCCCACAGACTCAGAGCAACCTCCTCAGAATGCGCAGCAAGCAAACGGCACGCAACGCGATCGCAAGCCGGTTCCGGACGTCGACGCGACTGCTAATCCGACGGAAACCGCGTCGCAGGCCATCGCTGACGACGAGCCAAGGTCGGTCGGATCGGTGATGGAGTCGGCGACCCCGACCCCCTCGCCTAGTCGGTGGCGCCGCAAGCAAACGATCTCTGTCTCGGCCGCTTTGGTGCTCGTCGCCGTCCTGATCGTCACAGCGGCGCTGACCGTTCCGTGGTGGTCTGAGGAGCGG
>JBOHGT010000211.1:0-3204 GCA_050700385.1 Pseudonocardiaceae bacterium | reverse complement strand
GCGCGGCGCCTGGCCGTGGCACGCGAGGGCGGGCAACGCGGTGCTCGCCGCGCTGCTGCGCCATCGTGGGATAGCGGTCCGCGACATCGGGCCGGTGCGGGCTGCCCGCCGCACCGATCTCCTCGCGCTGGAGGTGACGGACCGGGCCTTCGGCTACCCGCTGGAGCTGCTGCTGCGGGCGGGTGCGGCGGGCTGGCGGGTGCACGAGATCCCGGTCACCTACCGGCCGCGGACCGCGGGCACGCGCTCCAAGGTCTCCGGATCGGTGCGCGGCACGCTACGCGCGGCGCGTGACATGGCCGCGGTGCTGCGGTGACCGCGGCCGCACTGCTCGTGGTCGCCAAGTCTCCGGTGCCCGGCCACGCCAAGACCCGGCTGTGCCCTCCCGCCACCGCGCAGCAGGCCGCGGCCATCGCGGCGGCGGCGTTGCTGGACACCCTCGACGCGGCGCGCGGGCGCCGCACCGTCGTGGCGCTGTCCGGGCGGCTCGACCACGCCGCACGGGTGACGGAGTTGCGCGCGGCGCTGGCACGGTGCCGGGTGGTCCCCCAGCGCGGCAACGGGTTCGCGGCCCGGCTGGCCGCGGCGCACGCCGACGCAGGCGGCCCGGTGCTGCAGGTCGGGATGGACACCCCGCAGCTGGACGCCGCCCTGCTCGACGAGGGCGACGCGGCGCTGTGCGGGGCCGACGCGGTGCTCGGACCCGCGACCGACGGTGGCTGGTGGGCGCTGGGACTGCACGATCCCCGGCACGCGCAGGCGCTACTCGACGTCCCGATGTCCACACCGGACACCGGCGAGCTGACGCTGCGGGCGCTGCGTGGCGCCGGCCTGCGGGTGCGAACCCTCCCCGAGCTGTCCGATGTGGACACGATGTCCGAGGCTGTCCGGGTGGCCGGTGCGGTGCCGGGTAGCCGTTTCGCCGATGCCGTCGCCGCCGTGGGGCAGGCGCGATGACCGCCACACCGCTCGGCGCGGCCGACTTCGACGAGGGGCTGACCGGCCGGCCGTGCCGGCTCGTGCACGACGACGGCACCAGCGAGTGGCTACCGGTGCAGCGGTGGCGCGCGGCGCCGGACGCCGCCGACGAGGCGCTGCTGCTGTGCGGGTGCACGGGCCCCACCGTGGACATCGGGTGCGGTCCCGGCCGGCTGGCCGCCGCACTCACCTCGCGCGGGGTGGTGACCCTCGGGGTGGACACCTCACCACTGGCGGTGGCGCTGACGCTGCGCCAGGGCGGGGTGGCACTGCACCGCGACGTGTTCGACCGGCTGCCCGGCGAGGGGCGCTGGAGCCACGTGCTGCTCGCCGACGGGAACATCGGCATCGGCGGTGACCCGGCTCGGCTGCTGCGCCGCGCCGCCGAGCTGCTCCGGCCCGGTGGCACGGTGCTCACGGAGCTCGGCGCGCCCGGGACCGGCCTGCGGTACGGCGCCGCCTGGCTGGAGCAGGCCGGGCCCTCCGGACCGTGGTTCCGGTGGGCCCGTGTCGCGGCCGACGCCGCGTCCGCGGTGGCCGCCGCGGCGCGACTGCGGCTGCTCGACGTCGCCCGGCACGGGACGCGCTGGGCGGCGCGTTTCGAGAAGCCCTGACGATCAGCGTCCCGGTGGCACCCGCTGGGTGCCCAGGGTGACCGGCAGGGTCCGGGTGGCGCCGTCCTGGCCCCGCACCGTCACGTCGATCTGCGAGCCGGGCGGGTAGGACCGGATGGTGGCGACCAGGGCGTCACCACTCTCGATCACCCGGTCGTCCACCTTGGTGATCACCTCGCCGGGCCGGATACCGGCTGTGGCCGCTGCGCCGCCGGGCATGACGTCCCGCACCGGGGCGCCCCCGTCCTCGGCGGCCGCACCCCCGCCGGGGACAGTCACCCCGAGCAGGGCCTGGGTGGCGACCCCGTTGCGCACGAGCTCGTCGGCGACCCGCTTGGCCTGGTCGATCGGGATCGCGAAACCGAGCCCGATCGAGCCGGACTGAACGCCGGTCGAGGCGATGGCCGAGTTGATCCCGATCACGCGGCCCTGCATGTCCACCAGCGGGCCGCCGGAGTTGCCGGGGTTGATCGCCGCGTCGGTCTGGATGGCGTTGAGCACGGTGTCCTGGCCGCTGCCCTCACCACCGGCCCGCACCGGCCTGTCCTGGGCACTGATGATGCCGGACGTGACGGTGCCGGACAGGCCCAGCGGTGAGCCCACCGCCACCACCTGCTGACCGACGATGAGATCGTCGGACCGGCCGAGCTGCGCCGGGGTCAGGCCGGTCACGTCCTGCGCGCGCAGCACGGCGAGGTCGAAGTTGGGTGCCCTGCCGACGATCGACGCCGGCGCCTGCCGCCCGTCCTCGAGCACCGCGATGATCTGGCCGCCGCCGGCAGCGGCCGCCTCGACGACGTGGTTGTTGGTGAGGATCAGCCCGTCCGAGCTCAGCACGACGCCGCTACCCTCTCCCATTCCCTGGACACCGCGCACCTGCAGCTGCACCACGCTCGGCAGCACCTGCTGGGCGACCTGCGCGACCGATCCCGCGGGCAGGTTCGCCGTCTGCCGGGCCTCCGGCCGCGGCTGGTCCAGGGCGTTCGTCGACGTCCCCGCGGAACCGTCGGCGAGGTTGTACCCGACGACGCCGCCGACCCCGCCGGCTGCGCCACCCACGACCAGCGCGAGCGCCGCTGCCGCGGCGAACGGCCGGCCGCGACGGGAACGCCTCGGGTAGGTCGCGGTCGCCGGTCCGGCGCCCTGGCCCGGCTGGGGTGTCTCGTCGGTCATGCCCCTAGCCTGCCCCCAGACCCTGAGAGCCGCATGAGATGCCCCTGGGGTCGTGATGAGGATGTTCCGTGCTACGGCGAGGGCGGCCATCCCGGCAGCTGGAGTGTCAGCATCGCGCCGCCCCCTGACGTGCCACCGGCCCGCACCGTGCCGCCGTGGCGGCCGGCGACCTGCGCGACAATGGCCAGCCCGAGCCCGGAGCCGGGCAGCGTCCGGGCTGCGCTCGAACGGTAGAAGCGCTCGAAGACGTAGGGCAGGTCCTGCTCGGCGATGCCGGGCCCGGAGTCGCCGACCTCGAGCAACGCGGTGCCGGGCGTCGCCGGGCCCAGCCGCACCGTGACCGTGCCGCCGGCCGGGCTCCACTTGACCGCGTTGTCCAGCAGGTTCAGCACGGCGCGCTCTAGCGCGTTCGCGTCGCCGCGCAGCGCCCACGGCGCCA
>JBOHGT010000210.1:0-3443 GCA_050700385.1 Pseudonocardiaceae bacterium | reverse complement strand
GCCGCCGTCGCGGCTGGAGCGCTGCTCGGCGCCCCGCTGGCCCGCGACTTCGCCTGCCTCACGCTGTCCGACCTGCTCGCCCCGTGGGGGGCGGTGGAAGCGAAGCTACGGGCACTGGCCGCCACCGACCTGGTGCTCGCGCTGTACAACCCCCGCTCGTCGGGCCGGCTCTGGCAGCTCGGGCATGCGCTGGAGGTGCTGCGCGAGCACCGCGACGGCGCCACCCCCGTCGCGCTGGTCACCGACGCAGGACGGGACGGCGAGCGGGCGATCCTGTCCACCCTGGACGGCCTCGACCCCGCCGGGGCCGGCATGCGCACGATCGTGATCGTGGGCGGCTCGGCTACCGTCCGGCTCGGCGACTGGCTGGTGACCGCCCGGGAGGTGTCGTCATGACCGTACACCTGGTCGGCGCCGGACCGGGCGACCCCGAGCTGCTCACCCGCCGCGGCGCCGCGCTGCTGGAGCGCTGCGACCACGTCGTCTACGACCGCGCCTCGATGGCTGCACTGCTCGCACTGGCCCCGGCCGCCCGGCAGCACTGCGTCGGCAAACGGGGCGCGGCCCCGGCACGCCCGCAGCAGGAGATCAACACCCTACTCGTCGAGCTCGGCCGGACCGGGGTCTGCGTGGTGCGCCTGAAGTCCGGTGACCCGTTCGTCGTCTCCCGGGGCGGCGAGGAGGCCGTCGCGCTGGCCGCGGCCGGCGTCGATGTCGAGGTGGTGCCCGGAGTGTCCGCCGCGGTCGCCGCGCCTGCCGCGGCCGGGATTCCGCTGATGGTCCGCCAGCTGGCCCGCACGCTCATCGTCGTCGCAGCCAACGACGACCCCGAACACCCCGGCCATGTCGACTGGGACGCGGTCGCGCGCCTCGGGGGCACCGTTGTGGTGCTCACCGGACGCGCCGCGCTGTGCCGCATCACCGCCGCGCTGCAGGCCGGCGGGATGCCACCCGACACCCCCGTGGCGGCGATCAGCGCCGCGACCCGGCCGCACCAGCGCACCGCGCGGGGCACCCTCGCGCACCCACCCGACCCGCGCATGCCGCCACCCGTCACCGTCGTCATCGGCGACGTCGCGAAGTTGGACGTGGGCCGTGCACATCCCTGACGGGTTCGTCTCCGCGCCGGTCGCCGCCGCAGGCGCCGCGGTCGCCGTCGCGGGGCTGGCGGTGTGCACTCGGCAGGCGACCCGGACGCTGACCGAGCGGCAGCTACCCCTGGCCGGGCTCGCCGCAGCGTTCTTCCTCGTCCTGGAGGCGCCGATCATCCCGGTCGCCGTGGGCACCAGCGGGCACCTGCTCGGCGGCACGCTCGCCGTCGCGCTGCTCGGGCCGTGGCTCGGCCCGGTCGTGATCACCGTGGTCACCGTGGTGCAGACGCTGTTCACCGGCGCCGGAGGGCTCTCGGCGCTGGGAGTGAACCTGGTCAACCTCGCGCTGGTCCCCGCCGCGGTCGGCTACCCCGTGCTACTCGGGTTGCGCCGGCTGCTGCGAGGCACCCGCACCGGGGCTGCGACCGCTTGCGGTGCCGCCGCGGTGGTCTCCGTGGTCACCGCGTCGGTGCTGTTCACCGCCGAGTACGCCGTCGGCGGCGCGGCCGGGCTGCCGCTGCGTACCGTCGCGGCGTCAACGATCGGGGTGTACGCGCTGGTGGCGCTCTTCGAGGGTCTGGTGACGGCGCTGGTGGTGCGAGCGCTGCTCGCGCTGCGTGCCGACCTGGTGGCGGTGGCGCCGTGAGCTCGTCACACGATCCGGGTGCCGAGCTGCTGATCCCCGCCGACACCCCGGTGCACCGGCTCGTCCCGCAGTGCAAGGTCGCCGCCACCGCGCTGTTCGTCCTCGCGGTGGCGCTCACCCCGCGGGAGGCGTTCTGGCCCTACGCCTGGTACGCGCTGCTGCTCGGCGCGGTGGCGGTGGTGGCGCAGCTCCCGCCGCTGACGCTGCTGCGCCGGCTCGTGGTCGAGGTGCCGTTCCTGCTGTTCGTGCTCGCGCTGCCGCTGCTCGGCCAGCCGCCCGAGGTGGATGTGCTGGGTGTGGGCCTCTCGGTCGCCGGGCTGCAGGCGGCCGCCGCGATCGCGCTCAAGGCGACGTTCGGGCTGCTCGCCACCGGGGTACTCGCCGCCACGACTCCCCTGCCCGAGATCATCACCGGGCTGGAGCGGCTGCGGGTGCCGCGGCTGTTCACCGCAGTCGCCGCGTTCATGGTCCGCTACACCGAGGTGCTGCTGTCCGAGCTGGCTCGGCTGCGCACCGCCCGGGCCTGCCGGGGCGGCGACCCGCGCTGGTTCTGGCAGGCCCGAGACGTCGCGGGTAGCGTGGGCGCGCTGTTCGTGCGCAGCTTCGAGCGCGGCGAACGGGTGTACCTGGCGATGGCCTCCCGCGGCTACACCGGCGCTGGGAACTTGCCCGGGCCCGACGTCCTCACCGGCACCGCCGCCGCCCGACCGGTCTGGGCCGCCGCGCTCGCCGTGCCCTTCCTCGCGGCGCTGGCCACCGTCGGGGCTGTGATCCTGTGAGCCGCGCCATGCTGGTGGTCGGGCACGGCAGCCGGGACGCCGACGGTATCGAGGAGTTCTGGGCGTTGGCCGAGGCGATCCGGGCACTCGCCCCGAACCCGGTGGGCTTCGGGTTCATCGAGCTCGCCGCACCCACCGTGGACGAGTCGATCGACCTGCTGGTCGCGGACGGCGCCACCGAGATCGTCAGCGTGCCGCTGGTGCTGCTGTCGGCCGGGCACCTCAAGAACGACGGGCCCGCAGCGCTGGCACGAGCCCGGGCGCGGCACCCGCAGGTGCGGTTCCGGCTGGCCCGCGATCTCGGCATCGAGCCCCGGGTCCTGGAGGTCGCGGCCGACCGGATCCGCGACGCCGCCGGCGACGCGGATCCAGGCAAGCTCGGGGTGGCGCTGATCGGGCGCGGCTCCTCGGACCCCGACGCCTGTGCCGACCTGTGGAAGGTCGGGCGGCTGCTCGCCGACGGCCGGGGGCTGGGCACAGTCGAACCCGGATTCGTCTCGGTGGCCACCCCGTCGGTGCCCGAGGCGCTGGAACGCCTGCGGCTGCTCGGCGCCGGTGCCGCTGTCGTCGCGCCGTTCTTCCTGTTCCCCGGGGTGCTGCTGGGGCGCATCTACGACCAGGCCGCCGACTGGGCCGCCACGCACCCGGAGATCGACGTCCGCGGCGCGGCACACCTCGGTGACGACGCCCGGCTCGTCGCACTCGTCCTCGAGCGTTACCGCGAGGCTCTCGACGGGGACGTGCGGATGAACTGCGACCTGTGCGCCTACCGGGTGCAGCTCCCCGGGTACGAGTCCAAGCTCGGCACGCCGATCTCGCTCACCCCGCACGGCGACGGCCCGGCCCGCGGCGGTCGCCGGGCCCGCCGGGCCACCCGCGCACCCGCTCCGCCACCGCAGATCCCGATCCGCCGCGGCCGTTTCGTCG
>JBOHGT010000209.1:0-6187 GCA_050700385.1 Pseudonocardiaceae bacterium | reverse complement strand
GCCATGACGCGGGGGCCGGATCGGGTGTGGGCGGTGGAGTTGTCCTCGCGGTAGACGGTGTCGCGGAGCCAGTGCAGGGTCTCGATGCCCCAGTGGTCGCGGACCAGGGTGGCCAGCAGGGCGGGTGCGGCGCGGGGGGCGGTCAGGTTGGTGACGCCCAGCGCGGCGACCGCCGAGCGCGGTATGCCGGCGGGGTCGGTGATGTAGCGTTCGACCAGCCAGACCTGGTTGACGTGCGGGAACGGCAGGTCTGCGGGTGCGGGGGCGACCTGGATGGTGCGGGTGGTGACCCGGGGCGTGGGCGGTGTCGATGTCGCGGGCGGCGATGGGGACCTGGTGCCAGGGCAGTGCGTCGAGCGCGTCGAAGAGCCCGGGCTGGTTGTCCTTGACGGTGAACACGAACCCCGCGCCGCGCTGGTGGAGGTAGTCGGCGTGGGCGCGCTGGGTGTGGAGTGCGTCGGCCGTGATCACCGTGCGGGCCAGGTCGACACCGGCGTCGGCGAGGCTGTCGAGCAGCGGGGCGAACAGGGGGATCTCGCCTGTCTTGGCGCCCACCTCGACTTGGCCCAAGACCAGGGCGTCGGTGTGGGTCGCGGCCGCGAGCAAGTGTACTTGGTTGCCCTCGGGGTCGGTGGCGCCGCGGACCGTCTTGCCGTCCACCGCGATCGCGATCAGCGTCGAGGAGCCGCCGTCGGACTCGGCTGCGCCGGACTCGGCTGCGCCGGCCGCATCCGCGCTGGATTGCCCGGCCAGCCAGGCGCCGATCACCGCGTCTGTCACGACCGGGTCGGCGCCGGTGACCACCCGCCAGATCGTGGCCTTCGACGGTGCCGTCGACGGGCGCTGGCCGTAGAGCTGGGCCAGCAGCTCGGCGGGGACGTCGGCGACCCAGCCGCCGATCGCGGTGAACGACCGCATGCCCGCCACGACAGCCGCCGCGCACAGCGCCAGCACCACCGCGACCGGGTGAACTTGACCCTGCTCGCAGCGACCGTCCGACATCGCGGCGAACCGGCCCAGCAGGTCAGGACACATCACCGCGGCAGCTGGCGGATCGTGACCCTGGGCAGGAGGCGAACTCGCCGCGCCCAGCGCAGCGAAACCCGACTCGGCGATGGCAGGATGAACCAGCAACGGAGCTCCGGTGGCGAGAAGTTTGTCAGAGGACTCCTCGTGTTACCGGAGTTCCGTCGCCCTTCCCGGCGCGACACGCCGAGATCACCAAACTGGTACGTCAGCGCTCAACCCGAGTGCCCGCGGCCGTGCCCCCACCCCACCGTTGTCAATCTTGAAACGACCGTGGTGGTGGTACCCAGTCGATGGCGGCGAGGTGGCCGATGATCGGGTCGATGCCGAGTTCCTCGCGGATCTCCCTTACGCAGGCGCTCAGTGGTGACTCGCTGGTTTAGATGATTCCGCCGGGTAGGCCCCACAGCCAGACCGCATCATAGGTCCGTTCGACGAGCAGGATCCGGCCGTCGTGGTCGATCAGCAGTGCCCCGGCCGCGCCGCGGGGGTGGTGGGCAGCCGCGCATCGACGAGCATCGTGCGGTGTGTGCCGATCAAGACAGACTCGGTACCTGAGCCCAGCGCGGCCCGCAGAGCGGCCCGATAGGCGGCCAGGTCCGCGACCCGGTACTGTACACGGCGACTCGCTGATCAACCAGAGTTTCGGAGTCGGTCCCGGTCGCGTCCCACCACACCAGCAGAACCTCGTGACCAGATCTGGCCAGTGCGTCGGCAATCTCGGCTACCGAGCGCTCGGCATCGCCCGCCACCGTACTCAGCCAGGTCAACACGAACCGCGTCACCTGGCCCTCCCCACAACGGACACCGGTTCCTCACCGTAGCGGGGCATCACTGCCCGTAGTAGCCATTTCGGTGCCCTCGAGCGGCCTGACGTCATGGCAGCCACCGGCAACCGTCGACCGCCGGCCGGGCACGAGGATGTCGGGTACTTCGCCCATGCGCTCAGGCCGTGGTGGGGCCAGTCGGTGTTGGGGCACAGTCCGGGACCGAGGCGCGGATGATGACCGCCAGCGCCGCCAGGCTCCCGGCGGGTTCTCATCACCGTGCTTCCATCGTGGATCACTACGCGGGTGGATCGCGACGCGCACCGTTGGGCCAGATCACTGTCACAGTTAGCCCGCGCTCGCGTGCCGCTTCCACAACATCGGCGGTGCCCCCGTAACCTCCGGATGGATTGCCATCCCATACTGCGATAAGAGAATCAGCAGAGCCAAGCACTTCCTCGCTAGCCGCCATGTATGCTTCTCTAGTGGATTTCTCAAATGGCAGCGTCCGCACCACGCGGGCGCGACCAATGAGGTGATCGAACTCTGTCAAATTGTCGGACCTGACCTTGCGCTCTCGGTAATCCGCAGCCGGAAGAATTACTTCGACGGCACCCCCGTGCTCCAGGACTACCTGAGCGAAAATTTGATCCGGACCTCGAGCCAGACAAGTAATGCCCACCAGTTCGCTCTCGTTGCAGTCCTGAAGGACACCGCGCAGCGCCTCCGCGACGAGGGGGACAGTGTCGCGAGAGAGGTTCGTGTGGCCAGTTATCCCTATTCGTGGCAACGTCGATAGCCCTTTCATTACCAGCCCGACCGGGCTAGATCTCGAATGAGATCCCGCGTGTCCCGGACCGTGGGAACTTCCACGTATTGTGACGCCTCCTGATGGAACTCTCGCAGCTTGACCCCAACTCTTCCGTTCGCCCACGACGGCACGATTGGCATCGCTTGATGAATTAACTCGCATGCACGTTCCGGATCAGCGCTGATCAAGCAGGTACGGGCCAGCCCGATAATATCAAAAGCCCGGAGCCACAGCTTCGCTGGATCGCGCAGTTCCAGAGCCCTCTTGATATATTCCTGAGCATTTCGAGCGTACTTTGGCTCATGTCGTGCCAAGTCGCGGTAGCGCCCGCCGATGACGCCCGCAAGTTCGGCGGCGTCAAAATATCGAATAGAGCGATGGTCCCTATCCGAAGGGCCCTCCGCGAAATAGTCCTCCGCAAGACCAACAGCGCGACGAAAGGCTTGAGACTCTCCTAGTTGTGCATAGCCCCACGCCTCGCGCGTCGCCAACATCGAGCGCAACAGCGCTGTTGCCGCCTTCCGGCAGCCGTACTGGGCAAGTTGCACAATCTCCACACCGTCCCGGGGATGACCGAGATCGTAGCATTGTCTCGCCAACGCTCCGAGTACGACGGCGGCCAGGCCATCGTCGTGTGCCAGTTTCGCCAACTGCACTGATGCGATGTAGTAGCGCTGCGCGGGACGATGCAGGCCGGCATCCCACGACATCGATGCGACCACGTCGGAGAGTTCTGCGGCCACTCGAAAAGCCTGCGAGGTCAGTGGCCCGGAAGGTGCGCTATGGAGACGATCGGTGAAATCGTTCAACTGTGCGATGGCTGTCTTGCGGGCGAGTGCACCATTACCGCTACTACTCCAATCCCTGAATTGATCGACCAGTTCTTCGAGTGCGGTGAGTTCGGTCGATGAGAAATCCGACGTACGTGTCACGGATTTCGCAAAATCGTTGATCGGGAGTAGCCATTGCTGAAGCGGTTCAATCAAGTCAGCGCCTACGAGCGCAGCGGATGCGCCTGCGCCAGCTGTTAGAACCTCTCGACGCGTGACAGACAATTCCTCACCAGTGATCTGGCGTACTACAAACGTGACGGAATGGTGATTCCACTGGATGCCTACGTGTCCTGACGAGTTGTCTGGTATCGCCACCGGCGTGCTATTCTGCCTTGTTGTGGGAATTTTTCCGCACGGGTCGTCAAGGTGGCGGAAATCAGGTAGGTCAATGAGTAGGTCGCTGACGGCGCACTCGTACAGTTCGGCCAGTTTACTGAGGTTGTCAAACGAAGGGGCATGTCCGGTGATTCCTGGCCACTGCTCCCAATACGAGAAGTTCTTGAATGTCTTCAACTCGTCAGGCCAACGTTTATTCCATTCATCAGCGGCCTGGCGTTGACTCCAGCAGTGGGCGTAGCGGAACGCCACCCGGGCATTGACGCGGTAGCGTTGCCGGAGCACGGCTGCCACTTCTACCCATGACTTTCCCGCTGCTCGCAGTGAACGCACCAGGTGCCCACGTTCCTGCTTCTGACTACGCAACTGGCCCACAGCGTTTCCTCGACTTTCCGTGCAGCCCTGGACTCACAGGGACAGCTCCTGCACCTGGCAGAGGAACGCTACCGCCTGCATGTCAGGGACCCAACGCGTAGCGGAAGTTCCCCATGCGATCGGGACATTGGGTGATCAAGAAATGGCGACAGATCGGCGGCGGTTCTGGGTGCGCACAACTCCTGGCGGGCCGGACGGTACGGTGATCGAGCCGGGGCCGGTCTACCCGGTTGTCGGTCTCTGCGGGGCTGTGAAAGGAAGGACGGTGAGTGCCGGTCGATCCGGTCTTGGCGTCCTACGGGACCTCGCGTATGACACCGCGCTGGTGCTCTACCTGCTCTCCGTGCTGGCCTGGCTGGTGGTGCTGTTCCGGCGGCGCCGCAGCGCCCCCGCACTGCGCCGGCTGGGCGTGTTCGTGCTGCTGCCCGTCGTGGTGCTGATGTTCCTGGGTGGCACGGTGCTCTACGCCGAGGCCGCGCCGCTGGTTCCGGCGTTGAACTCGTACTGGATCGCAACCCACATCTCCGCGGCGGCCAGCGCGACGGGCATCCTGGTGGTCCGGGGTGGCCAGCGTGCTCTACCTGATCCGGCAGCGGCCGCGAACGGCCGGGCGGTTCGTGGCACAGCTGCCCAGCAGTGACACGCTGGACCGGCTCGCCTACCGCACCGCGGTGGTGGCCTTCCCGATCTGGACCTTCGGGATCATCACCGGGGCGATCTGGGCCGAGATGGCGTGGGGCCGGTACTGGGGCTGGGACCCCAAGGAGACCGTCGCGTGGGCTGCGCCGGGCCGGTCGCCAACGCGATCAACACCGTCTACTGCCCCCTACGCCAGCTCCCGTGGGCACGCCCAGGTCGGCGCCCGCCTCTACCTACCCAAAGAATGGACCACCGACCCCCAGCGCTGCCAGCGAGCCGGGGTGGGCGAAGACGTGGTGTTCCAGACCAAACCTCAGCTCGGGGTCGACATTCTGAGCCGACCTGGGCACCGCCGGGGTCCTGCCGGCCTGGGCCACCGCCGACGAGGTCTACGGTCGCGACCCCGCTCTGCGGGCGTTCTGCGAAGACCGCGGCGTGGGCTACGTACTCGGGGTCCCGTGTTCGTTCCCCGTGACGCTGACCTCTCACCGTCAGGTCCGCGCTGATCAGGCCCTGAAGATGGTGCCGGCCGCGGCGTGGAACCGGGCCTCGTGCGGGGCCGGGGTCCAAAGGAGACCGCACCTACGGCTGGGCCTGGGTCGCCACCGCCAGCCCGCGCCATCACCTGCTCGTGCGCCGCAACCTGACCGACCCCACCGACCAGGCCTGGCCTATTTCTACTGTTACGCGCCCGAAGGACGGACTGTCACGCTGGGCACCCTGGTCCGGGTCCCGGGCCTGCGCTGGCCGGTGGAGGAGGACTTCCAGGTCGGCAAGGACCAGTTCGGTCTCGACCACAGCCAGGTCCGCCACTACACCGCCCTGATCCGCCACCTCGTGCTCACCATGGCCGCCCTGGCCCTCTGCTCAACGCGACATGACGTACACGTTGGCAAACCACGTACCAACGTCGGCACGGTGCAGGTGGCCGGAGACCGCCCGGTCGCCCTCGACTGCCATCACGGCGTGAATGTGAACGGTTCCGCTGGTGATCTCGCCGGTTCCGCTCATCTCGGCCGGGAGGTCATAGTCAGTCAGCACGTCCTTGGTGGCGTTGCCTGCGGGCATCGTGGAGACCGTGAATCGGTCAACGCCGCCGATTAGGCTCACGATCGCGCCATCTACGATTCCAAGTCGTTGAGCTTCCTTGGTCACGGTCTCGATCAGTTCACCCTTACGGACCTCGATCACGAACACGCGCTGCCTCCGAACATCGGGCTAAGTCGTTGGAGCATGGCAGCAGAACACCACCGTGCGCCAGCGTCGCGAGGGTTGACAGCCTCGCGGGCAAACCTGTCAGCTGCGAGGGCGGGCTGGGGGAAGCCGCGAGGATCTTGGACTAGCCCCGCCGCCGTAGGCCAGTCCAGGGAGCACACGCGGGCCACGACGGCGGTCAGGTA
>JBOHGT010000208.1:0-6252 GCA_050700385.1 Pseudonocardiaceae bacterium | reverse complement strand
TCCCGCCCGCCGCGCTGGGCCTCGCCGGCGACCCGGACCGGCGTCCTATCCTCGATGGCGTGGAGCGGCGTGAGGTACTCGGCGGAGGTGTCGCGCTCGCCGTGAGCGCGCTGTTGCCGCAGGGCGTCGCCCGTCCTGGCCGTATCGATGCCGCCGGGGCCGCTCAGTGCTGGACAGCGCTGCGCCGCCTCGAAGAATTGGACGCTCAACAAGGCGGCGCCACCGTCTACCAGATGGCCGAGGAAATGGCGCGACGGCTGCAGGATGCGCTGCGCCGCGGTAGCTATCTGCCTTCGGTGGGGAGTGAGCTGCAGAGGGTCACGGCCGCGGCCATGGAGCAAGCAGGGTGGCTTGCCTATGATGCCGGATGGCCGCAGCGGGCGCGGCACTGGTGGCTGGAAACGTGCCACCTGGCCGACCTTGCCAGCATCCCCGAAGCCCGCGTGACCGCTCTGGCGTCGATGGCACTCCAGGCCAGCGATGACCCGGGCCGCGGCGCGGAGACCGTAGCCCTAACTCAGGCGGCCAGAACCGCCGCGGACCAGGCAACCCCTGTGTTGCTTTCCCTCCTGGCGGCGCGGGAGGCCATTGGCCACGCCAGAAGCGGTGATTGCACGGCTGCTGTCTCTTCCATCGCGGAGGCCCGCCGCTGGCTCGACCAGGGGCGGCGGGGAGGCGAGCCCTTCTGGCTGGATTTCTGGGGAGCGGCCGATCTGGCCTGGCACGAGACCCGGACAGCATTGGCCACCGGGAACGGCAAGCTCGCCGAGATCGCCGCCCGCACCGCGCTGACCAGCGTCGATGCCGAGGTTTGGCCGCGTAACCACACCCTCTATGCCGTGCGCCTGGGGTCGTTGCTGACTCGGCTCGGCCAGCTCGACGAGGCCATCGCTGTCACCGGTGACGCCATGCGACGGGTGGACGCGGTTCGCGGCTCCGGCCGCATCGTCTCCGACCTGCATCACACCGTGGACCTGCTGGGACAGCAGAACTACCCGCAAGCGCGGACGTTCGCAGCCGCCGCCCGGCGCCTGCTGCCCGCACCAACATGACAGCAGGCGATGATCCTCCGCTGGACCGGCTCACGCTGACCGTCCATGGCGCGGACACAGGCTCGGGTCAGCTCGGTACCGTCCGTGAGATCTACGCCGAGATCTACGCCGAGCCTCCGTACTGCGAGGGGCCCGCGGAGGTGGCGGACTTCGCGTCCGGCTGGCCACGGCGAGTCGACAAGCCCAACTTCCGGCTCGTTGTTGCCCAACGAGGCGACGAGCCGATCGGGTTCAGCTTCGGCCACCAGCTTCCGGCGCAGACACGGTGGTGGGACGGCGCTTTGACACCACTGCCCGACGATGTCACCGCCGAGCGCCCCGGACGCACGTTCGCGATCATCGAGATCGCGGTGCGGCGCCCCTACCGGCAACGAGGTGTCGCACGCCGGATGCATACGGATCTGACCGCCGGGCTGCCCGAGGAACGGATCACGCTGCTCGTTCGCCCCGATGCGCCGGCACCGCGGCACGCCTACCTGTCGTGGGGATACCGGCCCGTCGGCCGGATCCAACCCTTCCCGGACGGACCGGTGTACGACGCGATGATCAAGTCGCTCGTCGCGTCGTCACGGCACCGGGCCAGGAGTGACGACCCGCTGTAGCGGGTGGCGCAGCTGGGCCCACCCAACTACTCTGCCGCGATGCGCGGTGGGTGGCGGGGAATGCTGTGCGTGTGGGTAGCCGTGGGTCCGGTGGCCATGGGGTGCGCATCCGAATCCGATACCGACCAGGTGCGCGACACCGTCGTGGCGACCGCGAAGGCGATCGCCGACGGCGATGAGGAGAAGGCGTGCTCGTACCTGGCGGGCCCCGCGCAGCAAGAACTCATTGTGAAAGCCGCGCCGCTGGGCCTTCGCACCTGCGTTGACATCGTGAGGACCATCAGCGTCGTGCTCGGCCCCGAGGAGCAGGACATCCTCAGCGACGCCAGGGTCGGGCAGGTCGAGCTGCGCGGCGACCGCGCGGAGGTACCCGACAGCGCGGTCAGGAGCTCCGAGGGCAAGGTCATCCAAGAGGTGCTCCCCTACGAGAATCCCGCGCCCATCGTCCTGCGAAAGATCGACGGCACCTGGTTGATCGTCAGCCTCGGCTAGCGATGCTCGGAACGTTGCCCCGCGAGCCCGCCGGGGCACCATGGTGACGTGAGCGACAACCAGCCGGGTGGAGCCCGCACGGTGAGCGTGTTCCTGCTCGACGACCACGAGGTGGTCCGGCGGGGCCTGCGTGAGCTGCTCGAGCAAAGCGGCGATATCCAGGTCGTCGGAGAGGCCGGCCGTGTCGACGAGGCGCTGCGCCGCATCCCGGCCGTACGGCCCGACGTGGCCGTGCTCGACGCCCGGCTGCCCGACGGCAGCGGCATCGAGGTCTGCCGGGACATCCGCTCGCAGCATCCCTCGGTGGCCTGCCTGATCCTCACCTCCTATGACGACGACGAAGCACTCTTCTCGGCCATCATGGCGGGAGCGGCAGGCTACGTGCTCAAGCAGATCCGCGGCACCGACCTCGTCGACGCGGTGCGCCGGGTGGCGCAGGGGCAGTCCCTGCTCGACCCCGCGGTCACCGCGAACGTCCTCACCCGGCTGCGCGAGGGCCCCCCGGCTGCCGACCCCCGGCTCGAACAGCTCTCCGACCGTGAATGCGCGGTCCTGGCACTCATCGCCGACGGGCTGTCCAACCGGGAGATCGGCGCCCGGCTGTACCTGGCCGAGAAAACCGTGAAGAACCACGTCTCCCGGCTGCTGGCCAAGCTCGGTATGGAACGGCGCACCCAGATCGCCGTCTTCGGCGCAACCGTACGCGACCAAGGTACGCGACCGCCGGAGCACTGAGCCGAATGCCCAGATGCTGAGTACCCAGATCAGCCCACCACCTGAACCATTGTGCGAACCGGATCCTCCGGTGCGCCGGGGGTACGTAGCTCGGCGCTCCGTCAGGCGTGTGTTTGGGAGAAGTGGATCTCGATTAGGGCGTTGACCTCGTCACTGACAGCGTAGTTGCCGCCCGCACCGGTCCACATGTAGTGGTCGTGCTCGCTGAGCCGAAGGCCCTGTGTGCCGCCGACGGTGACGGCCCAGGTGTGCTGGCGGGTGTGCTTTCCGCTGCCTGAGGTGTAGTCGAACGCGCCGAGGTAGTTCATAATTTCGGTGATGTGCAGCCCGGTTTCCTCGGTGACCTCCCGGTGCAGTGCCGTGGTGAGGTCTTCGCCAGCTTCGACCTTACCGGAGGGGAGTTCCCAGGTGCCGCCGCGGAAGTCGTCAACAGGCCGCCGCAACAGAAGTATCTGTCCATTGTGGTCGATGATCGCGCCGACGACCTGCTGCGCGACACCGGCCGCGTCGTCCTGGCGGGTGAGATCGACGGGGTTGGGCAGGTACATGAGTGTCGCTGTGGCGTGGAAGGTGTACGCGGGCTGGATCACCTCCTGCCCGTCGCCCATGGCCAGGGCTGCGTAGGCGGAGTGCAGCGCCGCGGTGCCGGTATTGGTCAGCACCGCGTGCCGGACCCCGAAGTAGTCGGCGAGCCGATCTTCAAGGTCACCGATGATCCCGGAGCGGTCCGGGATCGAGACCGTTCTCGCTCTTGATCAACAGAACCTGGTGGAACAACTTGCGCGCACAGTCGGCACGGGTTGCCAGCGCAGTCCGGGATAGTTTCTCAACGCGTCGCAGGCTCTCCACATGCTGGGTGTCGGCGGAGATCTGCAGCGCCTCCGATGCGTCCGCACATGCTCCGTCGATCGCTCCCGTCGCCAGTCTGGACTCGGCGCGGTCGATCAAGGCGGTGCAGCGCTGGCGGCGCGCCGCCAGCTCCCGCTGTGACCAGCCCATACGGCGCCGCGCTCGGGCCATCCGGGCACCCGTCGTCGATCTTCGAGATTCCACGGTGGCGTACTCCAGTTTCGCAGTCCTGCGACGTAGCGTAACAGCGCGGCTACGAGATCAGGGTGACAACGGTGCCTGCCAGACGAGCTCGGTACCGCGGGGGACGGCGGCCCGGGCATCCATCCACCCGCCGGTTTCCTCGGCACGCCGTGCCATGTTGGCCAGCCCGCTGTCCTGCCGCTGCTCGGGCAGACCGACACCGTCGTCGCGGACCGTGAGCCGCACGACCGACCCGGTCACCGCCAGCTCCACCCGGGCCGAGGACGCACCCGCGTGCCTGGTGATGTTCGTCAGCGCCTCCCGCAGCACCGCGATCAGCTGCGCCACGACCGGCGGCGGGACCGCGGAGTCGACCGGACCGTCGAAGCGCATCGACGGCTCGAAGCCGAGCACCTCACCGGCCTCCCCGACGATGTGCAGCACGTCTTGACGAAGGCCGGAGCGCTTCCCCTCCACCGTGCGCAGCGAGAAGATCGCCTGCCGGATGTCCCGAATGGTGTCGTCGAGCGCGGAGACCGCGCTGAGGATCCGCTGGCTCGCTTCCTCCTCATGGACCAGCCGCAAGGTGCCCTCCAAGCTCAGGCCCGTGGCGAACAGCCGCTGGATCACCAGGTCGTGCAGGTCGCGGGCGATCCGGTCGCGGTCCTCGAGCACCACCAGGCGCTCCCGGTCGTTCCGCGCGCTGGCCAGCTCGAGGGCCAGCGCGGCCTGCGCGGCGAATCCCGTCATCATCACCAGGTCGTCGGTGTCGAACGGCCGCGCGCCCACCTGCTTGGCGACGATCAGCACGCCCAGGGACACGGTGTCCGAGGTCAGCGGCAGCAGTAGCAGCGGGCCCCAGCCGGGCACGACCATGCTCTGGTCGACGCGGGGATCGGCGCGGGCGTCGGGCACCAGCTCGGGCCGTCCGGAGGCCATCACCGCCGCGGTCAGCGAGTGCTGCGCCGAGACGCGCCCGTGCCGCACCTCGTCGGCTGCCGGGCCGGCGGCCGCGGCGACGTGGAAGTCATCCCCGGACTCCATCGGCAGCACGACGGTGGCGAGGTCCGCGCGGGCGAGCTCCCGGGCGCTGGCTGCCACCAGGTCGAGCGCGGCGTGCCGGGTCATGCCCGCGAGCAGGTCGGTGGCCACCCGCGTGGAAACCTCCAGCGAGCGCTGCCGGTGCTGGCCGCTCTCGTAGAGCCGCGCGTTCTCTACCGCCATCCCCGCCGCCGCGGCCAGCGCGACCACGAACTCCTCGTCCTGGGCGGTGAACTCGCCCCCACCGCGCTTCTCGGTGAGGTAGAGATTGCCGAACGCCTCGCCACGCACCAGCAGCGGCACGCCGAGGAAGCTGCTCATCGGCGGGTGGTGCTCCGGGAAGCCGAAAGACTGCGGATGTTCGGAGATCCGGTGCAGCCGCAGCGGCCGCGGGTCTGTGATCAGCTGCCCGAGCACCCCGTGGCCCTCCGGCAGTGACCCGATGCGCTCGGTGAGCTGCTGGTCGATACCTACGTGCACGAAATCGGCCAGCGCGCTGCGGTCCGGCGTCAGCACGCCCAACGCCCCGTACCGGGCGTCGACGAGGTCGACCGCAGCCTGCACGATGCGGCGCAGCACTGCCGGCGGGCTCAGATCACTGGCGATCGTGACCACGGCATCCAGCAGCCCGCGCAACCTGGCCTGCGCCCCGAGCACCTCGTCGGCACGATCCAGCAGCTCCCGCAGCAGGTCGTCAATGGGCATCCGCGGACCACCGGCCCACCCTTGCCCACTCGCCATGACCACTTCCCGTCGCCGACGCCGCACCGCCATCATGGCCCCACCTGCGACCTCATGCCGGACAAAACACCCTCAACACTCGTGCCGCAGTGCCTCGCGAGCCTGCGGACTCAGCGGACGACCACCGGCCGCCGCGGCGCGCACGGCAGCCACGAGCTCGTCCGGGTCCGCGGTCTTCAGCAGGTAACCGCACGCGCCCGCTTCCATCGCGCGGCGCACCGTGCAGCCGTTCATCGCCGAGGACAGCACCACGACCCGGGTCGCGGGCCGCTCGGACAGCAGCAGCCGCGTCGCCTCGAGCCCGCCCATAACCGGCATCGAGAGATCCATCACGATCACGTCCGGCTCCCGTTCCCGCGCGGCGTCGAGAACCTCGGAGCCGTCGGCACACTCGCCGACGACCACGATGCCACCGGCCCCTTCCAGCACCGCAACGAGCGACAGCCGGACGAGGTCGTGGTCGTCCACCACCAGAACCGCGATCACGGCCAGTCCTCGGAGCCGTCGGCGCCCGGCTGCTCGGGCGGCACACGATCCGTACACCGTCAACCCCGAGC
>JBOHGT010000207.1:0-2453 GCA_050700385.1 Pseudonocardiaceae bacterium | reverse complement strand
TCCGCGCGGAATCGATTTCCCGTATCTCGTCTCGATGCTGCACGACTCGTTCATGTCGCGCGCGAACACCATCGTCTGCCCCGGCGGCAAGATGGATCTCGCGATGCAGCTCATCTTCACGCCGATGATCTGGCGGCTGATCGAGCGGCGCAAGCAGGCGCTCGGGCAGTAAAGAGCGGGGACGAGTGGTAAGACAGCCCTGTAGCCGCGCGGTTACGGCTTGCGGCCGACCCCGGCGAGGATTTCCGAGTGCGCGGCGTCCGATTCCCCCTCCTCGGATGACTCCGGGCGCCACAGCGCGGTGCTCACCAGACCAGGGTCGATGATCTCGAACCCGGTGAACAAGCCGAGGATCTCCTCGCGGCTGCGGGGGCGGAGCCCGTCGGCGCTGCGTTTGAACACCTCGACGGTCGTAGCCACCTGTTCGGGCTGGGTGTCGGCGGTCGCGTGGGACAGCGCAAGGTAGCTGCCCGGCGCCAGCCGGTCCCGGTAGGCGGCCACGATCTCGCGTGGGCGCCGCTCGTCGGGCACCCAATGCAGCACTGCGACCGTCAGCAGCCCGATCGGGGCGTCGAAGTCCAACAGTCGCCGCGTCTCGGGCGCCTGCAGGACCACCTCCGGCTCACACAGGTCGGCTCGGACCACGCCCGCCAACTCGTTGCGCTCCAGCAGCAGCCTGGTGTGCGCCACCGCGACCGGCTCCTTGTCGACGTAGACCACCCGGGCCTGATCGTCGGCCTGCTGCGCGATCTCGTGCACATTGCCCACGGTGGGAATGCCCGATCCGAGGTCGAGGAACTGCCGCACCCCGGCGTTGACCAGGAACAGCACCGCCCGCCGCAGGAACGCACGGTTGAGCCGGGCGACGTCTCGCGCCCCGGGTATCGCCGCCTCAACCTGTTCCGCCAGCGCCCGGTCCGGGGCGAAGTTGTGTCCGCCGCCAAGCAGGTAGTCATACACGCGCGCCGAATTCGGCACGGCGGTGTCGACGCCCTCCGGCACCCACTGCTGATCGGTCATGTCCCCTCCTGTTACTGAGTTGATCAGTCCAGCGCACCGTAACTGGTTCGAGGTAGTTGACGTCCAGCACTGGGACACGCCCATGATCACACTGTCCGGCAGGGCGGCGGTCGAGCTGTTCCTGCGAGGTCGCGGCCTGCCTCAGCACGTGCTGAGCAGTTCGCGCCGAGCCGGTCAGGCCGGAGACAAGCGCGACGGAGGAACTGTCGGCCCTGGGCCGTACCGTTCTGCTTGCCTACACCACGGGAGGCGCACACCATGACCAGAACTGAGAAGACCGTGACCGGCGAGCGTGCCGACTTGCTGGAGACGTTGACCAAGCACCGGTACTTCCTGCGTTACACCGTTCGCGACCTCGACGACGAGCAGGCCGCGCAACGCACCACCGTGAGTGAGCTGTGCCTGGGTGGCCTCATCAAGCACATCGCGTTCACCGAGCGGCAGTGGATCAACTTCATCGTCGACGGCTCGTCGGCGATGGGCAACTGGGAGGAGGGAAGCTTGGATGACTGGTCGGCGGGGTTCCGCATGCTGGAGGGGGAGACGCTGGCCGGACTGCTGGCCGAGTACGACCAGGTGGCGCGCCGGACCGATGAGCTCGTGGCGACGCTGCCCGATCTGGACATCTCCCACCCGTTACCCGAGGCGCCCTGGTTCGAGCCGGGCGCGCGCTGGTCGGCGCGCCGGGTGCTGCTCCACGTGATCGCGGAGACCGCCCAGCACGCCGGTCACGCCGACATCCTCCGCGAGTCCCTGGACGGCGCCAAGTCCATGGGATAGCGGTCGAGTTCTCGCAGGTCAGCGGGTCGAACTGTCGTGATGACCGAGGCGCAGGGTTCTGACCGGCCGTCGCCACGAGGGAGGGAGCCAGGAGTGCCGGACGTGTCGATCGCCCTGTTCACGCGTGATTCTGCGGGTGCACGACAATCCCGTGCTGCGGGGGCCCTCATACCGACCCGGACGTCCGGCGTCCATCGCCTCGTCGGCCACCAGGTGCGTCGGCCGCCACCACTCCGGCGTTGGTGATCAGATTCACCGCCTGCCCGGTTCCCGGGGTCGGGAACCACATTCCGCCCCACACGCCCTCGGAGCGGGTCGTCCGGGCGTAGGCGCGGCACGGCTGCTGCACCGGGCAGGTGGCGCAGAACTCGGCGGCGAGGAGCTGTGCGTCGCGGCTGGGGGTGCTGGGGGAGACGAACCGGTCGGGGTCGGGTGCGGTGGCACACGCCGCGGCCAGGCGCCACCCCTCGGTGGGCTCGTTCATGGCGTCCCCTTGCGGTTGGTGCCGGGGTGCCGCCCGGCCCGGTCGGGGGGCGCGGGCCGGGCGGCGGTGTTGTGGGGGCCTGCCCCGCCGGGCACGGGCGAACGAGCACGGACGGGACAGGCTGCCGATCCCGGCCGAACCAGTCCCGTAGGACTGACCGCCACGACCG
>JBOHGT010000206.1:0-1500 GCA_050700385.1 Pseudonocardiaceae bacterium | reverse complement strand
CGGCGGGACGGTCGCGGCGGACGTCCCCAGCCGGCTGGCGCGAGTCGCCGAGCACGGTGGCCTGCGGGTGGTCACCGTGCGCCGCTCACGGTGGGCGCAGGCCCGCGCCCGGCTCGCCGCGACGCTGGACGTGCCGCTGCACGACGCCGGGGCCGAGTTCGTCGCCGCGCTGCGCGCCGTCGCCACCGAGCGCAAGATCCCGGACTTCGACGTGGTGCGCCGCGCCGATGCCGCCGAACCGGGCAGCCGCGCGCACACCAACCTGCAGCGCGTGGTCGCGGCGGCGTTCGAACGCTTGGAGCGGGACTGGTCGCGATCCGGGGTGCTGGCGTTGGAGGGGCTGACCCCGCTGGGCCGCTACGCGGGAGGGCCGGCGCTGCTGGAGCGGCTGGCCGACCGGGCGCGGCAGGCCGGTCGAGCCGGCGGCCCGAGCGCGCTGGTGCTGCTGTGCCCCGCGGAGGACGAGCGCCAGCCCCCGCGCATCGGCGACCATGTGGTCGGGCTCATCACCCCGGAGGAGTGGATTGTGGCCACGTCGGCGTGGCTCAATGTCGAGGCCGGTGCAGCGTGACGGCCAAGGGGCGACCCGTCCAGCACTGGAGCCGCACGATCACCCCCTCACCGCCACCGATGCCTCCCATCCCCGCCTTCAACCCCTCCATGACACTCGTCGCTTCCGGATCACCCGACTCGTCATCCCCCCATCTCCTCGCGGCGCTGTTCCTCCCGCTGCCCCTCCACCCACTCCTCCACCTCCTCCAGCGTCATGTCCCGTCCCACCTGCCCGAACACCTGCCACCAAATAAAGTGCAACTCCTCGTCGATGTAGTACCCAATGCTGTCAATAACAGGACATCGTTTCGGACGCCCCTGCTGCCATCTACGACGTTTCAACCGGCACCTTCGACACTGCCCATGTCTATCGACCTGGTGCCATGCATGCAGATCCACCACCAAGCCCAGCAACCGAAGCAACAGCTCATCATCACGGTCTGCTGTCAGCCCCCGCTCTGCCTGCTCAGCCAGCCGCTTCCGTAACCGTTCCCCAAGCAACCGGTACTGCGTTTCCCACACACTGCTCACGGCTCCCAGTCAAGCTCCACCGGCTCCGCCGAACACCCAGCCGTATGCCCAGGCAGGGCAATCGGTTCCTCGGCACAAACCTCGCCTTCGATGACAGTTCCACCTATTGCCCCAGCCCGACGCTTGAGCCGTTCCCCCGCCGCAATGAGTCGTTCGGCATAGTCTTGCTGTTCACGAGCGCTAGCGCTGCCTTCCATGATGCGCAGACCAAGCGAAGTCATATCCCCATTGAGCTGGGCCAACTCAGCCAGCAACTCCCGGTCTTCCCGGATCACGACCGAGCCTTCTTGGAACATTATTCAAAACCCCATGTAATTGAGAAGAAGAACAATCCGCGAGCGGCATCGTAAGCGTCACGGTAGGTGTGATGAGGACGACGGTAGTCTGTGTGGAGGATCCGCCACGACTTGAAGTGAG
>JBOHGT010000205.1:0-16920 GCA_050700385.1 Pseudonocardiaceae bacterium | reverse complement strand
GGCGGTGACGTAGTCGGCCGCGGTGTGCGCGGCGGCGTCCCGCAGCCGCGCGGCGGTGGCCGGCTGGTAGTCACCGGGGCGCTCGGCCAGCCAGCGGGCGTGGGTGGCGTAGGCCTCCGCGCCGACGATGACCGGATAGGTGGCGGCCAGTTCCTCGATACCGGGCATCGTGAGTTCACGCACTACGGCTCCGGCAGCGGCCAGGGCGGTGGCGGCGCGGTCCACCCCGGCGGCGATCTCCGGGTCGTGCACCTGCCAGTACCGGTCCGTCGGGCGGCCGATCACGATGCCCGGCGGCAGCGGGGCCGACGGGTCGATCCGCTGCCCGCTCAGCGCGCTGAAGGCCACCGCGACGGTGCCGACGTCCCTGCCGAGCAGGCCGACGTGATCGCAGGTTTCCGACAGCGGGAACACCCCTGCCGTGGGCAGTGCCCCCCGCGCCGGTTTCAGCCCCACCACCCCGCACAACGCAGCCGGGGTGCGCACCGAGCACCCGGTGTCGGTGCCCAGTGCCAGTGGCACCAGACCGGCCGCGACCGCCGCCGCCGACCCGCTGGACGAACCACCGGTGATCAGCTCCCGGTCGTGCGGGTTGTGGCAGGGTCCCTCGGCGGCGACGTCGCCGGTGGGCCCGTAGGCGAACTCGTGCGTATGGGTCTTCGCGACCATCACCGCACCGGCGGCACGCAGCCGGGCCACCACGGCGGCATCCGCGCCAGCCGGTTCGGCGTCAGCCCGAACCGTGCTACCGCAGCGGGTGGGCAGCCCGGCCACGTCGATCATGTCCTTCACCGCGACGGGCATACCACCGAGCGGCCCGGCGCGCTCCACGCCGGTATCGACCTGCGCGATCTGCACCACGGCATTGTGCGAGTCGGCGGCCAGCGCGGCGAGCACCTGCTCCAGGACGGCACCGCACGCCGAATCGCGCGAGGACTCCACGCCGGTCTCCGACCTTTCCGAGCTTCACGGGTTGTGCTTGCGAATTCGCCCCTCCAAGAAGGAGCCGTCAGCCGACGTACAGCATGCCAGGACGGGGCACGGCGAGCGGGATGGTCAGGTCAGGGGGTGTCCCGGGCCTCGGTGACGAGCTCGATCAGCTTGCCGGCCTCCTCGTCGGTCATCGTGAGGGTGGTCCGCAGCGAGGCGTTGAGCGTGAGCCGGACTCGTCCGGACCTGCCCGCGCCGTTGCGGGTGATGATCACCGTGGCGGGCTGCCCCTCGGGGTCGCGGCCCCGCATGGTGGCGCGGTAGGTCTCGGCCGAAGGAGGCCGCGCGTCGGCAACGCTCACCGCTCGACCTCGCGGCGCGTGGCGGGTGCCGCGGCGCTGCCCGCCAAGACCGGATCGGTGATACCGAGTGCCGGCGTGATCCCCTCCATGACAAATCCCCCTTTTCTGCCCGGCGTCATGGTGCCGCCCGGCCCGCGCTTCGGGCTCGCGGGCCGGGCGGGTGGTTGCCGTTCCTCAGGTGCGGGTGGGCCTGCACCCCGGCAACACGATGACATTTTTGCGTAGGGCAGCAGTCGCGCGCAGGTCACCGGGTTTGCCTTTCGCTGCCTTCTCCTGCCTTGTGTTTTCTTATTGTCGTAATCCGCTGTCCCGGTGATCTACTGTGGCCAGATCACATCGAGGGGTGAGTGGAGAATGGTCGAATACGAGCCATCGCGGACCCGGCTGGAACAGTTGCTGCGGCAGCGGCACCTCACGTTGGAGCAGTTCCGCAAGCAATACGAACGGACGGCGGGAACCCTGCTCAGCGAGCGGCAGGCGTATCGGTGGATGGCTGGACAGTTGCGCAACCTGCCGCACCCGCAGGCGCAGGCCGTCCTGGAACGGATGTTCGACGAGCCGGTGGCGCGGCTGTTCGGCCCGCCCTACGGCGTGGGGGCGCTTCGGCCCGTCCGGCTGCACAATGGGGTGGTGGCGGGGCGTGGTAGCGCCCGAACGGACTGGGAAGGGCAGGTAATTGCCGTGAGCGCCGACAAGGCTCGGGACTTCCTCACCCGGATCGAGGCGACCAACGTCGGGGCCGAGACGATCGACCAGTTCTTCGACGACCTGCGCCGCCTGGTTGTCGCCTACCTTCAGCAGCCGCTGCCCACCCTGCTCGGTGAACTGGTGAACACCCAGGACCGGGCCTTCGTGCTGCTGGAGGGCCGCCAGCGCCCCGACCAAACCCGTGACCTTTACCTGGTCGCCGGGATCACCTGCGGGCTGATGGCGATGGCCTCGCGGGACCTCGGCGCCACCCACGATGCGATGACCCAGGCCCGCACCGGGTACGCCTGCGCGGATAACGCCGGCCATGACGGGCTGCGCGCGTGGATCCGGGGATTGCAGGCCAACATCGCCTACTGGGCAGGGCGCTGCGACGAGGCGGTGCGTTATGCCGAACTCGGCGCCGACGCGGCGCAACGCAGCCGCAGCTCCGCCGCTGTGCTGCTTGCCAGCGGTGAGGCCCGGACCCTGGGAGCGCTGAACCGGCTGGAGGAGGCCCATGCCGCCGTGGGCCGCGCGGCCGACGCGCGGGACCGGGTACAACCCGACGAGTTGGACGTTCTCGGCGGGCTGTGCGACTTCATCCGGCCCAACCAGCTCAACTACGCCGCCGAGGCGCTTTCCTGGGGTGGTGCGGCTGTGGCGGGCCACGCGGAACGATTCGCCCTTGAATCTTTGGAGGCTTACACGTCTTATCAGGGCGGTTCGTTCCGCAACGAGTCGACCGCCCGATGTGCGCTCGCGGTCGCCCGGGTGACCCAGCGCGAGGTCGACGGTGCAGCAGAAGCCCTTGCCCCGGTGCTGGCCCTTCCCGCGCCCCAGCGCGACCACACCATCGTCACCGCGGTGGAGCGGGTGCGTACTGCGCTGGGTGCCATCAGCGACCCGGGCCGTGACGTCATCGACCTGGCCGGGGCCATCGAAGCCTTCACCGCCGAACGCATGGCACTACCGAGCTGACCACGGCTACCCGGATCGATGCAGGACGATGATGGGCGATGGCCACTCCCGCCCGAGCATCCCAACGCGCTGACTGACGCGATCGGTCGAATCGCCATTGCGAGCGCTTACCTCGAATTCGCGTTGCGGTCAGCGATCAACGGTCTTCGGTTTGGGCACATGAAAATGATCGGGCAGGACAAGAGGCTAAAACGGCTAATCGACGAGCTTGATATGACTCTTGTCACCCGCCCCTTTCCTGATCGTGGTTTGATCGACTCTGAGTGGCCAGCGCTTCGAAGTGAACTCCGCCGGGCCATGAGTCTGAGAGATCACGTAATCCACTCGGTCTGGCATCTTCAAGAGGACGGCAAGATGATCGCTTGGCGCGAGAACAACAAGCCTACCAAGCGCCAGCGTCCTTTCACTCTTGAGCAGGTGCGCCGACTCGCTATCGACCTCAAGAATGCCGCTCATGACGTCGGGTGGCTCGAATGGAATGTCCTTGCGCCGGAGACCGGCATGCCAGAACGTGAAAAACGTTCTGGTGACGTCTTTTGAGTCGGGCGCTCCCTGTCCAGGCTGGATCGAACAATGTCGCCTTTGAACTGGGCGGTGGGGTCGGCACTCACATGGAACAGCCGCAGCGGGTGCCGTCCAGGGTGGTGATCCGCCCGCCGGCCCGGCCGATCTCGCGGAGCCGCTCCAGTACCCCCGCAGCGTTGAGATCGACGTCCAGCGTCTCGCCCTTCGGGCCGGTGTGGGCTGCGTCGAATGCCCTCCGGGCCAGGTGACCCGAGCGGATGGTGGCCGCCAGTCCACCGGTGGAGGCGAGTGAACCGCGCGCCGCGCCGAGCCGGCCCAGAGCATCGTCGACCGCATCGAGCAGCGCGGCGCGGTTGCCCTCACACATCCCCTGAACCAGGTCCGGCGCCGAACCGGCCACCCGGGTGCCGTCGGTGAACGAGCCCGCGCCCAGGGCCATCGCCAGCGGCCCGCCGTCGGCGCCGACCGCGGCGAGTACCGCGGCCAGCAGGTGCGGCAGGTGCGACACCCGGGCCACCGCGGCATCGTGGTCCGCCGCGGTGGCGGGCACCACCTGCGCGCCGCAGTCCAGTGCCAGCCGTGCCACGCCGGTCCACGTCGCGGCGTCGGTGCCGTCCACGGCAACCACCCACACCGCACCGTCGAAGAGCTCCGCCGATCCGGCCGCCCACCCCGACGCCGACGTCCCGGCCATCGGGTGCCCGCCGGCGTAGCGCACCCCGGGTGCGCGGCGGGCCACCGCCGCAGCCACCGGCTCCTTGACGCCCACCACGTCGGTGAGCCGGCAGCCCGGCGCGTGCGCCGCCACGGATACCAGCACCTCGTCCACCGCGGGCAGCGGCACGGCGAGTGCCACCAGCGCGTCATCGTCGGCGGCGCGCCGCAGCGCACCCGCCACGGTGGACTCGACGGTGAAGCCGTCTCCGGCGGCGGCAGCCGCGTCCGACGGCGAGGCGGTCGCGCCCCACACCGTCCACTTCGCACGATCCGCCGCGCGCAGCACGGAGCCGCCGACCAGCCCGAGACCGATCACGCACAGCCCGCCCCCCGTCATCGGGTGACACCGTCGAGGGCG
Organism: Pseudonocardiaceae bacterium; assembly: GCA_050700385.1. GTDB lineage: Bacteria > Actinomycetota > Actinomycetes > Mycobacteriales > Pseudonocardiaceae > WHSY01. Next base: position 12,360 of record JBOHGT010000205.1, on the reverse strand, counting down.
AACGCGGTGTAGAGCGCGACACCGTGCACCAGGGCCGACTCGTCGAACGTCACACGGTTGGAGTGGTTGGCCGGTGCGGTGTCGGGCTCCGCGCCCGGCGGGCAGGCGCCGAGGAAGGCCATCGCGCCGGGCACCTTCGCGAGCACGTAGGAGAAGTCCTCGGCACCCATCATCGGGTCCGGCATCGGTTCGGCGTGCCGTCGCCCGAGAACCCGGCGGGCGAGGTCGACCACTTCGGGGGCGACCGCGTCGTCGTTGACCGTCACCGGGTAGCCGTGCTCGATGGCGACCTCGGCGGTGCAGCCGTGCGCGGCCGCGACGTGCTCGCACACCCGCTGGACCTCCTGCCGCACCCGGGAGCGGGTGCTCTCCGACAGCGCCCGGATGGTGCCCTCCAGTTCGGCGGTCTCCGGGATGACGTTCGACGTGGTGCCCGCGGCGATCCGGGAGACGGTCACCACCGCGGGATCGAAGACGTTCAGTGTGCGGGTCACCATCGTCTGCAGCGCACCGACCATCGCGGCCGCCACGGGCACCGGGTCCAGTGCGGTGTGCGGCGCGGAGGCGTGCCCGCCGCGGCCGGTCACCGTCACCCGGAGCACGTCGGAGGACGCCATGATCGGACCCGGCCTGCTCTGCACCAGCCCGCAGTCCAGCGTGGACGTGATGTGCAGGGCCAGCGCGCGTTCCGGCATCGCCACCGTCTCGAGCAGTCCCTCGTCGAGCATGTACCGCGCGCCATGGAAGCCCTCCTCGCCGGGCTGGAACATCAGCACGACGGTCCCGGCCAGCTCGGCGCGCCGCTCGGCGATCAGCCGCGCCGCCGAGGCCAGCATCGCGACATGGGTGTCGTGCCCGCAGGCGTGCATCGCCCCGGGTACTTCCGAGGCGAACGGGACCCGCGACTCCTCGGTCAGCGGCAGCGCATCCATGTCCGCGCGCAGCAGCACCGTCGGCCCGGGTCGCTCGCCCTCGATCACCCCGACCACCGAGCTCGTCGAGCGACCGCTGTGCACGCGCACCGGCAGGTCGGACAGCGCGGCCAGCACCGCCGTCTGCGTGGCGGGCAGCGCCAGTCCCAGCTCCGGCCTGCGGTGGATCGCCCGTCGCAGCGCGACGGTGCGCGGCTGCAGTGCTCGCGCGGCGTCCAGCAGGCTCGCCGGGCGACCTGCGGAACGGCTTGTGGAACGGCGACGGTGGCGGGGGGCGGGCGAGGTCATGCCCCCGATCCTGGCACCGACCCCAGCCGATGCGGAGATCGCGCTTCCATCGTCCCCCGACCAGCGCATACCGTGGTGTCATGGCGGTCACCGGTTTCGCCGTCGCCGTCGTCCGGGAGGACGGGCGCTGGCAGTGCACCGCGCTGGAGGCCGAAGCGTTGCGCGACCTCGACGCGGCGATCACCGAGCTGCGCCGGCAACGGTCCACCGGCGCGGTGTTCGGCCTGCTCGACGTGGACGACGAGTTCTTCATCATCGTCCGCCCGGTGCCCGGGGGCGTGTCGCTGATGCTCTCCGACGCCGCAGCCGCGCTGGACTACGACATCGCCGCGGACGTGCTGGACCTGCTGCGCATCGATGTACCCGACGAGGATGCGGTGGACGCCGACGATGTCTGGCCGGAGGGCGACTTCGGGCTGCTCGCCGACCTCGGCCTGCCCGCCGAGGAACTGCAGGTCATCGTCGACGAGGTCGACCTCTACCCCGACGAGCAGCTCGACATGATCGCGCAGCGCTGCGGCTTCGGCCCGCAACTCGCGGCGGTGCTGGAGAAGCAACCACGATGACACCGGACGCCGACCTCGTGCGGCGTGCGATCGAGGCGGCGCGGCCCGCGACGGGTACCGGCGACGTCCCCGTCGGCGCGGTGCTGTTCGACGCGGCCGGTGCCGAGTTGGCGCGGGCCTGCAACGCCCGGGAGGCCACCGGCGATCCCACCGCCCACGCGGAGCTGCTCGCGCTGCGAGCCGGCGCGGCCCGGTTGCGGGCTGCCGGGCGCGGCGACGGCTGGCGGCTGTCCGGCTGCACCCTCGCCGTCACCGTCGAGCCGTGCACGATGTGCGCCGGCGCGCTGGTCGCGGCCCGGGTGCAGCGGCTGGTGTTCGGGGCGTGGGAGCCGCGCACCGGCGCCGTCGGCTCGCTGTGGGACGTGGTGCGCGACCGGCGGCTCAACCACCGCCCGGAGGTGGTCGGCGGGGTCCTCGAGGCCGAGTGCGCCGCCCTGCTCACCACGTTCTTCCGCGCCTCGTGAGTGGGGCGCGGCGGCCGTCCGGTACCCTCGTCGGCGGTAGCGTGTCCGAGCGGCCTAAGGAGCGCGCCTCGAAAGCGCGTGAGGGTCCTGCCCTCCGTGGGTTCGAATCCCACCGCTACCGCCATTGAGCAGGAAGAACGCCGGTCACCCCCGCCAGGGGTGACCGGCGTGCTCTCTTGCCCGTCTCAGTTTCCGTCTCATCGGACCCCTTTCCGACCGCTCTTCGTAACGGTGACTCGCCCCTTGCGATTGACGGAGCAACAGCCCGCGTGAGTTAATTTTTAGTCCTCCAGCGCAACGCTGGCAATGCCCTGATCGAGTGGTCCACGATTCCCACAGTCGTGCATTTCATTGTCCCCTTCGCATGATTCGCGTCACGCTGTCGAGCGACTGTCCCCGTCGGACGGCCGGTGCTAGCGTCAATGCCTGGCATACGGAACACACATCATCCCGGTGCTCGTCGCACGTCGAACTCCTGACAGCATCCACGCCCGCAACCTGAGGAGCTGATCGATGAAACACGTCTGACGCGGGCAATTGCTCGCCTGCCGGCGGAAACACTTCCTCGAAGTCAACGCGTCGTATTTTTCTTTCCAAGGGACACGGCTAGGGATTGGTGGTGTGCACTGTGACTGAATCGGTGGGTTCGGCTGCCGCTGTGGAGGATGGGCAGCAGAACGGGCAGGTGCCGCGGAGTCTGGGGACGGCGGCGGCGCGGAACCTGGCGACCACGACCAAATCCGTGCCACAGATGCAGGGGATCACCTCGCGGTGGCTGCTTCGCGTGTTGCCGTGGGTGGAGGCCACCGGCGGCACGTACCGCGTCAACCGCCGACGCAGCTACGCAGTGGGTGACGGGCGGCTGACGTTCACCAACGTCGGCGCCGACGTGCAGGTCATCCCGCAGGAGCTCGGTGAGCTGCCGCTGCTGCGCGGGTTCGATGACACCGAGTTGCTCACCGCGCTGGCCGAGCAGCTCGTCCAGCAGGAGTTCGAGGCCGGCGACGTGCTGGTCGAGGCCGGCCAGCCAGCCGATCAGGTCTTCCTCATCGCCCACGGCAAGGTCAACATCATCGGCACCGGCAAGTACGGCACCCCCACCGTGCTCGACGTGCTGGCCGACGGCGACTACTTCGGCGACCGCACGCTGGTCGAGTCCAACGACACCTGGAACTTCACCGCCAAGGCCGTCACCAGCTGCATCGTGCTGATGCTGCCGCAGCGCACCCTCGAGGAGATGGTCGACCGGTCCGATGCGCTGCGCGCCCACGTCGACCAGTTCCGTTCCCGCATGCGCAACGCCCAGAACGAGCACGGGGAGGCCTCGATCGAGCTGGCCGCCGGGCACGAGGGCGAGCACGACCTGGCGGGCACCTTCGTCGACTACGAGGTCAAGCCCCGCGAATACCAGCTCAGCGTCGCCCAGACCGTACTGCGGGTGCACAGCCGGGTAGCCGATCTGTACAACCAGCCGATGAACCAGGTCGAGCAGCAGCTCAGACTGACCATCGAGGCCCTGCGCGAGCGCCAGGAGCAGGAAATGATCAACAACCGGGATTTCGGGCTACTCCACAACGCCGACCTCCAGCAGCGCATCCACGCCCGCACCGGCCCCCCGACACCCGACGATTTCGACGAGCTACTGGCCACGGTGTGGCGCGATCCCGAGATCTTCCTGGCCCACCCCCGTACCATTGCCGCCTTCGGCCGGGAATGCAGCCGGCGCGGTGTCTACCCCGACAGCATCGAGTTGAACGGGCATCAGGTTCCCGCCTGGCGCGGCGTCCCCGTGCTGCCCTGTAACAAGATCCCTATCTCGGACACCCGGACGAGTTCCGTCCTGCTGTTCCGGAGGGGGGAAGCCAACCAGGGCGTGATCGGGTTGCACCAGACCGGCCTCCCCGACGAGTACCAGCCCGGCCTCAACGTCCGCTTCATGAACATCGACGTGAAAGCCATCATCTCCTACCTCGTCAGCACCTACTACTCCGCGGCCGTCCTGGTTCCCGACGCGCTAGGCATCCTCGAAGACGTCGAGATCGGGCGCGAGAGCTGAGGCAATGCGGATGGCACCGTTCGAATTACCCGAGTTCTACACGCCGTACCCGGCGCGACTGAATCCGAACCTGAGCGGGGCTCGCGCACACAGCAAGGCCTGGGCCGCCTCGATGGACATGATCGACGTACCACAGCACGGCACTGTGATCTGGAACGAGGACGACTTCGACTCCCACGACTACGCCCTGCTCTGTGCCTACACCCACCCGGATGCCACAGCTGCCGACCTCAACCTGGTAACCGACTGGTACGTCTGGGTGTTCTACTTCGACGACCATTTCTTGGAGCTGTACAAACGGACCCGAGACTTGGTCGGCGCCCGCGAGTATCTGGACCGCCTCCCGGCGTTCATGCCGGTGGACGGGTCGATCACCGAGGTACCGACCAACCCGGTCGAACGGGGTCTCGCCGATTTGTGGACGCGCACCGTCCCGGCGAGATCCGCGGACTGGCAGCGCCGGTTCGCGACCAGCACGAAGAACCTCCTGGACGAGTCACTGTGGGAACTGTCCAACATCAAACAGAAGCGGCTCGCCAACCCCGTTGAATACATCGAGATCCGACGAAAGGTCGGAGGAGCACCCTGGTCGGCGAATCTCGTGGAACACGCGGTGGATGCCGAAGTGCCCGCCGGGATCGCCGCGACCCGGCCGATGCAGGTGCTCCGGGACACCTTCGCCGACGCGGTGCACCTGCGCAACGACCTGTTCTCCTATCAGCGTGAGGTCGAAGACGAGGGTGAGCTCGCCAATGGCGTGCTGGTACTCGAACGATTTCTCGGCTGCGGCACCCAGGAGGCCGCCGACCTCGTCAACGACCTGCTGACCTCCCGACTGCACCAGTTCGAGCACACCACTGTCACCGAACTGCCCGGCCTCTTCGCCGAGCACTGTCTCGACCCGAAGGCCGAGATGGACGTGCTTTCCTACACGAAGGGACTCCAGGACTGGCAGTCCGGAGGCCACGAATGGCACATGCGGTCGAGCCGCTACATGAACAGCGGCTCACCGAACACGGGCGGCGTGCTGGGCGGCCCGACGGGCCTGGGTACCTCGGCGGCGCGCATCGTGCCGTCTCTCGTCCTGACGGCACCGCAGCGGATGCGCAGCTTCACCCACGTCCCGTTCCAGCCCGTCGGACCGCTGCGGCGCCCCGATTTCCACATGCCGTTCACCGCCCGGCGCAGCCCGCACCTGGATGCCGCACGCCGCCACGTCGTGGAATGGGCGCACCGGATGGGGATGCTGGATGAAGCGCCCGGCATCTGGGACGAGCCCAAGCTAAAGGCGTTCGACTTTCCGCTGTGCGCGGCCGGGATCCACCCGGACGCGACGCCCGATCAACTGGACCTGACCTCGGGCTGGCTCACCTGGGGAACCTACGGGGACGATTACTACCCCGTGGTCTTCGGACGCACCGGCAACCACGCGGGCGCAAAGGCAAGCAACCGGCGGCTGTCGGAGTTCATGCCGGTGGAGTCCAGCCAGACCCCCGTCCCGGCCACTGCGTTGGAACGCAGCCTGGCCGATCTGTGGGCCCGCACAACGGGCCCCATGACCGTGAACGCGCGTCGCACGTTCCGCTGCGCAATCGAGGATATGATCAACAGCTGGCTGTGGGAGCTCGCCAACCAGGCCCAGAACCACATCCCCGACCCGATCGACTACATCGAGATGCGCCGGAAGACCTTCGGCTCAGGCCTCACCATGAGCCTTTGCCGGCTGGCCCACGGAAAGACGGTGCCGCCCGAGATCTACCGGACCCGACCGATCATATCCCTGGAGAACGCCGCGGCGGACTACGCCTGCCTGCTCAACGACGTCTTCTCCTACCAGAAGGAGATCCAGTTCGAGGGCGAGATCCACAACTGTGTCCTCGTCGTCGAGAATTTCCTCGACTGCGACCGCGAACGTGCACGGGGCGTCGTCAACGACCTGATGACGTCCCGGATGCGTCAGTTCCAGCACGTCGTCTCCACCGAGCTGCCCGCCTTGTTCGACGAATTCGAGCTGGACGCCGACGCACGCGCGACCCTCACGGGATACGCCGAGGAACTCCAGAACTGGATGGCCGGGATCCTCGTCTGGCACGAGGGATGCCACCGCTATGAGGAAGCCGAACTGCGCCGCCGTCCTCACGCGGCGGCCCGGTCGCGGCCTTTCGGCCACCCCACTGGGCTCGGCACCTCGGCAGCCCGTATCGGACCCCAGTTTCGCTTGACCGGCAACGATTTGATGGATGGGGAGTGGTCGTGATGACTGTGACCGGTTCGGTGGAGTCGGAGTCGGGTCCCGATGTCGATGGTCGGCGATCGCAGCAGAGTCTGGGTACCGCCGCGGCGCGCAACCTGGCCACGACGACCAAGTCCGTGCCGCAGATGCAGAGCATCTCCCCGCGATGGCTGCTGCGCATGCTTCCCTGGGTTGAAGTGGCGGCTGGGACCTACCGGGTGAACCGGCGGTTGACCTGTGCGGTGGGCGACGGGCGGGTCACCTGCACCAACACGGGCTCCGAGATCCGCGTCATCCCCGAGGAGCTGTGTGACCTGCCGGTGCTGCGCGGGTTCGAGGATCCCGAGGTACTCGGCGCGCTGGCGAATCGGTTCGAGCAGCGGGATGTCGGCCCTAGCCTCCTAGTCGTGGAGGCCGGCCAGCCTGCCGACCAGGTGGTCATCATCGCGCACGGCAAGGCCAACAAGATCGGTCGCGGCAAGTACGGGGATCCGTCCGTGCTCGATGTGCTGGCCGACGGTGACTGTTTCGGTGACCTGGCCTGGATGGAGTCGCAGGACACCTGGGGGTTCACGGTCAGAGCCGTGACCGCGTGCACGGTGTTGGCGCTGCCGCACCAGGCGCTCGAGGAGATGATCGGCCGGTTCGACGCATTGCGCGCGCACATCCAGCAGGTGCAGGCTCGCCCGAAGCGGCCGCAGACCAGGCACGGGGAAGCCGCCATCGAGCTGGCCTCGGGACAGCACGGGGAGCCCACGCTGCCGGCCACCTTCGTCGACTACGAGCTCTCGCCCCGCGAGTACGGGTTGAGCGTGGCCCAGACCGTGCTGCGCGTACACAGCCGGGTGGCCGATCTGTACAACGAACCGATGAATCAGGTGGAGCAGCAGCTCCGGCTGACCATCGAGGCACTCCGGGAGCGCCAGGAGCACGAGCTGGTCAACAATCGTGACTTCGGGTTGCTGCACAACGCCGCCCTCGAGCAGCGCATCCACACCCGGACCGGGCCGCCCACCCCCGACGACCTCGACGAGCTGCTCAGCCGCAGGCGGAGATCGAGGTTCTTCCTGGCCCATCCCCGCGCCATTGCCGCGTTCGGCCGGGAATGCAGCCGCCGAGGGCTGTATCCGGCTACCACCTGCATCGAAGGGACCAAGGTGATCGCCTGGCGGGGTGTGCCCCTCCTGCCGTGCAACAAGATCCCGATCACCGCCACGCAGACCAGCTCCATCCTCGTGCTCCGCACCGGCGAGGAGGACCAAGGGGTCATCGGCCTGCATCAGACCGGTATCCCCGACGAGTACCAGCCCGGCCTGAGCGTCCGGTTCACGGGCATCGACGAGAAGGCCATCATCTCCTACCTCGTCAGCACCTACTTCTCCGGCGCCGTCCTGGTCCCCGACGCGCTCGGCGTTCTCGAAGACGTGGAGATCGGGCGCTGACATGGCGCCGGCCGAGGTGACGACGGGCCGGTCGACCCACGAGGTGCTGGCGTGGAGCCGGTCCACGGTGGAACCCGCCCTGCAGGCGGCAGTCGACACGCTGCCCGCTTCGATGCAGCGCATCGCCGCTTACCACCTCGGCTGGCAGGACCAGCACGGCCACCCGGTCGAGGCCGCTGGCGGCAAGGCGATCCGTCCCGCGCTCATGCTGCTGGCGGCCGAGGCCGCGGGGGGCGAACCCGCGTCGGCGGTGCCCGCCGCGGTCGCGGTGGAGCTGGTGCACAACTTCTCCTTGCTGCACGACGACGTGATGGACGGTGACGTCACCCGGCGGCACCGGCCCACCGCGTGGAGCGTGTTCGGCACCAGCGAGGCGATCCTCGCGGGCGACGCGATGCTGACGCTGGCGCTGGAGGTGCTCGCCGGCAGCGGGCACCCGGCTGCGCGGGAGCAGCTGCGGATGCTCAGCACGGCAGTGCTGGACCTGCTCGATGGCCAGAGTGCGGACCTGGCCTTCGAGGAACGCGCCGATGTCGGGCTCACGGAGTGCCTCGGCATGGCTTCGGGGAAGACCGGCGCGCTGCTGGCGTGTGCCTGTGCCCTCGGAGCGTTGTCCGGGGGCGGTTGTGCGGAGCAGGTCGAGCAGCTGCGCGGTTTCGGCGAGCGCCTCGGCCTGGCGTTCCAGTTCGTGGACGACCTACTCGGCATCTGGGGCGACCCGGCCGTGACGGGAAAGCCGGTCCATTCGGATCTGCGCACCCGCAAGAAGTCCCTGCCGGTGGTGGCCGCACTCCGCTCCGGCACGCCGGCCGGGCGCGAGCTGGGCGCCCTCTACCACCGCGAGCAGCCGCTGTCCGGTACCGACCTGGTCCGCGCTGCGGAGCTGATCGACGTCGCGGGCGGTCGCGAGTGGAGCCAGGCGCAGGCCGACGACCTGCTGGCGCAGGCCCTGTGGCACCTGGAGTCGGCTGACGCGACGACGCGAGTTGCTGCCGACCTGGCCGCACTGGCCCGCCTGATCACTCGTCGGGACCACTGAGCAGAGGAGTGCGGCACATGGTCGATGCGAACGATCCCGCGTGGCAGGCGGTCGCCGGCGCTCGGACCGTCCTGCTCGCCGCACCGCGGTCGTTCTGCGCCGGAGTCGAGCGCGCCATCGAGATCGTCGAGCGGGCGCTGCGGCAGCGGGGCGGACCGGTCTACGTGCGCAAGCAGATCGTGCACAACACCCACGTGGTAGCCGATCTCGAGACCCGCGGCGCGATGTTCGTAGACGAGCTGGACGCCGTCCCCGACATCCGCCCGGAATGGCTGGACGGCGTGGGGGTGATCGGGCTGACCGCGGGGGCGTCGGCACCGCCGGGGCAGGTCGATGCCGTCCTCGCCGCGCTGGCCGGGCTGGGAGAGCTGTCCGTGACCGAACGCGAGATCACTCGCGAGACCACCCACTTCACGCTGCCCCCGTTGTAAGCTCCCCCACCGCACAGCCGTCCAGCACGAGGGGTCCGCCATGCCGGCCGCAAGCCGCACCGCCGACGTGGCGGTCGGCGAGACCGCCGCTGCCCCGGCCGCGGTAGTCGACAACCCCGCGGCGCGGCGCGTCCTGCCGGCCGTGCTGTGGCCGGTGGCCATCGCGACGTACCTGCACACGGTGTCCGTGGCGCTGCCCGTCGTGGACGGCGTCGACTTCCAGATCATCTACGGTGGCGCGCGGGACTTCCTGCAGGGCAGGCCCGTCTACGACGACGTCGGCTACCTGTTCTTCCCCGGTGGCGTGCTGCTGAGCGCGCCGATGGCCGTGGTCGGCCCGGAGCCGAGCCACTTCGTGTTCGTGCTGCTGGGTGCGCTGTGTGCGCCGGTGGCCGCCGCGGTCGCGCTGCGGATGATGGGCCGGTCCTGGCGGTCCCCGCTGGGGGCCGGGTTGCTCCTCGGGCTGGCGATCAGCGAGAGCGTCACGGTCACGCTCGTGCTCGGCAACGTCAACACGGGGCTGGCGGCGCTGCAGGTGCTGGCCCTGTACCTGCTCGTGCGGCGGCGCAACACCACGGCCGGGCTGATGCTCGGTCTCGCGATCACCCTGAAACCGGTGGTGGCTCCAGTGCTGCTGGTCCCGCTGCTGGCGCGGCGCTGGGGGACCGCCGTGGTCGCCGCCGTGGTCGCCGTCGCCGTGAACGCCGTCGGTTTCCTGCTCGTCGCCGAGCGCGACCAGTTCCTCAGCAACACCGTCCCGACCCTGACCTCGTACCGCGGCGGCTTGAGCAGCTCCCTCATCGCCGCGGCGACCTTCCTGGACGCGCCGCCCGGCGTGGCGCTGGTGGCGCGGGCGGTCGTCGTGGTGCTCGTCGCGGGGGTGCTGGTGTGGTCCCGCGCGATCCCCGACGAGCCGGTGCGCTACGCCACGCAGGCCGGCGCGCTGCTGCTCGGGACGTTCCTCGCCGCCTCCCTCAGCGAGATGTACTGGTCGGTGCTGCTGCTGCCGCTGATCCTCACGGTGTGCCGCCCTGTCTCGCCGATGCACACCTGGCCCGCATGGCTCGCGGTCTACCTGTTCGCGACTCTCGACATCTGGGCGGCGCCGCAGTGGTCGCCCGCCGTCGCCGAGTACTACATCCAGCTGCGCCCGACCGCCGGGTGGGCGCTGCTGCTTGCCGTCCTCGTCGGATGGACGTGGCGCCAGCACCGGCACGCGGCGGCAGGTGGGCATCAGGCTGGGGCATGAACGCGCGGCAACGCTTCGCCGAACAGCGGCGACACGAGATCGGCATGGCGGTTCCCTCTCGTATGCCGCGGCGTTGGCCACCAACCTGGCCCGGATCGCACCGGGCGACCTGGACGTCGTGCAGTTGTGCTGTACCGGGTCGGAGGCCGTCGAGGCGGCGTTGAAGCTCGCCGAGCGCGTCCAGGGCCCGCGCAGGTCGATGGTGGCCTACGCATCGCAGTCGTTCCATGGCAAGACCCGCGGGGCGCTGTCGGTGACCGACTCGGCTCGCTACCGCTCGCGTTTCCGGCTGGTCAGCGGCGGGGTGGGGTACCGTTCGGGAACGTCGAGGCATTGGCCGATGCACTGCGCAGGCATCGGCGGATCGGGACGGTGATCCTCGAAACGCTTCAGGGCGGCGCCGGGATCGTGTTACCACCACCTGGGTACTTGCGCGAAGTCCGTCGGCTCTGCAACGAACACCGTGTGCTGTGGATCGCCGATGAGGTGCAGTGCGGGGTGGGCCGGACCGGTCGGTTCTTCGTTTTCGAGCACGAGGGCGTGTTGCCCGACCTGGTGACCCTCGGTACTGGCGAGGCCTGCGCCACCGCGCTCGAAGCATTGGCCGTCCTCTACGACGACGACCTCATGGGCAACGCCGAGCAGACCGGCAAACACCTGCTGTGCCGCCTGGAAGAGCTACGCCGCCGCTACCCGGAATTGGTCACCGACGTCCGCGGTGCAGGCCTCATGGTCGGCCTCCAACTGGCCGGGATCAGCGCCGCCGTGCCGAGGCCGCTGCGCCGGGCGGCGCAGCTACTGGACGGGGGGCTTCCGGCGGGTTCGCGGGGTTGGCCGGCAGCCTGCTGCTCGCCGAGCATGGGGTGCTCATCGCGTTCACCGAGTACAACCGCGATGTGCTCCGCTTGGAGCCGCCGCAGATCATCCAGCCTGAACACGTCGACCACCTAGTCGAATCGCTGGACGACCTGCTCGAGCGCGGCCCGCGCCGGCTGGTCCTGGACTACCTACGGGTGGTGCGAAAGTGGCGATAAGGTTCAGTCCAGACGGCTCGGTGCAACGAGCCAGTCATCGCGTCCTCTCGGGCGGAGGTGTGGGCAGGGGTCAGGTGCTGCGGATGGTGTCCGGCTCACAATCATGCGACGGTAGCGTCCAGGCGGCCGAGCCCAAAGTGAGACCCTGACGCGGTACAGAACGGGCGGCCTAGCGCCCATGATCGCGGGGCGCCCGGTGTTTTCGCTGCTCAGGTGGCGGAGGATGCGGGATTCGAACCCGCGAGGGGCTATCAACCCCAACACGATTTCCAATCGTGCGCCCTAGGCCACTAGGCGAATCCTCCGCGATGGAGTGTACCGGTCGCAGCCGAACCACCTCGACGAGGTGTTCATCGAACGGCTGCGGTCCAGCAGGCACCCGAACCTTGCGCTGGAGGCGCTGCGCCGCTCGATCGAGCTGCAGCAGACCGCCCCGTTCGCCGAGGACTGGGCCGCCTGACGGTGCAGTTGGTGGCCATGACGGCTACGCCCGGCGCGGGTCAGCCGCGGACAGCGCCGTCGAGTCAGATGACGGTGACCGGCAGGTCACGTTGCCGAGCCGCAGACCACATCGGTGCTGCACCAGGGGTGGACCCCCGGTCGGCCCGGCGGGGTGACTCCGGGCC
>JBOHGT010000204.1:0-17119 GCA_050700385.1 Pseudonocardiaceae bacterium | reverse complement strand
CCGCGGTGCTGCGCCCGGAGCAGTCGGCCGCGGCGCTGCAGGCGTCGGGGGCCGGCGCGGCCGAAGCCGATCCGGTTGCTTTGCGTGATCATGCGTTGCTGGAGATGCTCTACGCCACCGGCATCAGGGTGTCGGAGCTGTGCGGTCTGGATATCGGCGACGTCGACGCGCAGCGCCGGCTGGTGCGGGTGGTCGGGAAGGGAGACCGGGAGCGGTCGGTGCCCTACGGCCTGCCTGCGGAGCGATCGCTGCGGCGGTGGCTCGCGGATGGGCGACCGGCGCTGCTCTGCCCGCGCTCAGCTGCGGCGTTGTTCCTGGGGGCGCGCGGTGGCCGGGTCGACCCACGTATCGTCCGCTCGGTCGTGCACGATGCGGTCGGTGCGGTACCGGGCGCGGTGGACACCGGCCCGCATGGTCTCCGGCACTCCGCAGCCACGCACCTGCTGGACGGGGGAGCGGACCTACGTAGCGTCCAGGAGCTGCTCGGTCACGCTACGCTCGCAACCACGCAGCTGTACACCCACGTGACCGTAGAGAGATTGAAGACGATCCATGACCGAGCCCACCCCCGCTCCTGAGCGTTCCGGGGGTGGTGGTCGCACGCTGACGGCGACGCGGGCCGGGTCGCAGCGCGATCTGCGCCTGGTCGGCCCGGACGACCGGGCGGACGAGGTCGAGGCCGGCATCGTCGCACTGTGGCGCTCCTACGGCGAGCACCGCGATCCCGAGCTGCGGGACCGGCTGGTGCTGCACTACGCACCCCTGGTCAAGTACGTGGCCGGTCGTGTGGGTACGGGCCTACCCTCGCACGTCGACATCGCGGACCTCGTCCAGTCCGGCATCTTCGGGCTGGTCGACGCGATCGACCGCTTCGAACCCGAGCGGGGTCTGAAGTTCGAGACCTACGCGATGCAGCGCATCCGGGGCGCGATCCTGGATGACCTGCGCGCGCAGGACTGGGTGCCCCGCTCGGTGCGCAGCCGCGCCCGGGAGGTGGAGCGCGTCCTGGAGCGCCTGGAGGCACGGCTGCAGCGCACGGCCACTGACCCGGAGGTGGCCGAGGAGCTGGGGATCAGCTTGCCCGACCTCCGCGAGATCTATGCGCAGCTGCAGCTGACCAGCGTCGTGGCGCTTGACGAGCTCGTCGCCGGCGGACGGGGCGGGACCTCGCTGGCCGAGACGCTGCCGGACGACAGCGTGCCGGACCCTGGCGCGGTGCTCGACGGCGCCGAGAACCGCCGGCTGCTGGCACAGGCGGTCTCCCAGCTCGTCGAGCGCGACCGGGTCGTCGTGAGCCTGTACTACTTCGAGAACCTCACCCTCGCTGAGATCGGGAAGGTACTGGGGGTCACCGAGTCCCGGGTGTGCCAGTTGCACACCCGGGCGGTGCTGCGGCTGCGCAGCAAGCTTCAGGAGGCTACTGCCGGCTGAGCCAGCGATCGGACAGCTGCCGGCTGAGCCAGCGATCGGACAGCTGCGCCCTGCCACGGCAGCAGGCGCAGCCTGCCGGGTGCGAGCAGCCGCAGCGGGTCGAGGTAGTCGATACCGCGGCGCAGTCCCCAGTGCAGGCAGGCGGGGGCCGTGCAGCCGGGATGGCCCGCTTCCAGGGTGCCGATCCGCTGCCCCCGGGCCACCAGCTCACCCGCCGAGACTGCGGCGAGCACGGGCTCGTAGGTGGTGCGCAGGCCACCGGGATGGTCGATCGACACCACCCCTCGCCCGGCCAGCGGCCCGGCGTAGACCACCGTCCCGGCACCGGCTGCCAGCACCGGGAGCCCGTGGACGCCGGCGAGGTCCACGCCCCGGTGACCTGGCCCGTACCGGTGGGCGGGTGGGTCGAAGTCTCGCACCACGGCGGGAAAGCCCGGCAGCGGCCAGCCGAACGCCGGGACGGCGCCACCCTCGTCGGGGCCGGGGGCCGACCAGTTCGATGCGGCCGCGGTGGGCGCGGCGAGCAGGGCGGTCAGCAGCACCGCGAGCAGCGACGTGCGCATGGGGACACCCTCGCCTGACCGGGCGTGGACTCCCACCCATTGCCATCTGGTCCTGTGGATGGCGGGGCGGTTGGGGACAGCTTCGGGCGCTGTGCGGCCTCACGTGCCGGGGCCGGCGATCAGGTCGTACACTGGTGGAGCGGCCCGTATGTGCGGGTCGACTTCGCGCGCCACAGCTCGCCCCCGGGAGGAGCGGCGGTGCCCGGCGGTCCCCAGAGCGGTCAGTGCGCCCGCGCGGGGTCCGGTCGCCGGCTCGGCGCCAGGGCGGCGGTCCACCCGGTCCGCCGCGACAACCGATACAGCGCGCCGGCTGGCCCGGTGCGCCCGACACCATGAGGTGTGCACCGGCCATGGCCGTCGTCACCATGAAGCAGCTGCTCGACTCGGGAGTCCACTTCGGTCACCAGACCCGGCGGTGGAACCCGAAGATGAAGCGATACATCTTCACCGAGCGCAACGGCATCTACATCATCGACCTGCAGCAGACGCTCACCTACATCGACCGGGCCTTCGAGTTCATCAAGGAGACCGTGGCCCACGGTGGCTCGGTCCTCTTCGTCGGCACCAAGAAGCAGGCGCAGGAAGCGATTGCCAAGCAGGCGTTGCGGGTCAATATGCCCTACGTCAACCACCGCTGGCTGGGCGGCATGCTCACCAACTTCACCACCGTGCACCGGCGCCTGCAGCGCCTCAAGGAACTCGAGTCGATGGAGCAGACCGGCGGCTTCGCCGGACTGACCAAGAAGGAGATCCTGATGCGCACCCGGGAGAAGGACAAGCTGGAAAAGACGCTGGGCGGTATCCGGGACATGCAGCGCGTGCCCAGCGCGGTGTGGGTGGTGGATACGAAGAAGGAACAGATCGCCGTCGGCGAGGCCCGCAAGCTGGGCATCCCGGTGGTGGCGATCCTGGACACCAACTGCGACCCGGACGAGGTCGACTACCCGATTCCGGGCAACGACGACGCGATCCGCTCGGCGGATCTGCTGACCCGCGTGGTCGCCGACGCCGCCGCCGCGGGGTTGATGGCCCGTGCCGGGCGGAGCACCAGCGGGGATGACAAGCCCGAGGCCGGGGTGGCCACCGACGAGCCGCTCGCCGAGTGGGAGCAGGAGCTGCTCGCCGCAGGCACGCAGGCCGAGCCGGGGACCGAGGAGGGAGTCGCCGCGCCATCCGACGCGGTGGCCGCGAGCAACGGCACACCCCAGGCGTGAGCGAGAACAGGCCGATGGCCCCGGCTCGGGCCGCCAGCAGACCCTCGCGATCCGATACGACCCTGAAGGACGGAACTCCCACGATGGCGAACTACTCCGCCGCGGACGTCAAGCGACTCCGGGACCTGACCGGTTCCGGGATGATGGACTGCAAGAAGGCACTGGAAGAGTCGGGAGGTGACTCCGACAAGGCGCTCGAGCTGTTGCGCATCAAGGGGGCCAAGGACGTCGGCAAGCGCGCCGAGCGCGCCACGGCCAACGGCCTGGTCGCCGCCGATGCCGGCGTCATGGTCGAGCTGAACTGCGAGACCGACTTCGTGGCCAAGAACGCCGAGTTCCAGGAGCTGGCCGACAAGCTCGTCGCGGTGGCCACGCAGACTCGAACCTCCGACGAGGCGGCGCTGTCGGCCGCCCGGCTGGACGGGGGCACCGTGGCCGACACGGTGCAGGCGCTCTCGGCGAAGATCGGGGAGAAGCTCGAACTGCGCCGGGTCGCCGTCTTCGACGGCGACGTGGCCACCTACCTGCACCGCCGCTCGGCCGACCTGCCGCCGGCCGTGGGAGCGCTGGTCGAGTACTCAGGTGGCTCGGAGGAGGCCGCACGGGGTGTCGCCATGCAGGTGGCGGCGATGAAGCCGCGCTACGTCTCCCGGGACGAGGTCCCCGAGGACGTGGTGGCCAACGAGCGCCGCATCGCCGAGGAGACCGCCCGGGAGGAGGGCAAGCCCGAGCAGGCCCTGCCCAAGATCGTGGAGGGGCGGGTCAACGGCTTCTTCAAGGACGCGGTGCTGCTCGAGCAGCCCTCGGTGCAGGAGTCGAAGCGCACGGTCAAGGCGATCCTCGACGAGGCGGGCATGACCGTGACCCGGTTCGCACGCTTCGAGGTCGGGCAGCCCTGACCAGCTCGTGAGTGCTTACCGGCGTCCCGACGCCGGTAAGCACTTACGAGGGAACTCACCCCCAGGAGGGGACCGTGAGCGAGTACCGCCCGGAGGGCTGCGGACGCCACCGGGGATACCGCAGGGTGCTGCTCAAGCTCGGCGGCGAGATGTTCGGCGGCGGCGCGGTGGGGGTCGACCCCGACGTGGTGCAGACGGTCGCCAGGCAGATCGCCGAGGTCATCGCCAGCGGGGTGCAGGTCGCCGTGGTGATCGGTGGCGGCAACTTCTTCCGGGGTGCCCAGCTCCAGCAGCGCGGCATGGAGCGATCCCGGGCCGACTACATGGGCATGCTCGGCACCGTGATGAACTGCCTCGCGCTACAGGACTTCCTCGAGCGGGAGCACCACCTGGACACCCGGGTGCAGACCGCGATCACGATGGGGCAGGTCGCCGAGCCGTACATCCCGCGGCGGGCAATGCGGCACCTGGACAAGGGCCGTGTTGTGATCTTCGGCGCCGGGGTGGGCATGCCCTACTTCTCCACCGACACCACGGGTGCGCAGCGGGCCCTGGAGATCGGCTGCGATGTCGTGCTGATGGGCAAGGCGGTCGACGGCGTGTACACCGCCGACCCGAAGACCGACCCGATGGCGACCATGTTCAGCCACATCACACACCGCGAGGTTCTCGAGCGCGGTCTCAAGGTGGCCGACGCCACCGCATTCAGCCTCTGCATGGACAACAACCTGCCGATCATCGTCTTCAACCTGTTGACCGAGGGGAACATCGCTCGCGCGGTGCGTGGTGAGAGGATCGGCACACTGGTCAGCTCACCGCAGGCATGACCGGCAGCGGGCCGGTATGCAGGCGCGGGCGAGGACAAGGAGCAGCCGTGATCGACGAGACACTCCTCGACGCCGAGGAGAAGATGGAGAAGGCCGTGTCGGTGGCCAAGGAGGACCTCGCGACGGTGCGCACCGGGCGGGCGAACCCCGCGATGTTCTCCAAGATCATGGTCGACTACTACGGTTCGGCCACCCCGCTCAACCAGCTGGCCAGCGTGTCGGTGCCCGAGGCGCGCATGGCCGTGATCAAGCCCTACGACCCGAGCCAGCTGCACTCGATGGAGAAGGCGATCCGGGACTCCGACCTCGGAGTCAACCCGACCAACGACGGCACGATCATCCGGGTGGTGATCCCGCACCTGTCCGAGGACCGGCGCAAGGACCTCGTCAAGGTGGCCCATGCCAAGGGTGAGGACGCCAAGGTCTCGATCCGCAACATCCGTCGCAAGGCCAAGGAGGAGCTCGGCCGCATCGCGCGCGATGGCGAGACCGGCGAGGACGACGTGACCCGCGCCGAGAAGGAACTGGAGCACACGACGGCGCGCTACGTCGGTCAAGTCGACGAACTCGTCAAGCACAAGGAAGCCGAGCTGCTCGAGGTCTGAGTGTCTGCCACCGGCTTCCCACACAGCCCTCGACCGGCGATGGATGCCACACCGGCGAGCGGACCGGCCCCAGTCCCGCGGGTATCGCGGGCCGGTCGGGACCTCCGCGCTGCGATCGCGGTGGGTCTCGCACTGGGCGCTACCATCCTTGCGTCGCTGTTCTTCGTCCGGCAGGGCTTCATCGGCGTCGTCGCCGCTGCGGTGGCAGTCTCCACCTGGGAGCTCGCTGGTGCGCTGCGTCGTGCCGGCATCCGGGTGGCCCTGCCTCCGCTCCTGGTCGGCGGTCAGGCGATGGTCTGGTTTTCCTGGCCCTTCGGGAGCCAGGGGGCGCTGGCCGCATTCGTCGGCACCGCGCTGTGCTGCCTGGTGTGGCGCTTCACCGGCGGTGCGGCGGGATACGTCCGGGATGTCACCGCCTCGATGTTCACTGCGGCCTACGTGCCGCTGTTCGCCTCGTTCGCCGCGATGCTGGCGGTTCCCGCCGACGGCGCGGGGCGGGTGCTGTGCTTGATGCTCGCGGTGATCGCGTCGGACACCGGGGGGTACGCCGCCGGGGCGCTGCGCGGCCGTCACCCCATGGCGCCGTCGATCAGCCCGAACAAGTCGTGGGAAGGCTTCGGAGGGTCGCTGCTCGCCGGGGTGCTGGCGGGCTCGCTCACCGTCACCTTCCTCATCGGCGGGCAGCCCTGGCAGGGGGCGCTGTTCGGTGCGGCGATGGCCGTCACGGCCACGGTCGGCGACCTGGTGGAGTCGCTGGTCAAGCGCGACCTCGGCGTGAAGGACATGGGCACCCTGCTGCCCGGGCACGGCGGTCTCATGGACCGGATGGACTCGCTGCTGCCCTCGGCAGTGGTGTCCTGGGTGCTACTGAGTCTCTTCGTGTGATCAGTTGTCGTAGGGGTCTTCGTTCGCGGCCCCGGTCTCGGCCTCGACGAGCCGGCTGGGATCGATCAGTCCGAAGGTCGCCCCGGAGGGGTCGTCGATGACGGTGATCCGCCCGAATCCGGTGTCGAAGGGGTCCGCGCGGACCCGGCCGCCGAGGTGCACGGCCCGGAACGCGGCGGAGTCGGTGCCGGTGGCCGGGTCGACCGCGAAGTAGGGCAGCCAGTGCGGCGCGGTGTCGGGGGGGAAATCGGGTCCCATCAGCAACCGGCCGAGTGGGGTGTAGTCACCCAGCGCCCAGGTCGTGTAGTCGAACGTCACGCCGTCGCCGATCTGTTGCTGCCGGTAGCCGAACATCCGCGCGAAGAACTCGTCGGCGGCCTCGCCGTCGGAGGTGTTGAGTTCGGCCCAGCAGAACGCGCCGGGTACGTGGGTCCGGAAGATCCAGGAGCTGCTCGGCTGCCAGAACCCGATCGCCGCGCCGGTGGGGTCGGCCGCGACGACCATGCTGCCCTGCTCCGGGATGTCCACCGGACCGTATAGCACCCGGCCACCGAGCTGGTCGACCGCCGACGCCGTGTACGTGATGTTCACGCTGGTCAGGTAGAGGGTCCAGACCACCGGCTGGCCGCGCTCGGCCGGCGCCCCGGACAGGCCGGCGACCGGCTCGTCATCGAGCAGCGCGTAGGTGTAGTGCCCGCTGTCCGGGTTCGGATCGATCCGGTAGGCCCAGCCGAGCAGGCCCGCATAGAAGTCCCGGCTCCCGGCGGGATCGGTCGTGGACACGTCGACCCAGCACGGCGTGCCGGGGGTGAACGGGATGCCCTCGGTCACGGCGTCCTCCCACGAGCGCACGGCCACCCCGGCGCGACCGGCGGCGTGACGCTACGGCTGCCGGCGACCGGCCACCAACCGCCGTCCGGGGGTACCTGACCAGTCCCACGAAGCGTGCATGTGCGACCGCGAAGAGTTCCCGCAAGCCAGCCTCACCGCGCCGTCATTGCGTTACCGTCCGATGAGGAGCCGCTCGCGGGAGGGGTGCACATGAGCGAGCAGATCTTTGCCGGCATGCCGCAGGTGCCGATGCCCGGACACGTGTACGTGCCGGTGGCCGAAGTCGATGCCGAGATGACCGAGACCCGGTTCGAGGGCCGGCAGCTTCCCGGTGGCGAGGTGGCGGCGCTCGCCTACTCCACGCTGGAGGAACTCGTGGCCCGCACGGGTGAACAGCAGCCATGGATCCTGCTGCCGAGTGAGCGGCTGCTCGCCCTGCAGCAGCAGTTGGGGTTCGACCGGGTGGTGCTCGACCTCGAAGTGCCGGAGGAACAGCGGCACGGCGCTACCGAGGAGGACGGTCGCCATGGCCGAGGGTAACGGCATCGACGTGCGTCCGGACAGCATGGACGGTCTGGCCAGTGCGCTGTACCTGGGAATGATCTCGCTCGACGGGCTCGCGTTCACGGCACCGACCCTGCCCAACGGTGGCGAGTCCACGCCGAAGATTGCCGAAGCCATCGCCTCGGTGTCCGAGGCGCTCGGCGCGTTCACGGCGTCGTTCGGGGCGGCCGGTGAGAACGTCGAGGCGACCAACCAGACCAATCGTGACACCGAGGACGCGGTGACACGATCGTTCCAGGTCGACGCGATCTGATCGGCAGGCGCAGCGATGTCGTTGAACACTGAGATCATCGGGGATCCGGAGGCATGCCGGGCGTCCGGCGAGTGGTTGCGGTCGCTCGCCGAGGGGGCGACGGACAGCGGCGTGATGCTGCACCAGGTCAGCACCAACTCCGAGCACTGCTGGGGCGATGCGGTCGGTGATGCGTTCCGCAACAGGATCGAGGCCGGTCATCGTGACTCCGGAGCACTGGCGGACGAGATCGGCCGGATGGGCGATGCGGTCGTCAACCTCGGTGATGACCTCGCCGAGGCCCGCGCGACGATGAGCGATGCGCGACTCGTCGCGTTCCACGCCGGGTTGCACCTCACGGAGACCACAATCGAGTCACCCGTTATGCCGGACGTTCTCACCAACCCCACGCCGTCGATCCAACTGGAGGACATCGTGGCGGAGAATCGGGCGGGCGAGGAATACCGGGCCCAGCTCGACGCATACGAGGAGGCCACCACGATTGTCGAGCGTGCCCGCTCGCAGGAGCGCGAGGCACACGACACCCTCGCACGCAGGGTCGACCAGCAGCAAGGCCATCTTGACGCGATCAGGGCGACGTCGCAGTTCTTCACCCTGGCGACCGGGGCGGCTATCGGCCCGGCCACCGTTTACCGGCAGGCGACGACCTGGAGCGAACTGGCCGACACTCACCGGGGCTTCGCCCGGCAATCCCGTCAACTGCTGGACAACCCGGCGCTGACGCAATCCGCCCGCATTGCGGCTCTCAACGACTTCCTGCTGCAGCAGGGCCGGTCCACCCATGCCGCCCGGGTGGCTGCCAGCAACTCCCGGATGCTCAGCGCGCTGGCTGACAGTCCTCGTGGCCAGCAGGTGCTACGAAGGCTCGGGACCAGCGCAGACGATTTCGCCGGTCGGGGCGCGACGGCGATGAGTCCCGCAGTGCGTCCGCTGCTCCGGGCCATCCCGGCCGCAGGTGTCCTGGCAGCTGGTGGTGGAGTCGCGCTGGATCTCGCAGCGGGAGAGTCGCCGACCCAGGCTGTGGCGTCCAATGGTGCCGGCCTGGTGGTGGGCACCGGCGCCACCAGTTTGATCCTCTTAGCTGCACCCGGGGGTCCCGGCGCGGTCGCAGCTGTGGCCGCCGGCGTGGGCATGTCGCTGCTCGCCAATTACACCGTCGACCAGATGATGTCGGAGCGGGTCGACGATCATGACTGAGCTGCCTCCCAGACCGGATCCGCGGACCGGTGAGCCACGTCCTCCCCCGGCTCCCGCCGTCGCGGCCCAGGGGACTGCGTATCCCGAGACCGATGAGCGATACAGGCCCGACCCCCCGCCGGGACGAGGCGCCGTGCTGGAGTGGTACCAGGGATCCTGGCGGGAGGCCCGGCAGTACTACCTGGTGTGGACCGTGTTCCCGGTCGCGGTCCTGTGTGTGTTGTCGGGCGGCTTCGGCTGGATCGGTCAGTGGTGGGCCTGGTTGTTCATCGCTTTCCCGGGACCGCTTCTCGCCTGGTTCGCGAGGGGCGAGAAGATATCGGCCGGGGCGGATTGGTTCGCCCGGAATTCGCGATGGGTAGATACCTATGGCCTGACGGAGGTGAGAATCGTTCCCGGGGGGATCAAGCGCGACCTCTTGCTCGAGGATCGAGATGGTCGATGGGTCAGTATCTCGCTACTCGATATCCACATCAAGCCTGAATTGTGGGACCTAGTGTACAACGGCATCCTGCACTCTGCGCATACCCGTGACCTGAAGACGAACAGGGCCACGAGCCGAAGGCTGTACCTGCCGCCCCATCCCCCACCCTCCCGCATGGAGCGAGGAAGGATGCCGAACGTGGAACGGTTCGTGCTGCCCACATCACACCGCCGCCGTAGCCGACCCTCCGGCCACGAAAATTGTCCATGATCGATCTGCCTCCGGTGCCGGACTCGGCGACCGGCGAGCCACGACCGCCGCGTGCCCCGGCAGTTGGTCGCTCGGATGCTGCCGTGCCCGTGGCGGATGGCCGGTGCAAGCCGGATCCGCCGCCCGGTCAGGGTCCGGTGCTGGAGTGGTCGTGCCGACCATGGTGGTGGCTGTGGTACGTGCCGCTCCTGTGGTCGGCTTTCATGGCGGCTGCTGCGACGGTTGCACCGCTGCGGTGGGGCGAAGGCGCGGGGTTTTCCTGGCTGGGACAATGGTGGATATGTAGTATCGTGGTACTGCCGGGAATCCTTATAGTGTTGATCGGCAGACGTCGGCGCCTGTCGGTCGGCGCGGATTGGTGTGCGCGCGGTAGAAGGTGGGTGCGCACCTACGAGCTCGTCAGGATGGAGATCGTTCGTCAGGCCACCGGCGACGACCTGCTGCTGGAAGATCAGGCCGGCCGCGTGCTACGTGTTCGTCTCGCAGAACTGCAGGCGAATCCCGAGATGTGGGATCTGGTGTACAACGGCGTCCTGCATTCAGCGCATTCGTGGGAGATCGACGCGGACGACCGCACGCGCCAGTCCCTTCGCCTACCGTCGAACGCCGCGCCCACTCCAGCGGACCATGACGAGGACGCGCCGCTGGCCGGTCCGTCACCGCCACGGTCCCACCGGCTCGGGCGACGGGCCGGCCCGGACCGTCCTCGGGGGTAACGGGTGACCGACCACAGCGTGCTGCCCAGCTCGAACATCTGGAACTGGCCGGACGCCTACGAGCGAGAGAACCTCGCCCAGGACGCCGACGGCGCGCTGTGGCGGGCGCTGGCCGGCATGGTCGACTGGCGCGGTGCCGACGTGGTGGACGTCGGCTGCGGGGACGGGTTCCACCTGCCGCGGTTCGCCGAGCGGGCGCGCAGCGTCGTCGGCGTCGAGCCGTACCCACCGCTGGTCACCCGGGCCGGCCAGCGGGTGCGTGACCTGACCGGAGTCCGGGTGCTGCCCGGGTCGGCCCAGCGACTGCCGCTGGACGGCGCGACCGCGGACGTGGTGCACGCCCGCACGGCCTACTTCTTCGGCCCCGGATGCGAGCCGGGGCTCGCCGAGGCTGATCGGGTGCTGCGGCCCGGCGGCACGCTCGTCGTGATCGACCTGGACGGCACCCACCCGCCCTACGGCGACTGGCTGTGTGCCGCGGCGCCGCGTTACCGGCCCTTCCGGGTGGAGGCGTTCTTCGCCGCACAAGGGTTCGACTGCCGGCGGGTCGACGTGGGGTGGCGCTTCGATCGTCGCGCCGATCTCTAGGACGCGCTGCGCATCGAGTTCACCGCCGAGGTGGCGCAGCGAGCGATCGCGGCGACGCCCGGGCTGACCATCCCGGTGCGCTACCGGGTGCACCTGCGGCGCAAGCCGACCGGGCTGCTCTGATCGGGACCGCGTAGCCGGGACGGCAGCCGTGGGACGATAGGCTGTCATGACTGCCCCGGAGAAGCCGTTACCCCTGGTGTTCGACGCGCCCCGCTGCGGCCTGCCCCCGACCCACCTCGCCGACCTCGACCGTACTGGCCGGCGCGAGGCGGTGGCCGCTCTGGGTGAGCCCGCCTTCCGCGCCGACCAGCTCGCCCGGCATTACTTCGCGCGGCTGTCCGCCGACCCGGCATCGATGACCGACCTGCCCGCGGCGAGCCGTGACCGGCTGGTCGATGCCCTGCTGCCGCCGCTGGCCACCGCGGCGCGGCACGTCACGTGCGACGGCGGCGCCACGCGCAAGACACTGTGGCGTGCCGCCGACGGCACGCTCACCGAGAGCGTGCTGATGCGCTACCCGGACCGCGCCACGGTGTGTATCTCCAGCCAGGCCGGCTGCGGCATGGCCTGCCCGTTCTGCGCAACCGGCCAGGGCGGGCTGACCCGCAACCTGTCCACCGCCGAGATCGTCGACCAGGTCCGCGCGGCCGCGGCGGCGATGCGTGACGGGGAGCTGCCCGGCCAGAAAGACGGGCAGGGCACCGGACGGCTGTCCAACGTGGTGTTCATGGGGATGGGGGAGCCGCTGGCCAACTACCGGCGCGTGGTCACGGCCGTGCGCCGGATCACCGACCCGGCACCGGACGGTCTGGGGCTCTCGCAGCGGTCGGTGACCGTGTCCACGGTCGGGCTGGTTCCGGCGATCCGCAGGCTCGCCGGGGAGGGTCTCGCGGTGACGCTTGCGGTGTCGCTGCACACGCCGGACGACGAGCTGCGCGACACCCTGGTCCCGGTGAACACCCGGTGGCCGGTGGCCGAGGTGCTCGCTGCGGCCCGGCACTACGCGGAGGTCACCGGACGGCGGGTGTCGATCGAGTACGCACTGATCCGCGACGTCAACGACCACCCGTGGCGCGCCGACATGCTCGGCCGGCTGCTGCGCGATTACCTCGGGCGACTGGTGCATGTCAATCTCATCCCGCTCAACCCCACGCCGGGCAGCGAGTGGGACGCCAGCCCGAAGCCGGTGGAACGCGAGTTCGTCCGGCGGGTGCGGGCGGCCGGGGTCAGCGCCACTGTCCGCGACACCCGGGGCCAGGAGATCGCCGCCGCGTGCGGCCAGCTCGCCGCCACAGGAGGGGAGAGTCGATGAGCGGTGGCGCCGGGTCCGGGGAGCCTGCCGATCGGCGGCCCGGAATGCCGGGAGGTGCTGCGTTGGAACTCCGCACAGGCGACCGGCGCTGGGTGGTCCGAGCGGGTCGACCGTACACCTTTGGTCGTGACGAGAACGCCGACGTCCGGTTAGCCGACCAGCTGGTGTCACGCCATCACGCGACGCTCGTGGCAACCCCCCGTGGATGGGTCCTACGGGACCGGAGCAGCAACGGGACCTTTGTCGATGGTCGACGCGTCAGCGAGACGGTACTGACCCTCCCGTGCACCGTGCAGCTCGGCGTGCCGCCCCAATGCGTCGCGGTGCAGGTGGCGCCGATCGACGACGCGTCGCCGGGACCCAACCGAGGAACGCCACCGGCGGTGGCCGCTCTGGGTCCGCACCAGCATGGCACGGCGCCGGTGGTGCAGGGCGAACGCGCGGCCGTACGCGGCACCCGCCGGCCGCGTACCACCATCGGCCGCCAGCCGGACAACGACGTGGTGCTGACCGACCTGCTGGTGTCGCGCCGGCACGCCGAGCTCCACAGCACGGCGGATGGTTGGGTGCTGGTGGACCTCGACAGCGACAACGGCACCTACGTCAACGGCGCGCGCATCACTACTGCGGCCATCGGCCCCGGCGACACCGTGGCCATCGGCCGTGCACAGCTGCATCTCGTCGATGACCGGCTGATCACCTACGTCGACACCGGCGAAGTCGAGTTCGCGGCGAGCGACCTGTCGGTGGTCACCGACGATGGGCGGCGAATCCTCGACGGTGTCGGGTTCGCCCTGCCCGAGCGCAGCCTGCTCGCCGTCGTCGGGCCGAGCGGATCGGGCAAGTCGACGTTGCTCAACGCCCTCACCGGCTTCCGTCCCGCCACGCAGGGCCGGGTCGACTACGGCGGCCGAGACCTCTACGCCGACTACGAAGAGCTGCGCCAGCGGATCGGGCTGGTGCCCCAGGACGACATCCTGCATTCGCAGCTCACCGTCTCCCGCGCCCTCTCGTACTCCGCGAAGCTACGGTTTCCCCAGGACGTACCCGCCGCGGATCGGCAACAGCGGGTGGCCGAGGTGCTCGACGAGCTCAGCCTCGCCCAGCACGCCGGCAAGCGGATCAGCGCGCTCTCCGGTGGCCAGCGCAAGCGCACCAGCGTCGCGCTGGAGCTGCTCACGAAGCCGTCCCTGCTGTTCCTCGACGAGCCCACCTCGGGTCTCGATCCGGGGATGGACAAGTCGGTGATGCAGACGTTGCGGGGGCTCGCCGACGAGGGCCGGACCGTCGTGGTGGTGACCCACGCGCTGGCCAACATCGACCTGTGCGACCGGTTGCTCGTCCTCGGCCGTGGCGGGCAGCTGGCGTTCTTCGGCCCCCCGGACGAGGCCTTGTCCTATTTCGGTCAACGCGACATCGCCGAGATCTTCCTGCTCCTCGACGAGGAATCGGACGTCGACTGGGGTGCCCGGTTCAGGGCCTCGCCGCACTATCAGCGATACGTCACTGCGCCGTCGCAGCGCGGGCACTCACCCGGCCAAGACAGGGTCCCGGCGCGCAAGCCTGGGGTCGGCCCGCGGCAGCAGTCGCCGCTGCGCCAGTTCACCATCTTGTGCCAGCGCTACCTCGCCGTGATCGCGGCGGACCGCCAGTTCGCGGTGCTGCTATTCGTGCTGCCGGTGTTGCTGAGCCTGCTCACGCTGGTCGTGCCCGGGTCGTCCGGGTTGTCGGTGTCCGCAGCGCTGGATCCGGCCGCCTCCAACAGTGACCGCATGCAACCGACGCAGATGATGCTGCTCCTGATCATCGCCGGACTGCTGATGGGCGCGTTCCAGTCCGTTCGCGAACTGGTCAAGGAGCGCGAGATCTACCGTCGTGAACGGGCCATCGGGCTGTCGATGACCGCCTACCTGTGCTCCAAGCTCGTCGTGCTCGGCGTGCTGGTCGGGATGCAGGCCGTCCTGCTGGGGGTGCTGGGTGTCGCGTGGCACAACCCGCCGGACGACCCTGTCGTCCTGCCTTCCGCAAGCGCCGAGATCGTCCTCGCCATTGTGTTCGTCACCCTTGCGTCCATGCTGCTCGGCTTGCTGATCTCGGTGGTGATCGACAACGCCGACCGCAGTATGCCGCCGCTGGTGTTGGTGATCATGTTGCAGATCATCCTGTCCGGTGGTTTGTTCACTGTCGATCGGCCGGTTCTGCAACAGTTGTCGTGGCTGTCCCCGTCACGGTGGTCCTATGCGATGGGCGCCACCACGACCGACCTGAACCTGATCCAGACCGAGGGCGACGACCCGCTGTGGGAGCACGCAGCCAGCACCTGGACGGGACACGTGCTCGTGCTGTGTGCTCTCATGCTGGTTACCGCCTTCCTCGTCTGGCTGCTGCTCGGGCGCTTCGACCCCAGGGCAGGCCAACGGCGATGAGCCGTCGGCCTGCTCACCGGTGAACGGTGTTCCCCTCGGTGCCTGAGACTGTGGACAGCCGCTTGGCGAAACAGTGGTCGGCGTCGATGCCCTGCAGGTCGCACCAGGCGTTCGCCTCCTCCGGCGTGCCGAACGGGACGGCCGCCACGGTCACGTAGAAGTCGTCCTCCCGGAAGCTCGACCACTCGCCTGACCAGATCAGCCGCGCATCGTAGCTGGACCGTAGGAGGCGGTGCTCGGCCAGGATGTCGGTGTAGTCGAACGGCACCCCATCGACGACCAGACCCGGCCTCGCCGAGGCCAGTTGCGGCACCCAGAACTCGGCAAGCCAGCTGCGCACCTCCGCATCGTCGAGCGCGAGCTGCGCGGTCAGCTCGTCGAACGCGGCCTGCTCCGTCTCCACTGTTGCGGAGGCTGTCGTTTCGGTCGGCGCGACGTCGTCCCAGGGCGGTGCCACATGGCCCTCGGTCGGCGTGACGTCGCCCTCGGTCGGGGCAGGACGGGCACTGCTTGTGATCCCAGGATCGGACAGCGGCTGGGCGGCTGCCGGCCTCGTGCCGGCCGTCACTGCGAACATCGTTACGGCACTCATGACCAGCAGGACCAACAGCACCATCACACCAACGACCACCGGAGCCCTCGATGCCCGCCGGCGCGCGGGCGTCGGGATGGCGGGGGGCGGCGGGACAGCCGCGCAGGTCGGTTGGAAGGACTGCGGCACGAAGGTAGGTGGGGTGTAAGAAGCTGAGTGATGGTCAGTGCCTGTGGGACCCAGCCGCGCGGTCGACTGCAGCATGGTCGCGGTGACGCTGCTGCCCGTGGTACCGGACAGCAGATCGCGCAACCCGTCCCGCTGCTCACGAATCAGCTGGTGCACCGGCTCGGGCAGCCACGACTCCCCGGGCTCGATCTGACCGACGACCTGCAGCAGCTCATCAGGTGTCGGGCGCTGGTCGGGCAGCCTCGCTAGGCAGGACGCGACGAGGTCCCGCAGCTCGCCCGGCACGCCGCTGAGGTCGGGCTCGGCATGTGCGATCTGGTACATCACCTGGGCAGGTAGCTCGGCCTGGTAGAGCGCGCGTCCGGTAGCGGCCAGAGCCAGCACGGCACCGAGCGAGAAGACATCGCTCGCCGGGCCCGGCGGGGCTCCGTCGACCTGCTCCGGAGACATGTAGCCGGGTGTTCCGATCAGTGAGCCGGCCTGGGTGACCTGCGTGCTGGTCTCGATCGCTCGGGCGATCCCGAAGTCGATCATTCGTGGGCCGTCCTCGGTGAGCAGCACGTTGCTGGGCTTGAGATCACGATGCACCAGCCCGACGCGGTGTATCTCGCCCAGCGCCGCGGCCAGCCCTGCTGCCAGAACCCGCACCGAGGCCTGCGGTAGCGGCCCGCAACGTGCGACCGCTTCGTTCAGTGACGGACCGTGCACGAACACCGAGGCAAGCCAGGGGATATCGGCTTCGGTGTCGCAGTCCATCACCGCGGCGGTGTAGGCGCCGGAGACCATTCGAGATGCCTGGACCTCGTTTCGGAACCGGCTCCGGAACTGCGAGTCCTGGGCCAGCCAGACGTGGACCTGCTTCACCGCAGCCAGCCGACCGTCCGGCGAGACTCCGACGAACACGCGGCCCATGGCCCCTGAGCCGAGCTGTCCGAGCAACCGGTACCGCCCGAGGCTGGGCGCGTTCTCCCACTCCAACGACTTCACGACAACCTCGCACCTAGGGATACCGACGGGTCACCCGTGTGTCGTCATAGCCAGCATCGGCATTACGCCCAGTAAGCAACGCTGTGGCCCTGTCCCCCCAAGGGGGCGATTGAACCGCACCCGGGATGCCGACGGCGCGTTGTGGCGGCGCTGGACGAACTGGTGGAATCACGTGGCGGACGGCTGCTGCGGGGACGGGTTCCCTCGCCCGACGTGGGTAGACGACGCGGCGTCAGCCACCCAGCGGTCGCCGGCCCGGGTCGGGCAGCTCGAACAGTCGGGTAGCCCCGGCGCATTGCTGCGCCGGGGTCGGGTAGGTGCGACGCATTACTGCGCCGCACCCCCCTAAGAACCGTGCATGCGACTCGTCGCCGCACACGGCTCAAGCAAGCCGCGAGGGCAA
>JBOHGT010000203.1:0-24387 GCA_050700385.1 Pseudonocardiaceae bacterium | reverse complement strand
CCGTCGCGGTCGCCTGGCAACGCGCCGCCGCAGGAGACTGGACCACCTACGCCGCCGAGATCAGTCGCCGACCAAGGCCATAAGGCAGGCATTCAGACAGTTCCAATATCCGACGTCGCCAGAGCACCCCGACGCCACATCTATTGCAGCCGCTGGCGAGTCGCTATCCGCATTTCTGAGTACCGTTCACTCTCCGACCAGTCGTCGGCTCCGGGTTGTGCCCAACCTGGCGACGCAGGAAGCACGGATCGAGGAGGATCGTGGCTAAGCGCCAGAGTTACACGTCCTCGAAGAAGTCCTCGTCGACGCGCTTGATCACGTACGTGTTCTTGACCTGGACACCGATATTATGGGTCACCATCATACGAGCGAGCTGTTGACCATCGATGAGAATGACCCGCGCGTGCACCCGCTCCGCATAAGTTTGGGCCTCGGCAGTGAACCGACTCGTTGTGATGA
Organism: Pseudonocardiaceae bacterium; assembly: GCA_050700385.1. GTDB lineage: Bacteria > Actinomycetota > Actinomycetes > Mycobacteriales > Pseudonocardiaceae > WHSY01. The sequence continues at coordinate 23,928 of JBOHGT010000203.1, read as the reverse complement.
AGACCCCGCGATCTGCCTGCGCGCCGTGCAGCGCTCCCACAAACTCCTGAATTTCGGGCCTGCCAACCGAGTTCTCAGCGGAGTAACGCTTAGCCTGCACGTAGATCCGGTCAAGACCCAGCGCATCCTGTCGGATGACACCGTCGAGGCCCTTGTCACCGGCGCGTCCCAGGTGCTGAGCAGCCCCGTTCGCACCGCCATACCCCAAGGCGGTCAGAACCTTCAGGACCAGTTGCTCAAGGAATATCGGGTCGCGGTCACGAATTTTGACGAGCAACTCATCGGTGAGAGCAGCGTTCGCGAGCTGGAGTGCAGCGCTGATGGCCTCGTCCGGAGGTACCGAGTCCGGTTCGGCATACACAGTTGGAGACGACGCGGCATCTGCGTGCTCTTGCTCACGCGCTCGGCCCTTGAAGTCCAGGAATTCTTGAAAACTGCTCAACACACCGTTGTCGATGTGCTCAGGGTTCTTGGCGAGTACCTCACGCCCGCGATCCGTGATCTGGACAATACCCCGCCGCGGGCGACGCACGAGACCGGCCTGTGCCATGTATGTGATCGCCCAATGGACCCGACTGTCATATCGTCGGGCGCCGCTCGGAATCGTTGCCTGCCGATCGTCGTCGGTCAGCGCGACGGCACGCGCTACCGCATCGCGCACCTGCGGCGCAGTGCGGGCGTTCCCGTCCTGGAGGACCGTCAAGCACGGAGCCATGAGGCTCTGGTAGTCCGGCACTGCCATTCGCGCTCCATCGACTCGCGGGTGCATCGGTGCGTCAGCTTTGTACCAGTGCTACCCGGCGAGCCGCACACCGACGCCATAGCGGCGGGTGTGGTTACGTCACTGAGCGAGATCCCAGGTCGGCAGCAATCCGCTGGCTGTCAAGCGGGAACCCGCCAAACCAAGTGCGTGGTCCCCAAATGGTCCCCAACTGCACATGGTCCCCGATCCAGCGAGATCAACTCCAAACAGGAAGAAGGCCCGCTGACCTGGTGTTTCGCCCAGCGTCAGCGGGCTTCTTGCTGGTCGGGACGACAGGATTCGAACCTGCGACCCCTTGACCCCCAGTCAAGTGCGCTACCAAACTGCGCCACGTCCCGGCCACGCCCCTTGCGGGCGCGAAACCAGCCTAGCGTAGCCCTGCCGCCGGCTGCGAACGGCTACCGGGCGGGGGGCCGTCGAGCAGGCGGTGCAGTCCTTCGGCCGACGGCATCCCCTCCAGGCGCCGGTCATCGATGACGAAGGTGGGTACCACCGTGACGTCCTGCTGCTTGGCATACAGCAGCGCCCGCTGGTGGTCGTCGGCGTAGCGACCGGATTCCAGCGCGGCGCGGAACTCGGCGGCGTCCAGCCCGAGCTGACGGGCGAGGTCGGCCAGGACCTCGGGCCGGCCGATGTCGCGTTGCTCGACGAAGAAGGCGCGGAACATCCGCTCGGTGTACCGCTGCGCGTTGCCGTGCAAAACCGCGTACTGGAAGCCCTCGAACGCCAACCGGCTGTAGGGTTGCGGCGACACCTCGGGCAGCACGATCGGCACGCCCATCCGCTCGGCCATCGGGTAGACCACCTGCTGCCACGTGGACTGCAGGTAGTCGCCCTCGGGTCGCAGCGTCGGGGTGGGTTCGGGCCGCAGCTCGAAGGGTCGCCACGCGATGTCGATGTCCCGGCCCTCCACCGCATCCGCCAGCGGCTGCTCCGCGAGGTAGCAGAACGGGCACACGTAGTCGGAGAACACCTCGATGGTCGCGCTCACACCGTCTCCTTCGATCGGGTCACCAGTCGATGTGTCCACCCTGCCTCCCCGGGACGCCCCCGGTCCCACGGTGGTGACGCACCTCTCCGCCACGTCCACACACCGGACCCACACTGCCGGGCTGCAAGCTACCGGGACTTGCGCTCGCGGACCCGCACCGAGATGCGCACCGGGCTGCCCAGGAACCCGAAGGTCTCCCGCAGCCGCCGTTCCAGGAAGCGGCGGTAGCCGGCCTCCAGGAAGGCGGTGGTGAACAGCACGACGGTCGGTGGCCGCACCCCGGCCTGGGTGGTGAAGAGCACCTTGGGCTGGCGCCCGCCGCGCACCGGCGGCGGTGTCGCGGTGATCACCTCGGACAGCCAGGCGTTGAGCTGCCCGGTGGGGATGCGGCGGTCCCACGACTCAAGCGCCGTGCGCAGCGCGGGTGCGAGCTTGCGTACCGCGCGGCCCGTCAGCGCCGAGACGTTGATCCGCTCGGCCCAGGGCACCCGCACCAGGTCGCGCTCGAGTTCCCGGGGCAGCTGGTATCGGCGGTCGGCGTCGACGAGGTCCCACTTGTTGAACGCCAGCACCAGCGCCCGGCCGGCCTCCACCACGGACGTGATCACCCGCTGGTCCTGCTCGCTGATGGGCTCGCTCGCGTCGATGAGCACGATCGCCACCTCGGCCGCCTCGATCGCGCCGCGGGTGCGTAGCGAGGCGTAGTACTCCGCGCCGGCGGCGGTGTTCACCCGCTTGCGCAACCCGGCGGTGTCGACGAACCGCCAGACCTCGCCGTCCAGCTCGACCAGCGAGTCGACGGGGTCGACGGTGGTGCCGGGCACCTCGTGCACCACCGCACGCTGCTCTCCCACCAGCCGGTTGAGCAGGCTGGACTTGCCGACGTTGGGCTTGCCCACCAGCGCCACCCGGCGCGGACCACCACCCCTGCCGGGCAGGTCCCGCGGCGTCTCCGGGAGCGCCGCGAGGATCGCGTCGAGCAGATCACCCGTGCCGCGGCCGTGCAGCCCGCTCACCGGGTGCGGCTCCCCCAGCCCGAGGGACCACAACGCGGCGGTGTCGGCCTCGGCACGCTCGTCGTCGACCTTGGTCGCGGCGAGCAGCACCGGCGTCGGCGAGCGCCGCAGCAGCCGGGCGACGGCCTGCTCGGCGGCCGTCGCGCCGACCACTCCGTCGACCACGAGCAGCACAGCATCGGCGGTGCGTATCGCCAGCTCGGCCTGCGCGGTCACCGCTGCCCGCAGGCCCCGCGCATCGGGCTCCCACCCGCCGGTGTCCACGACGGTGAACCGCCGGCCGTTCCACAGCGCGTCGTAGGCCACCCGGTCCCGCGTCACCCCGGGAACGTCCTGCACGACCGCCTCCCGGCGGCCCAGGATCCGGTTCACCAGCGTCGACTTGCCGACGTTGGGCCGCCCGACCACCGCCAGCACCGGTTGCTCGGGCACCACCTCGGCGTCGGCCGTGACGTCCAGCGCGGCCCACTCCGCTTCGTCGGACCAGGTCCCGTCCTGCGCGTTCACCGCGTCACCCCTCGCCGGGAATCCAGCTCGTCGACCAGCGCGCACAGCCGGGCCTGCACCTGGTCGGTCGCCGCGGTCAGCGCGGCCCTGCCCTTTCCGGTCGGCGCGTCGAACGGCTCGCCGACCAGCACGTCGACCCGCGGCCAGAACCGGCGCCAGCCGCCGGCCGGCCTGCGGGTGCCGCGGCAGACCACCGGCAGCAGCACCGCACCCGAGGACCTCGCCAGCCAGGCCGCGCCGTGGTGCGCGCTGGCCACGTCGCCCTCACCACGGGTTCCCTCGGGAAAGACCCCGATCACCCCGCCGCCGCGCAGCACCCGGACAGCGGCGAGCAGCGGTGCGCGGTCCGGTTCACCGCGCCGGACGGCCAGCTGCCCGATCCGCCACAGAAACCAGCCCACCGGACCGTGGAACATGTCGTGCTTGATCAGGAACACCGTCCGGCGGCCCAGCAGCCCGAACAGCAGTGGACCGTCGATCATGGCGCTGTGGTTGGCCACCACGACCACCGGCCCGGACCGCGGGATGCGCGCCCGGCCGTGCACGTGCAACCTGAACGCCCCGGCGCCGAGACACCTCGCGCCCAGCCGCGCGGCGTCGTGCAGCGACGGCCACGCCCGCTCCGGCAGCTCGGGCGCCGCGGCGCTCATGTCCGGCCCCGCTCCGCGACACCCAGCAGCCCACGACGGTAGACCAGCTCGCGCAGCTCATCGAGCACGGCCGCCGGGTCGAGCTCGGTGGTGTCGAGCTCGACAGCGTCCGGAGCAGGCCGCAGCGGCGAGGCCACCCGGGTGGAGTCCAGCCGGTCGCGCCGCTCCACCGAGCGGCGCACTGTGTCGGTGTCCGCGGTGCCCTCCTGCGCGGCCCTGCGCTGCACCCGCGCGCCCGCAGCTGCGGTGAGGAACACCTTGAGCGGCGCGTCGGGCGCGACGGCGGTGCCGATGTCGCGGCCCTCCACGACGATTCCGTCGCCGGCCGCGATGATCTCCCGCTGCCGCGCCACCAGCTGGGTGCGGACCTCGGGCACTGCAGACACCGGGCTGACCGCCGCAGTCACGGCCGCACCGCGGATCTCGGCGGCGACGTCGGCACCGTCGAGCAGCACGGTCGGCGTGGCAGGGTCGGTGCCCACCTCGATGCATAGCCGCTCGACGACCCGGCACACCGCTCGTGGATCCTCGGGGTCCGCCCCGGCCCGCAACACGCCGAGCGCGGCCGCGCGGTACATCGCGCCGGTGTCCAGGTAGCGCGCACCAAGGGCAGACGCGAGTTGCCGGGCCACCGTGGACTTCCCGGTCCCGGACGGTCCGTCCAGCGCAACCACGCCCCGCAACTGCATCCAGCCATTCTGCCTGTGGGTGCTGACCAGTGCTCCAGCACCGGTAAGCACTCACGACCGCTATACGGTGCGAGCGTGAATGTTCAGGTGACGCCGTTGCCGGGGATCGGCACCCGGGAGGACTTCTCCGCCCGCTCCGGGCAGCGGATCGGTGTGATCGCACACCGGGACGGCCATGTGGAGCTCATCCTGTCCGACGCCGACGATCCGGACACGATTGCCGCGTCGATCCCGCTGACCGGCGAGGAGAGCAACACCCTGGCGAGCCTGCTCGGAGCGCCGCAGCTGGTCAGCCAACTCGCCGAGGAACAGCGCGCGCTGGAGGGCATCACCACGATCCAGGTGCCGATCTCGCCGAACTCGCCCTATGACGGGCGGAGCCTCGGGGATACCGCGATGCGCACGCGTACCGGCGTCTCCGTGGTAGCGGTGGTGCGGCAGGGCGTGGTGACGCCCTCACCCCGACCCGACTTCGGCTTCCTCGAGGGCGACCTCATCGTGATGGTGGGCACCATCGACGGCCTCCAGCAGGCCACCCAGATCCTCGAGCAGGGTTGACCGCCGGGGCGGGAGGGCGCAGGGATGCATGCGACGGGGCTGGCGCTGGCGCAGCTCGGTGCGATCTTCTTCGGGCTCGGGGTGCTGGGCAGGCTGGCCCGCCGGATCGGGATCTCGCCGATCCCGCTCTACCTGCTCGGTGGGCTGGCCTTCGGGCAGGGGGGTCTGGTCCCGCTCGAGGGCATCGAGGAGTTCACCACGATCTCCTCGGAGATCGGCGTCGTGCTGCTCCTGCTGCTGCTCGGCCTGGAGTACTCGGCGAGCGAGCTCATCACCGGGCTGCGCCGGTCGTGGCTGGCCGGGATCGTCGACGCGGTGCTCAACGCGGCACCCGGCGCGGTGGTGGCGTTGTTGCTGGGCTGGGGGCCGGTTGCCGCGCTTGTGATGGCCGGGGTCACCTGGGTGTCCTCCTCCGGCATCGTCGCGAAGGTACTCAGCGACCTGGGGCGGCTGGGCAACCGGGAGACCCCCGTGGTGCTGTCTGTCCTGGTCATGGAGGACCTGGCCATGGCGGTGTACCTGCCGATCCTCACCACGCTGCTGGTCGGCGTGGGGCTGCTCGGCGGGCTCTCCGCGGTCGGCATCGCCCTCGCTGCGATCACCGTCGTGCTGGTCGTCGCGCTGCGCTACGGCCGGATCGTCTCGGCGATCGTCGACTCCCCGGTCCCCGAGGTGTTCCTGCTCCGGGTGCTCGGTGCCGCACTGCTGGTCGCGGGCATCGCCGCCGAGCTGGGCGTCTCCGCTGCAGTCGGGGCCTTCCTGCTCGGCATCGCGATCTCCGGCTCCACCGCGGAGAACGCGGCGAAGCTCCTGGAACCGCTGCGAGACCTTTTCGCGGCGATGTTCTTCGTCGTCTTCGGGCTCAATACCGACCCGCGCATGATCCCCCCGCTGCTCGGGGTCGCCGTCGCGCTGGCCGTCGTGACCACCATCACCAAGATCGGGACTGGCTGGTGGGCCGCGCGCGCCCAGGGCATCGGCAGGGTGGGCCGTTTCCGGGCCGGTGCGGCGCTGGTCGCCCGCGGCGAGTTCTCCATCGTCATCGCCGGGCTCGCGGTCACCTCCGGCGCGGTCGATCCGGCGCTGGCCCCGCTGGCCACCGCCTACGTGCTGCTCATGGCGATCCTCGGGCCGGTCGCAGCCCGCGCGGTCGAGCCCGTCATGCGGTGGACGGCGCCGCGTGGCTGGACCCGTCGCGGCCCGGCCACGGGGCCGACGGTGACGTCGGGCACCCCGTCCGGCTCGCCCTGAGCGAAATCCCCGCGCGTTTCGTCGGTGCCCGCGGATACCGTCGTGGCTGGGAGATCCGCTCACACACTCGTCCAGGGAGAAGGCATGCCCCCACTCGCGATCGAGGCCGGAGGGCTGGTGAAGACCTTCGGGTCCACTCGCGCGCTCGACGGCATCGACCTGCAGATCCCGACCGGCACCGTGCTGGCGCTGCTCGGCCCGAACGGTGCCGGCAAGACGACCTGCGTGCGCATCCTGTCCACGCTGCTGCGGCCCGACTCCGGTCGCGCCACCGTCGCCGGCGTGGATGTCCTCGCCGACCCGGACGGGGTACGACGTCGGATCGGGCTGTCCGGCCAGTTCGCGGCCGTCGACGAGCAGCTCACCGGGTTCGAGAACCTCGTCATGGTCGCGCTGCTCTACGGGATGTCGCGGCGCGACGCCCGGGCGAGAGCCCGCCAGCTGCTGGCCCGGTTCCGCCTCGAAGAGGCGGCCGAGCGGCCTGCCAAGGGCTACTCCGGAGGGATGCGCCGTCGCCTGGACCTCGCCGGCGCGCTGGTCGCCGCACCGCCGGTCGTGTTCCTCGACGAGCCCACCACGGGGCTGGACCCGCGGGGCCGGATGGACGCTTGGGAGGTGATCGGCGAGCTCGTCACCGACGGAGCGAGCGTGCTGCTCACCACGCAGTACCTCGAGGAGGCCGACCGGCTGGCCGACACCATCGCGGTGCTCGACCACGGGCGGGTGATCGCCCGCGGCAGCTCCGACGAGCTCAAGGCCCAGGTCGGCGGCGAGCGGCTCGAGCTCGTGCTCGAGGACCCGATCCACCTTGCCGACGCCGCGCGGATCCTCGCCGGGATCGGCGTCGGTGAACCGACGGTCGACGAGCCGGCCCGGCGTGTCGATATCGTCGTCGACGGCGGGGCGAAGTCGCTGGTGGAGACGCTGCGCCAACTGGACCTGGAGAGCATCGCGGTGGTGGACGTCGGCCTGCACCGCCCCACGCTGGACGACGTCTTCCTCGCCCTCACCGGGCACGTCGCCGAGGAGGACCCGGCGGTCACCACCACCCAAGGAGCCCCGGCATGACCGCCGACGCACTCGTTCCCGCTCGTTCCAACGGCGGCGTCATGACCTCGGTGACGCAGGTGCTGCGTGACAGCAGCATCATCACCTGGCGAAACGCGCTCAACATCCGCCGGATCCCCGACGCGTTGCTCTCGAGCACGATCCAGCCGATCATGTTCGTGCTGCTGTTCGCCTACGTCTTCGGCGGCATGCTCGGCGGTGGTGACTACCGCGAGTGGCTCATCGCTGGCATCTTCGCCCAGACGGTGGCGTTCAACGTCTTCTTCACCACGATCGGACTGGCCAACGACCTGCAGAAGGGCATCATCGACCGGTTCCGCTCGCTGCCGATGTCCCGACTCGCCGTCATCCTCGGCCGCACCACCGCCGACCTCGGAGTCAGCGCGCTGACCCTGGTGGTGATGAGCGTCACCGGCCTGCTCGTGGGCTGGCGGATCCGCGGCGACGTGCTCGACGCGGCGCTCGCGTTCGGGCTGCTGCTGCTGTTCTCCTTCGCGATGTCGTGGATCGGGGCGCTGGTCGGGCTGCTGGCGCGCACCGTGGAGGTGGCGCAGAGCGCGGGGCTGATCTGGCTGTTCCCGTTCACCTTCATCTCCTCGGCCTTCGTCCCGGTCGGCAGCCTGCCGTCCGTGCTGCGGGTAATGGCCGAGTGGAACCCGGTCAGCGCGGTCGCCCAGGCGAGCCGCGACCTGTTCGGCAACGCCGCACCGCCGGGCTTCCCGCTCCCGGACGGCTGGGCGGGTGAGAACCCGGTGTTCTACGCCGCGGTGTGCTGCGTCACGATCATCGCGGTGTTCATGCCCTTGACGGTGGCCCGCTACCGCCGCGTCGCCAGCCGCTGAGCGCGCTACAGCCCGACGGCCCGGTAAAGCGACCCGACCTCGGCGCGGGAGAGTTCCCGGACGGTGCCGGGGTGCTGCTCGCCGAGCCGCAGCTCCCCGACCGCGGTCCGCACCAGCCGCTCGACGGGGTGCCCGACCTCGGCGAGCAACCGGCGCACCACGTGCTTGCGTCCCTCGTGCAACACCACCTCGACGAGCGCCCTGCCGGGCAACGCCTGCAGCAGCCGGAAGGAATCCACCGCCACCGGGCCGTCGTCGAGCTCCACTCCTGCCCGTAGCTGCCGCCCGAGCTCGCGCGGCACCGGTGCGGGCACCTCGGCCAGGTAAGTCTTGAGCACCTGGTAGGACGGGTGCATCAGCCGGTGCGCGAGTTCGCCGTCGTTGGTGAGCAGCAGCAGGCCCTCGGTGTCGGCGTCGAGCCGCCCGACGTGGAACAGCCGCTGCGCCCGGCCGGCCACGTAGTCCCCGACGCAGGGTCGACCGCGGTCGTCGGACATGGTCGAGTGCACGCCGCGCGGCTTGTTCAGCGCCAGGTGCACCACGTCGGAGCGCAGCTCCAGCCGCATGCCGTCTACGTGGATCACGGCCTGCTGGGGATCCACCCGCACCCCCATCTCCCGGACCACCACGCCGTCCACGCTCACCCGGCCGGCCGCGATCATCTGCTCGGCCGCGCGCCGCGAGGCGACGCTGGCCTGCGCGAGCACCTTCTGCAACCGGACCGGCTGCTCAGAGCGGGCCATCGTCGATGGCATCCACGTCAGGCAGCAGCGGCGCGATCGGTGGGAGCTCCTCCAGCGACGACAGGCCCAGCCGCTCCAGGAACAGCTCGGTGGTGCGGTACAGCATGCCCTGGGTGTCGGGGTCGCTGCCGGTCTCCTCGACCAGTCCCCGGGCCAGCAGGGTGCGCATCACGCCGTCGACATTGACGCCACGCACCGCCGCCACCCGGGACCGGGTGACCGGCTGCCGGTAGGCCACCACCGCGAGTGTCTCCAGCGCCGCGCGGGTCAGCTTGGCGCGCTGGCCGTCGAGCAGCAGCCGCTCCACGAATGGCGCGTGCACATCGCGGGTGTAGAAGCGCCACCCGTCGCCGACCCGCCGCAGGTCGATGCCGCGCGCGCCCTCCGTGTACCCCCCGGCCAGCCCGTGCAGCGCATCGGTCACTCGCGGCACGGGCTGGTCCAGCGCACCGGCGAGCGCTTCCTCGCTCACCGGGGAGTCGACGACGAGCAGCAACGCCTCCAGCGCCGCATCCAGCGCCCCGTCGCCGGTGAGGTCCGGCAGCGCGGTCGGCTCCTCCGCCGCCTGCGCCGTGGTCGGTGTCGGCTCGGTCATCCGTAGTCCTCGTCCTCGTCGGCGGCAGCCGCCTCGGTGTCGACCTGCTCGGGTGGCCCGCCGATCCAGCGGACGTGCAGCTCGCCCAGCGGGTCGACCTGGTCGAACGCCACGACCGAGTCGCGGTAGAGATCCAGCAGTGCCAGGAACCGGGCCACCACCTCCATGGTGTGCTCGCAGTCGGCCACCAGCATCCGGAAGCTGGCCTGCCCTTCGGCCGCCAGCCTGCTGCGCAGCAGCGCCGCGTGCTCGCGCACCGACACGTTGTTCGCGCGCAGATGCTCCAGCGAGACCACCGGGGGCGGCTTGGGCCGGAATACCGCCGCCGCGAGCTCGGCGAACCGCGCGGCGTCGACACCGAGCATCACCTCCGGCAACAACCCGGCGAAGCGGTCCTCCAGCGCCACCGAGCGGGGGTAGCGGCGCAGCGCGCCGGTCTCCAGCTCCGCGAACAGCGACGCGACCTGCTTGTAGGCCCGGTACTGCAGCAGCCGGGCGAACAGCAGGTCACGAGCCTCGAGCAGCGCGAGATCGTCCTCGTTCTCGACCTCGGCTGCCGGCAGCAGGCGAGCAGCCTTGAGATCGAGCAGGGTCGCGGCGACGACCAGGAACCCGGTGGTCTCGTCAAGGTCGAAGGAGTCGCCGAGCACCCGCAGGTGGGCGATGAACTCGTCGGTCACCCGGTGCAGCGCCACCTCGGTGACGTCCATCTGCTGCTGCGAGATCAGCTGCAGCAGCAGGTCGAACGGTCCCTCGAAGTTGTCCAGCCGGACCATGAAGCGGCCGTGCGGCAGTTCCTCGGCGGCGGAGTCGCCGGTCACCGCGTCCTGCACCGCCGTCACCCCGGGTCGGTCCCGCGGGGCGGGTTCACCGGGCGATCACCTCACGGGCCAGCGCGCGGTACGCCTTGGCGCCCGCCGACTTGGGCGCCCAGCGGGTGATCGGCTCGCCGGCCACGGTCGTCTCCGGGAACCGGACCGTGCGGTTGATCACGGTGTCGAAGACGATGTCCCCGAAGGCCTCCGCCACGCGCGACATCACCTCCCTGGCGTGCAGCGTACGCGGGTCGTACATGGTGGCGAGGATGCCGATGATCTCGAGCTTGGGGTTGAGCCGCTCCCGCACCTTCTCGATGGTGTCGATGAGCAGCGCCACACCGCGTAAGCTGAAGAACTCGCACTCCAGCGGGATCACCACGCCGTCGGCGCAGGTCAGCGAGTTGACTGTGAGCAGGCCCAGCGACGGCTGGCAGTCGACCAGCACGAAGTCGTAGTGGTCGAGCACCGGCGCGATGGTGCGGGCCAGGGTCTGCTCCCGACCCACCTCGGTGACCAGCTGCACCTCGGCGGCGGAAAGGTCGATGTTGCTGGGCAGCAGGTCCATGCTATCGACGCCGGTGGGCAGTATCACGTCGTCGATCGAGCTGTCCGGCTCCATGATCAGGTTGTAGATGGTCTGCTGCAGCTGGTGCGGCGCTATCCCCAGCCCCACCGAGAGCGCACCCTGCGGGTCGAAGTCCACCAGCAGCACCCGCCGCCCGTACTCGGTCAACGCCGCACCGAGATTGATCGTGGAGGTGGTCTTGCCCACGCCACCCTTCTGGTTGCATATCGCCACCACCCGGGCGGGACCGTGCCGGTCCAGTGGCTCGGGCTGCGGCACCGCGCGGCGGGCGCGACCGGTCGGGCCCGCCTCGGCCTCCTCGACGTCGGGCTCGTCGTCCGGCACGGGCGGGCGCGGCACGCCCAGCGGCTGCTGCGCCGACGTCCAAGTCGACATGGAGCCAGATCCCCTTCCCGGCACGGGTTGTCGGCGCGAGCCTATGCGGCGGCCCGCAACCGCTTCAACGCGCCATGCCGGTCCGGAGGCTCGTGAATGATTTCGGTAGCCCTGGCTACCGGAATCACTCACGAGCCGTTGGTTCAGTCGCGGGCTCGCGGGTGCGCGGTGGCGTAGACCTCGCGCAGCGTATCGACGGTCACCAGAGTGTAGACCTGGGTGGTCGTCACCGAGGCGTGCCCGAGCAGCTCCTGCACTACCCGGACGTCCGCGCCACCCTCCAGCAGGTGGGTCGCGAACGAGTGCCGCAGCGTGTGCGGCGAGACCGCCGCGGTAATGCCGGCTCGGTCGGCGGCCTCCCGCAGCACGGCCCACGCACTCTGCCGGGACAGCCGGGCTCCACGCGCGTTGAGGAACACCGCGGCGCTACCCCGACCCCGCGCGGCGAACGCGGGGCGGGCCCGCACGAGGTAGGCGTCGAGCGCCGCCAGCGCCGGTCGGCCCACCGGCACCAGGCGCTGCTTGCCGCCCTTGCCGCGTAGCAGCACCGTCCGCCCCTCGGTATCGACGTCGTCGATGTCGAGTCCCACGGCCTCGGAGATCCGGGCGCCGGTGGAGTACAGCATTTCCAGCAGGGCACGGTCGCGCAACCCCCGTGTCGACCCGTCCGGCGTCTCCAGCAGCCGCAGCACCTCGCTCACGCCCAGCGCCTTGGGCAGCCGCTTGGGCGGGCTGGGCGGGTGCACACCGGCGGCGACGTCCACCTCGACGAGGCCCTCCCGGTGGGCGAAGCGGTGCAGCCCCCTCGCCGCGATCAGGGCGCGGGCCGCTGACGAGGACGCCAGCGGGCGGTGCCCGTCGCTGCCCTCGCGCAGCGCGGCGAGAAACCCGGTGACGTGCTGCTCGGTGACCTCCGCGAGACCGGTGACGCCGGCGGCGGTGAGGTGGGCGGCGTAACGGCGCAGGTCGCGGGAGTAGGAGTCCAGGGTGTTGCGGGCGGTGCCGCGCTCCACCGCGAGGTGATCCAGGTAGCCGCCGATGGTGACTCGCAAGCCGGGGGCGGCGGGCCGCTCGGGATGCTCCCGCGGGTCGGGTTCCGCGGGAGCGCCGGGACGGCCGGTCGGGCTCAGACGCTCACCCCAGAGCCTCCGCGAGCGGTACGTACTCGAGGTCATGTGCTCGAGCGACCTCGGCGAGCACCACGTGGCCACCGACCACGTTGACGCCGCGGGCAAGCGACGGGTCTTCGTGCGCAGCCCGCCGCAGGCCCTTGCCGGCCAGCGCGCAGACGTAGGGCAGCGTGACGTTGGTCAGCGCCCAGGTGGAGGTGTGCGGCACCGCTCCGGGCATGTTCGCCACGCAGTAGAAGAGCGAGTCGTGGACGGCGAACGTGGGATCGGCGTGCGTGGTCGGCCGCGAGTCGGCGAAGCAGCCGCCCTGGTCGATCGCGATGTCCACCAGCGCCGAGCCCGGCCGCATCCGGCGCACCAGGTCGTTGCTCACCAGCGTCGGCGTCTTCGCCCCTGGCACCAGCACCGCGCCGATCACGAGGTCGGCCCACAGGCAGGCCTTCTCCACCTCGTAGGCATTGGAGGCGATCGTCTGCAGGTGCCCGCGGTAGCCGAAGTCGATCTGGCGCAGCCGGTTGATATTGGTGTCGAGCACCATCACCTCGGCCTGTAACCCGAGCGCGATAGTTGCCGCGTTCATCCCGGACACCCCGGCACCGATCACCGCGACCTTGCCCGCGGGTACCCCGGACACCCCGCCGAGCAGGACCCCGCGGCCGCCCTGGGCCCGTTCCAGGCAGTGCGCGCCGACCTGCGGCGCCATCCGCCCTGCCACCTCGCTCATCGGGGCGAGCAGCGGCAGCGACCCGTCGGGCAGCTGCACCGTCTCGTAGGCCACCGCGTCGATCCCCGAGCCGACCAGGGCTCGGGTGCACTCGGGCGACGCGGCCAGGTGCAGGTAGGTGAACAACATCTGGCCCTTGCGCATCCGGTGGTGCTCCTGGGCCACCGGCTCCTTCACCTTGAGCACGAGCTCGGCCTCGCCCCACACGTCGTCGGCGCCGGGGACGATCCGCGCGCCGGCGCGGACGTAGTCCTCGTCCGGGAACGCCGACCCGACGCCCGCATGATGCTCGAGGATCACCTGGTGACCGCGCCCGACAAGTTCGAGCACCCCTGCGGGTGTGATCGCCACCCGGTACTCGTGGTTCTTCAACTCGCGTGGGACACCGATCTTCACCGCGATGTGCCTCCCTGTTCGAGCCCGGTTGGTCACCGGGCGGTCTCGCCGGCCCGGCAGGGTGTGCCGGGCATGTCCCGTCCTGCGGGTCGGCAGGCCGGTGACCGAAGACTAGAGCCATCGGCGTGACGCCGGGAGCCGCCATGATCCGTTGACGGGCAGCGGTACCGTTGCGTCGTGGTCGAGGGGCAGGACGGGCGCATCCGGGTGGGCACCGCGGAGCGGGAAGCCGCAATCCGCGTACTCGGCGAGCATCTGTCCACCGGGCACCTGGACGTGGGTGAGTACACCGAGCGGGTGGACCGCGCGGTGGCTGCGCGTACCGCTGGCGAGCTCGACGCGCTGTTCGTCGACCTGCCCGCCCCGCATTACCGGCAACCGCCCCGGCTGCCGCCAGCGGCGAACCAGCCGCCGGCACTCGCCTTCCCGGCGCCTGCGACCGGCTACCCGGCAGCGTATGCGGCGCCGTACGGCTACGACGAGTTCGGTCGGCCGCTGTCCGACAAGTCGAGGCTCGCCGCAGGGCTGCTGCAGATCTTGGTCCCGATCGGGATCGGCCGGTTCTACACCGGCGACGTGGGGACCGCGGTCGCCCAGCTGCTGCTGTCCCTGCTCTGCGGTGTGGGTGTCATCTGGTGCCTCATCGACGGGATCGTGATCCTCGCGCAGGGCGGCACCGACGGCCAGGGCCGGCAGCTGCGCAGCTGACGCGGTCGAGAACTCAGCCGCGGCGAGCGGCGAACCGGGTGGGACGGTCTCGCCAGGGAGCGTGCAGCGGCCGGGTCGGTGCCACGCCGGCGAGCACCGCGTGCGTGGCCAGCAGGCCGCCGACGGTGGAGGCGTTGACGATCTCGCCTGCGAGCACCTGATGTAGCGCGTCCTCCAGCGGCACACGGTCGACCATCAGCTCGGCCTCCTCGTCGTCGTCGCCCTCGGGCCTATCCACCTCGGTCAGCGCACGGGCCAGGAACACCCGCACCGACTCGTCGGTGAACCCCGGTGACGCGACGACATCGACGAGCAGCGACCAGTCCGCGGCGGCCAGCCCGGTCTCCTCCGCCAGCTCGCGGCGCGCCGTGTCGAGCGGGTCCTCGCCCGGCTCGTCGAGCAGCCCGGCGGGCAGCTCCCAGAGCCGGCGCCCGACCGCGTGCCGGTACTGATGGATCATGACGACCCGCCGCTCGTCATCGAGCGGCACGATCGCGACGGCCCCGCAGTGCTCCACCACCTCCCGCGCCGCGGTACGCCCACCAGGCATGACCACCTGATCCATGCGCAGCGCCATCACCCGGCCGACGTGCAGCGTCTCGCTGTCCGCTACGGGGAAGTCGTGGCTCACCGGCGGGCCCCCGCGGTCCGGGGCAGCTCCACCGGGAGCCGGTCCACCGCGCGGTAGTCCAGGGCCGCCTTGACGAAGGCGGCAAACAGCGGGTGGGGGCGGGTCGGACGGCTCTTGAGCTCAGGGTGCGCCTGGGTCCCGACGAAGAACGGGTGGGTGGCGGGTGGCAGCTCCACGAACTCCACGAGATGACCGTCCGGTGAGGTGCCGCTGACGACCAGGCCGGCCGCGGCGAGCTTGTCCCGGTAGCCGTTGTTCACCTCGTAGCGGTGCCGGTGCCGCTCGGAGACCTCCGTGCCGCCGTAGGCCCTGGCCACCACCGACCCGTGCACCAGCACCGCTGGGTAGGCCCCGAGCCGCATCGTGCCCCCCATGTCCCGCTCACCAGCGACCACGTCGGTCTGGTCGGCCATCGTCGAGATGACCGCGTGCGGGGTGGCCTCGTCGAACTCCGAGGATCCCGCGCCGTCCAGCCCGGCCAGGTGGCGGGCGGCCTCGATCACCATGCACTGCAGGCCCAGGCACAGCCCCACTGCGGGGATGCCACTGGTTCGGGCATGGTGCAACGCTCCGATCTTGCCCTCGATCCCGCGCACCCCGAAACCGCCGGGCACCAGCACCCCGTCCACGCCGTGCAGCGCCGCCTCGGCGCCCGCAGGGGTGTCGCAGGTGTCGGCGGGGACCCAGACGACCTCGACACGGGCGCGGTGGGCGAAGCCCCCGGCGCGCAGCGCCTCGGTGACCGACAGGTAGGCATCCGGCAGGTCGACGTACTTGCCGACCAGCGCGATACGCACCGTCTCCGTGGGGTCGTGCACCCGGTCGAGCAGGTCGCCCCACACTGTCCAGTCGACGTCCCGGAACGGCAGGCCCAGCCGGCGCACCACGTAGGCGTCCAGCCCCTCGGCGTGCAGCACCTTAGGGATGTCGTAGATCGACGGTGCGTCCGGGGCCGCGACCACCCCATCGGTGTCCACATCGCACATCAGCGCGATCTTGCGCTTGAGGCCGTCGGCGATCTCCCGGTCCGCCCGGCAGACCAGTGCGTCGGGCTGGATACCGATGTTGCGCAGCGCCGCCACCGAGTGCTGGGTGGGCTTGGTCTTCAGCTCCCCGGACGGGGCGAGGTACGGCACCAGCGAGACGTGCAGGAAGAAGCAGTTGTCCCGGCCGACGTCGTGACGGACCTGCCGCGCGGCCTCGAGGAACGGCAGCGACTCGATGTCGCCGACAGTGCCCCCCACCTCGGTGATGACGACATCCGGCGGCCGGCCGGCGTCGGCTGGCGTCGAATCCTCTCGAGCCATCGCGACGATCCGGGCCTTGATCTCGTCAGTGATGTGCGGGATGACCTGCACGGTGTCGCCGAGGTACTCCCCGCGCCGCTCCTTGGCGATCACGGCGGAGTAGATCTGGCCGGTGGTGACGTTGGCGTTGCGGCCCAGGTCGCGGTCCAGGAACCGCTCGTAGTGCCCGATGTCCAGATCGGTCTCGGCGCCGTCGTCGGTGACGAACACCTCCCCGTGCTGGAACGGGTTCATCGTCCCCGGGTCCACGTTGAGGTAGGGATCGAGCTTCTGCATCGTCACCCGCAGGCCGCGGGCTGTGAGCAGCTGGCCGAGGCTGGACGCGGTGAGCCCCTTGCCCAGCGAGGAGGCGACGCCCCCGGTGACGAACAGATGCCTGGTCGGGCCGACGTGCTGCACCAAGGCCTCTCCCGTGGTCTTCGACCGGCCCGTCGTGGGGAGCCGGTTCAGCTGCGGCGGGCGGCGAGCCACCGACCACGGAGCTTCACGGTAACATCGCTACGCGCGTGAAGCCCCGTCTCGCCGGTCGGTAGCGCAGCGACATCACGGCCGACATCACGGCCTAGGCCAGCCCCTCGACCCAGGAGACGAGAGCGTTCCAGCTGTTCGTGACGGCGTCGCCGACGAGTCCGGTGTAGGTGCCCTCCACATCGGAGACGAACATCGCGGCGGCGACCGCCACCAGCGCGGCGGCCACCATCAGCACCACCGCGCCGACCGACACCCGGGTGCGGTGCAGGCTCGCGACGGCCTTGCCATCCACCAGCTTGCTTCCCAGCCGTAGCCGGGTGAGGAACGTGGACGGGTTCGAACCGGAGCGGCCGCGGTCCAGGAACTCTGCCAGCGTCGCCTGGAAGCCCACCGTGATCACCAGGGAGGCGCCGTGCGCGTCGGCCAGCAGCAGCGCGAGGTCCTCCGGGTTGGCCGCCGCGGGGAAGGTGACCGCGCCGATACCGAGATCCCGGATCCGTTCCAGCCCGGGAGCGTGCCCGTCCGGTTGGGCGGGTACCACCACCTCGGCGCCGCACTCGAGCGCCTCGGTGCCGACCTGGTGCGGGTCGCCCACGATGATGTGAGGCCGGTGCCCTGCGCCACGCAGCGCGTCCGCTCCGCCCTCGACACCGATCAGCACGGGCTGGCACTCGCGGATGAAGTGCCGCAGCGCTCGCAGATCCTCGGTGTGGTCGTAACCGGCTGCGACCACGAGCACCTGCCTGCCCTCGATCGCGACGTCCACCTCGGGCACCCCGACGCCGTCGAGGATCAGCGACCGTTCGTGGCGAAGGAACTCGATGGTGTTAGCGGAGAATGCCTCGAGCTGGGCGGATACCCCCGACTTGGACTCGATCATGAGATCGGCGATCGAGTCAGCGGTCTGCTCGGCGCCACGGGCCAGTTCCTTCTCGCCCGCGTAGACCACCCCGTCGTGCAGCCGGAGCTTCGTGCCGTCCCTGATGTTGCGCAGCACCTCGGAGCCGACCCCGTCGACGAGGGTGATGCCGGCGTTGATCAGGACCTCCGGGCCGAGGTTCGGGAACCGGCCCGAGATCGAGGGTGCGGCGTTGACCACACCCGCCACCTCGGCGTCCACCAGCGCGTCCGCCGTCCGCCGGTCGAGATCGACCTGGTCGAGGACGGCGATGTCACCCGGGCCGATCCGGCGGAGCAGCACGCTGGTGCGGCGGCCCACCCTGGCGACGCCGGTGGTGCCGGGCAGCGCCGCATCGCGGGTCAGCAGTCCGGAGAGCTTCATGTCCCGATGGTGACAAAGGGAACCGGGCGGGTCCGGTAGGCGCGCCGACCCGACCCTCAGCTCGCGCGGCGGTGTGTGCGCTTGTCGGACGCGGCCGCGGCGAGCAGCTCCTCGGCGTGGGCACGGCCGGTCTCGGTGTCGTCCATCCCGGCGAGCATGCGCGCGAGCTCGACCACCCTCGTCTCACCCTCGAGTTCCCGGACGCCGCTGCGGGTCAGACCCGTGGTATAGGTGACCTTGTCCACCATCAGGTGCCGGTCGGCGTAAGCGGCGACCTGCGGCAGGTGCGTGACGACGACGACCTGGTGGCTGCGGGCGAGCCGGGCCAGCCGCCGCCCGATCTCCACCGCCGCACGCCCTCCGACCCCGGCATCGACCTCGTCGAACACGAGGGTGGGCACCGGGTCCGCGCCGGCGAGCACCACCTCGAGCGCGAGCATGACGCGGGACAGCTCGCCGCCGGAGGCCCCCTTGTGTACGGGCAGCGGGTCGGCACCGGGGTGCGGGGCCAGCCGCAGCTCCACCTCATCGGTGCCGTCCGGCCCGGCGTGGCGCACCTCGCCCGCGACGGTGACCGCGTACGGGTCCCTCGGCTGGGCCGGCGCGGGGATGACGGTGACATCCAGCACGGCTTGCGCCATCGCGAGACCCGCCAGCTCGGCGGTGACGGCATCGGCGAGCGCCCGGGCCGCGGCCGAGCGGGCGTCGGAGAGCTCCGCCGCGTGGTGCGCGACCTCGACGGCCAGCTTGTCGCGGCGGGCCGCCAGCGTCACCAGGGTGTCCTCGGAGGTGTCCAGCTCGTCGCGGCGCGCCCGGGCCTGCGCGGCCCAGTCCAGCACGCCGTCGACGTCGGCGGCGTACTTGCGGGTGAGCGCCTTGAGCTCGGACTGGCGGGCGAGCACCTGCTCGAGCCTGGCCGGGTCGGCGTCCAGCCCGTCGAGGTAGGCGCCCAGCTCGGCGCCCACGTCGGCCAGCAGCGTGGCGGCCTCCTCCAGCCGGGGAGCGAGCACATGCAGCGCGGGGTCCTCGGCGGCCTGCAGCCGGCGGCGGGCTTCGCCGGTCAGGCCGAGCGCTCCGGGAGTGTCGGGGTCGCCGTCGGCGGCGCCCGAGACCGCGAGCTGCGCCGCCGACGCGGTCTCCCGCAGCTGGTCGACGTCGGCGAGCCGGCGCGCCTCGGCGACGAGCGCCGCGTCCTCCCCCGGCTGCGGATCCACGGCGGCGATCTCGGCCAGCCCGTGGCCCAGCAGGTCCGACTCCCTGGCGAGCTCCCGGGACCGCTCGGTGCGGTCGGCCAGCTCGGTGCCGATCCTGACCCACTCCCGGCGTGCCTCCCGGTATGCGGCCAACGGGCGGGCGACGGCGTCGGCCGCGAACCGGTCCAGCACGCCGCGCTGCTCGCCCGGCCGCAGCAGCCGCAGCTGGTCGTTCTGGCCGTGTACCGCCAGCATGCCGTCGGCGAGATCGGCGAGTACACCGGCCGGCACCGATCGTCCGCCCAGGTGCGCGCGGGAGCGTCCGTCGGTGGTCACCGTGCGGCTGGCGATGAGGCTGCCGTCGTCGTCGGTGCGCGCCCCGGTCTCCTCGGCGAGCTCGGCGGCCGGACTTCCCTGCGGCGGGCGAAACCATCCCTCCACGACGGCGCGGTCGGCGCCGCTGCGGACCCGGGAGGCATCCGCCCGCCCGCCACCGAGCAGGTGCAGGCCGGTGACCACCATCGTCTTGCCGGCGCCGGTCTCTCCGGTGATCACCGTCAGACCGGGGTGCAGGTCGAGCGTGGCCTCGTCGATGACACCGAGGCCCTGGATGCGCATCTCGGTGAGCACGCCGCACCCTAACGCGGTCCTCCCCGATCGGCGGGTGTCGAGTGCTGATGACCCGGCAAGCAGCTCTCGCGTAGGAGTCAGTGCCGCACCGGACCTCGCCAGCCCTGCACGGGCAGCTCGAACTTGCGCACCAGCCGGTCGGTGAACGGGTTGTCCTGCAGCAGTACCAGCCGCACCGGGGTGGCGCCGCGGACCACCTCGACCCGCGATCCGGGGGGCAGCTCGATGGTGCGCCTGCCGTCGCAGCACAGCACCGCACTGTGCCCGTAGGGGTCGACCTCGACGGCCACCACCGAGTCCGGGGACACCACCAGCGGCCGGGCGAACAGGGCGTGCGCGTTGCTGGGCACCACGAGCAGCGCGTCGACATCGGGCCACACCACCGGCCCGCCCGCGGAGAACGCGTAGGCGGTCGAACCCGTCGGGGTCGCGCAGAGCACCCCGTCGCACCCGAAGCCCGAGACCGGGCGCCCGTCGACCTCGAGCACGACCTCGAGGATCCGCTCGCGGGTGCGCCGTTCCACACTCGCCTCGTTGAGCGCCCACGTACTGGCCAGGGTGATGCCGTTGACGGTAGCGGTGATATCGATGCTCATCCGCTCGTCGACCGTGTAGTCGCCGCGCGCGACGGCACCGATCGCTTCGTCCAGACCGTCCCGGTCGGCCTCGGCGAGAAACCCGACCCGACCCAGGTTCACCCCGAGCACTGGCACCCCGGTCGGCCGGGCGAGCTCCGCGCCCCGCAGCAGGGTCCCGTCGCCACCGAGGACCACGACGATCTCGGTGCCCTCAGCGGCGTCGGGGCCCGCCGGCACGACGTGGACCTCGCCGGAGTGGCCGAGCTCGCCCGCCTCATCGGCGAGCATCCGCAGTGTCATGCCTACCCCGGCCAGGCACTTGCCGACCTGCGCGGCGGTTCGCAGGTTCTCCGGACGCCCGCTGCGCATCACGAGCAGCGCCTCACGCCCGGGGCTCATCGAGGCCCGCCCTGCACCGCGGCGCGCACCTGGTCCGCTGCGGACCCCTCGGTCCCCCGGACGCCGCGGCGCAGCCACAGGAAGTACTCGACGTTGCCGGACGGACCGGGCAGCGGGCTGGCGATCACGGCGCACAGGCCGGCGCCGAGGTCCGATGCGGCCACCACCACATCGAGCACCGCAGCCACGCGCAACCCCGGGTCACGCACCACGCCGCCGCTGCCCAGCCGGCCCCGACCGACCTCGAACTGCGGTTTGACCATGGGCACGAGGTCACCGCCGGCCGTGGTACAGGCGAGCAGCGCCGGGAGCACCAGCCGCAACGAGATGAACGACAGGTCGGCGACGGTCAGCTCGACCGGGCCGCCGATGGCGTCGGGGGTGAGGGTGCGCACGTTGGTCCGGTCGTGCACCTGCACCCGCGGGTCGGTGCGCAGCCGCCAGGCGAGCTGCCCGTAGCCGACATCGACGGCGACGACCTGCGCGGCGCCGCCGTGCAGCAGCACGTCGGTGAATCCTCCGGTGGAGGCGCCGGCATCCAGGCAGCGCTTCCCGGCGACCGTGAGCCCCGCGGGGCCGAACACCTCCAGCGCTCCGACCAGTTTGTGTGCGCCACGGGAGGCCCAATCCGGCCCGGCGGCCTCCGCTAGCACGATCAGCGGCGTGTCCGGATCGACACCGGTGGCCGGCTTGCGGGCCGGCAGCCCGCGCACGCTGACCCGGCCAGCCTCGACCAGCCGGGCGGCGTGGTCGCGGGAGCGCGCCAGGCCACGGCGCACCAACTCCGCGTCCAGCCGGCCCCGCCGGGGCACCTCAGACCTCGTCGATGGTGGACAGCGCCGCGGTGAGCGACTCGTGCAGCGTGTGGAACCGGGTGACGTGCTCCGCGACCGGGACCGCGTCGAGGCCGTCGGTGGCCGCGAGTGCGTCGGCGATGCCGGCATCGGGCTCGAGCTCGTCGGGCAGCGTCTGGTGGGGCTGCGACGTCGTCACCTGCTGCTCTCCTCCCCTGCGGGGACCCTTCCACGCTAACCGATCACCGGCGGCTGGGCCGCAGCGCGCCCTCCCGGTCCGTCGCCCAGGCCCAGGGCACGCAGCGCATCGGTGGCAGCGGCGTCCCCGCCGGTCACGGGGGTCGGGCCGCCCCGGGTGGCCCACCAGTGGGAGCACAGCGCCCGCAACGCATCGAGCGGGTCAACCGACGCAGACCCGGTGCAGTGCAGCACCAGGGTTCCGCCGGTCACCTCACACGACCAGCCCGGGCGCTCACCGATGCGCGCGGCGCCCGTATCCTCGCCCAGCGCGGCGACGTCGCCGGCCAGAAAGGTCGGCCGCGACTCCTGCGGCGCGGCGAGCACGGCGGCGGCATCGCTCACGCCGCTGAGCACCAGCAAGGAATCGAGCCCTGCACCGCCGGCGCCGGCGATGTCGGTGTCCAGGCGGTCCCCGACCAGCAGCGGGCGGCTCGCGCCCAGGCGGGCGATCGCCGCATCCACGAGGGGACGGTGCGGCTTGCCGGCGACCACGGGTTCGGCGTTCGTGGCGGCGCGCAGCGCGGCGACCATCGCGCCGTTGCCGGGCACGTTGCCGCGCTCGGTCGGCAGGGTGGCATCGACGTTGCACGCCACCCAGAGGCTGCCCGCCCGGATCGCCAGGCAGGCCTCTGCCAGCTCCGCCCAACCGGTCGCTGTCGAGTGGCCCTGCACCACGGCGGCGGGGTCGTCTTCCGCCGCACGCACCGGGCGCAGCCCCACCCTCGACACCTCCGCGGCGAGCGCCTCGGTGCCCACCACGAGGACGGCGCTGCCGGCGTCGAGCCGCGCCGCGAGCACGTCGGCGCCGGCCTGCGCGCTGGTCACCACGTCGTCGGTCGCCACATCGATACCCGCCGACACCAGGTGCTCGGCGACCTGCTCCGGGCTCCGGGCGGCGTTGTTCGTCACGAACGCCAGGCCGGTGCCGGTGCGGCGAACCCGGGCGATCGCATCCGGAGCGGCCGGCACGACGGCCCGCCCGCGGAAAACGGTGCCGTCGAGATCCAGCAGCACACCGTCGTACTCACCCGACAGTGCCGTCACCGGACTCCTGCCTGCCGAGCTCGACGGCGCGTTGCGCCGCATCGGTCTCCTCGTCGACGTCGGCGTCCGCGGCGGCGACGAACCACCGCAGCGCCTCGCCCGTGCGGCCGGCGGCCAGCAGGTTGTCGGCGTAGGCGTAGCGCAGCCGGGCCACCCACGGTTCGTCGCTCGTGCTGTCCAGCTCCGGACCCTGCAGCCCCACCACGGCCGCATCGGCCTGACCCAGGTCGCGGCGCGCGCCTGCGGCCACGATCCGCAGCTCGATAGCGTCCGCCACGCCCAACGTGGCGGCTTCCGGACTCCGCGCGATCTCCAACGCCCGCTCCGGACGGCCGAGGGCACGCTCGCAGTCCGCCAGCACAGCCAGATGCTGCGGCCTACCGCTCAACCTCCGCGCGGCGCGCAGCTCCGCCAAAGCTTCGCTCCACTCACCGGCCCGGTACGCCGCGAGGCCTGCCGCCTCCCGCACTGCAGCCACCCTGCTGGCGCGACTACGCGCGAAACGCGCGTGCTCGAGCGCCTCCTCCGGATCATCGTCGAGCGCAAGGCCGACCGCCACGAGGTGGCCACCGACCAGATCTGCGAGGCCCCTCGGCAGTGTTCCCAACTCGCGCCGAACCTCCGCATCGAGGTCGGCAGAGTCCACACCCTCCGGGAGCTCCGGACGCTTCGGGCTGCGTCCCGCCCGGGCATGACGAGAGTCCGGCCCCCGGAAGCGGCTGCCGGTCCCGCCATCTCCCGACGCCACGGCGCCTACCTCCGTCCCGTACCGCACGAAAGGGGCCCCCATCTCCCGGAGGCCCCTTTCGTGCTTGCGAAAGCTGTGTTCGGCGGTGTCCTACTCTCCCACATCCTGTCGGGTGCAGTACCATCGGCGCTGGAGGGCTTAGCTTCCGGGTTCGGAATGGGTCCGGGCGTTTCCCCTCCGCTATGGCCGCCGTAACTTGTG
>JBOHGT010000202.1:0-2888 GCA_050700385.1 Pseudonocardiaceae bacterium | reverse complement strand
CTCAACACCGTCTCCGAACTGCGCTTCTGACTCGATTACGCGAGTAGTGCGGTGAGTTGATCTCGACCTTCACGTTCGCAGCGGTTTATCGAGATCGCTGGTCGGCGAGGTGGCGACGGATGACGACGTCGGTGCCAGTAGGGCCATGATCGATGCGGAGCTCATGGCTGCACTGCCGCATGAGTAGCGTCCCGCGTCCCCGGTTCTCACCACTGGGCGGGCGCCAATGGCCCGTGTCCCGGACCGTGGCGATCACGTCCGGCATCTGGAGCTCCAGATGCACCGCCACGGTGCCGCCACGGGGTCCGTAGGCGTGTTCGACGGCGTTGGCGCATGCTTCACCGACGGCGACGAGCAGGTCGGCAACCGCATCCGACGCGGCGCCGACCGCCGACAGCCAGCGGCGCACCGCGAGGCGGATGTCCCTCAGCGACCATGGCTGCGCCGGCACCACGAGGTCCAACGGGCCGATCTCGCCACTGTCCTGGCGGCGCAATGCGAGCACGGCAACGTCGTCGTCAGGTGGATCACCGCCCACGAGCTCGGCCATCACCGCCGCACAGACGGAGTCGACCGAGCCGGCGGCCACCGACTCGCACAGGCGCTCGAGGCGCGCGTCGAACGAGGCGCCCCGGCGCTCCACCAAGCCGTCGGTGTAGAAGCAGATGAGTGCGCCGCGTGGCACTTCGATGGTGCTCGTGCGGCGTCGCAGCCCGACGGGCACCCCGAGCGGAGGGTCGGTCGGCACGTCGACGAGCGCCACTGGCTGGTCGGGGAGGGCGAGCACCGGCGCAGGGTGGCCCGCCGAGGACAGGTGCACCCGCTCGAACGATGGCTCGAACATCGCGTAGAGCACGGTCGCCATCACCTCGGGCTCGAAGTGCTGCACCTCCCGGTCGAGCCTGCCGAGCACCTCGGTGGGATCGCCGCCGACGAGAGCGTAGGCGCGCAGCGCACTGCGCAGCTGGCCCATCACGATGGCGGCACGAAGGCCGCGCCCGACCACGTCTCCGATCACGACGCACAGCCAGCCGGACGGAAGGGTGAATACGTCGTACCAGTCGCCGCCGACACCGCCGGCCTCACCCGGAACGTAACGGGAGGCCAACTCGAGGCCGGGTACAACCGGCAGCCGCGCCGGCAGCAGGCTGCGCTGAAGCGCCGAAGCCGCAGCCCGATCGACCTCGCAGCGCCGGCTCCGGGCGGCGAGGGCGACCCGGTCGGCCACGAGCTCGAGGAGGCTGACGTCGTCGTCGGTGAACCGGCGGGTGGAGAGCGTACCGACGTGAAGGACACCCACAGCCGTTCCTTCGGTCAGCAGCGGCACCCCGAGCAGGGAGCGGATCCCCTTCTCCCGCAGGATCGGGTTGAGCACGTTGGTGTGATCGACCGTCTCGATGATCACCGGCTGCTTCTCCGCCGCGATGCGGCCGGCGAAGCCCTTCCCGATCGGGATGCGGAAACTCTGGTGAACCTCATCCTCGAGCCCCCTGGCGGCGGTGGCGACGAGATGCTGGGAGGACGGGTCGAGCAGGAGCACAGCGGCTGTGTCGACCGCAAGGAGCTCTCGTACCCCATCGAGCAGCTCGACCAGGAGGTCCTCGACGTCGAGGTGGGCGAGCGCGGCGTCGGTGACCGACTCGATCCGGCGCAACCGGCCGTCGGCGGAGTCCGACTTGCTGACCGGCGTCGACATGGTCGGGAGCGTAGCTCGAGACTCAGGAGTGCAAATGTCCACCGAGTCGTTCAGAGTATGCAAGCGCAGGTGCCGAACCGGCCCGGCACGGTGATGCTCCTTACGAGGAAGGACGGATCGATGACTACTACCCGCCGGCCGGCGACGCAGGCGACGTCCAGCGAAGTCCACCCGGATGACGCCTCCACTACGCTGCTCACCGAACTGGCCGAGGCCCTCGTCCAGGTCAAATCGGGTGACTTCCGGGTCCGGCTCCCCCGGCGAAGCGGCCTCCCTGGCGAGGTCGTCGACCGGTTCAACGAGGTCGTCGGCCTGCAGGAGCGACGCAACCGGGACCTGCTGCGGGTCAGTCGCGTGATCGGCCGGGAAGGCCGGATGACCGAGCGGTTGGACGAGGAGGCCTTCGACGGTTCCTGGGCGGAGGGCGCCCACGCGGTCAACTCCCTCATCGACGACCTCGCCCGACCGACCGCCGAGATCGCCCGGGTCATCGTCGCCGTGGCTGAGGGCGACCTGTCCCAGCACATGGCCCTGGAGATCGAGGGCCGGCCGTTGCGCGGCGAGTTCGTGCGGATCGGCCGGACCGTGAACACCATGGTCGACCAGCTGTCCTCCTTCGCCGACGAGGTCACCCGGGTCGCACGAGAGGTCGGCACCGAGGGCCGGCTCGGCGGCCAAGCCGATGTCCGAGGTGTCGCCGGTACCTGGCGTGCGCTGACCGACTCGGTCAACACGATGGCCTCCAACCTGACCAACCAGGTGCGGTCGATCTCTTCGGCGGCGACCGCGATCGCCGAGGGCGACCTGGCCCGAAAGATCACTGTGAGCGCCAGGGGCGAGGTCGCCGAGCTGGCTGAGACGATCAACTCGCTGACCGACACGCTGCGGGTGTTCGCCGATGAGGTGACGCGGGTGGCCCGCGAGGTGGGGACCGAGGGCCGCCTCGGCGGCCAGGCCGGAGTACCCAACGTCGCGGGAACCTGGAAGGACCTCACCGACGCGGTCAACCTGATGGCGGCCAACCTGACCGACCAGGTGCGCAACATCGCCCAGGTGGCCACGGCGGTGGCCAAGGGCGACCTCAGCCAGAAGATCACCGTCGACGCCCGCGGCGAGATCCTGGAACTCAAGAGCACCGTCAACACCATGGTCGACCAGCTGTCCTCCTTCGCCGACGAGGTCACCCGGGTCG
>JBOHGT010000201.1:0-8217 GCA_050700385.1 Pseudonocardiaceae bacterium | reverse complement strand
TTTCGGTAGCCAGGGCTACCGAAATCGTTCACGACGCTCGCACTGAGCGTGGCTACGCGGTCAGGACCACCGGGCCGTCGGCGGTGATCGCCACCGAGTGCTCCCAGTGCGCCGCGCGTGACCCGTCGAGCGTGACGACCGTCCAGCCGTCGTCGAGCTCCTCGGTCAGGTGGCTGCCTGCGGTGAGCATCGGCTCGATCGCCAGCGCCATGCCGGGCACCAGCCTGGGGCCGCGGCCGGGCTTGCCGACGTTGGGCAGGAACGGGTCCATGTGCATCGCCGTGCCGATGCCGTGCCCGCCGTAGTCGGCGACGATGCCGTACTCCACGCCGTCGGTGCCGGCGGCGGCGAGCACCGCGCGCTCCACGGCGTGCGAGATGTCGGTCAGCCGGCCGCCCGGGAGCGCCGCCGCGACACCGGCTTCCAGGGCGCGGCGGCAGGCCGCCGACAGCCTGCGGTCGGTATCGGCGACCGCACCGACCTCGACGGTGATCGCCGCGTCGCCGTGCCAGCCGTCCAGGATCGCGCCGCAGTCGATCGAGAGCAGGTCACCCTCGGCCAGCACCTGCTCCGGGCTCGGGATGCCGTGCACGACCTGGTGGTTCACCGAGGCGCAGATCGAACCGGGGAACCCGTGGTAGCCGAGGAACGACGGGACCGCGTCGGCATCCCGGATCGCGTCCCCGGCCACCTCGTCCAGCTCGCCGGTGCTCACCCCCGGGCGGGCGCTGCGCTCGAGCAGCTGCAGCGTGCGGGCCACCACGGCGCCGGCCGACCGCATGG
Source organism: Pseudonocardiaceae bacterium (assembly GCA_050700385.1). Taxonomy (GTDB): domain Bacteria; phylum Actinomycetota; class Actinomycetes; order Mycobacteriales; family Pseudonocardiaceae; genus WHSY01. Next base: position 7,434 of record JBOHGT010000201.1, on the reverse strand, counting down.
CATCCAGCTCGCCAGGTGTCTTGATCTCGATGGTCCGCCCCCGCAGCTTTCGCACCACGGCGCGAACAGCGCCGCCCGTCACGTCCTCGTACGCAGCGCGTCCAGCGCCCGCGCCGTGACGTCCGCGACGGATCCCACGGCAGGAACGGTGATGAGCCGGTCGGAGTAGTACTCCAGCAGCGGTGCGGTCTCCTCCCGGTAGACCTGCTGGCGGTTGCGGATCACGTCCTCGGTGTCGTCGTCCCGGCCGCGGGCGAGCAGCCGCTCGACGAGCTCGTCTTCCGGGACGTCGAGCTGCAATGCGGCGTCGAGCTCGCAGTCGAGCCCGTCCAGGATCCCTGCCAGCACCTTCGCCTGGGCGACGTTGCGGGGGAAACCGTCCAGCACGAAGCCCGGCTCCACGTCGGGCTCCGCCAGCCGCTCGGCCACCAGCTCGTTGGTGATCTCGTCGGGCACCAGGGAGCCCGCGTCGAGGTACTCCTTGACCTGCCGGCCCAGCGAGGTCCCGTCGCCGATGTGGGCCCGGAAGAGGTCCCCGGTGGAGATGTGCGGGACCCCGAGCTGCTCGCTCAGGACCGTCGCCTGGGTGCCCTTGCCCGCTCCCGGCGGGCCTACGAGGAGTAATCGCACTAGCGGAGGAACCCTTCGTAGTTGCGCTGCATCAGCTGGCTCTCGATCTGCTGCACCGTGTTCAGCCCCACACCGACCAGGATCAGCACGGCAGTACCCCCGAACGGGAAGTTCTGGTTCTGGCCCTCCCCGGTGAGATCGAGGAACAGGTTGGGCAGCACGGCCACGGTGCCCAGATACAGCGAGCCGGGCAGGGTGATCCGGCTCAGCACGAAGCTGAGGTACTCCGACGTCGGCCGGCCCGGGCGGATGCCGGGGATGAAGCCGCCGAACTTCTTCATCTCCTCGGCGCGGTCCTCGGGGTTGAAGGTGATCGCGACGTAGAAGTACGTGAAGAAGATGATCAGCATGAAGTACAGCGAGATGTGCACCCAGCTGGACTGGTCGACCAGGTGGCGCTGGATGAAGGTCTGCCACCAGCTCGGGTCGCCCGCGGTCGCCGAACCGGTCAGCTGCGAGAGCAGCTGTGGCAGGTAGAGCAGCGAGGAGCCGAAGATCACCGGGATCACGCCGGCCTGGTTCACCTTCAGCGGCAGGTAGGTCGACGTCCCGCCGTACATCCGGCGGCCGATCATGCGCTTGGCGTACTGCACCGGGATGCGGCGCTGCCCCTGCTCGACGAACACCACGCTGGTGACGATCGCCAGGCCGAAGACGCAGACGACCGCGAACACCAGCGGGCCGTTCTGGTCGAGGATGTTCTTGCCCTCGGCCGGGATCCGGGCCGCGATCGAGCAGAAGATCAGCAACGACATCCCGTTGCCGACCCCTCGCTCGGTGATCAGCTCACCGAGCCACATGATGACGGCCGTGCCCGCGGTCATCACCACGACGATGACGACCAGGTTGAACACCGACTCGTCCGGGATCGGCGGGATGCTGCAGTCCGGGAACAGCTGGCCCCGGACGGCCAACGCGACGATGCCGGTGGACTGCAGCACCCCCAGCGCGATGGTCAGGTAACGGGTGTACTGGGTGAGCTTGCCCTGGCCGGCCTGGCCTTCCTTCTTCAGCTGCTCGAACCGCGGGATGACCACGGTGAGCAGCTGGACGATGATGCTCGCCGTGATGTAGGGGATGATGCCCAGCGCGAACACCGACAGCTGCAGCAACGCGCCGCCGCTGAACAGGTTGATCAGCGAGTAGATGTTCTGGTTGGCGCCGCCCTCGGCCTGCTCGAGGCACTGCTGGATGTTGACGTAGGAGACCCCCGGCGCGGGCGTACTGGCACCCAGCCGGTACACCATGACGATCCCGAGCGTGAACAGGATCTTGCGGCGAAGGTCCGGCGTCGCCAGAGCCGAGCGGAACGCGCCGAGCACTCAAGACCTCCTGGCGTGGCCGGCGGATCGGCCGCCGACAGGTTGGTGACGGGCAGTTCGTGCAGTCGGTGCAGCCCCGGCCCTCGCGCTGACTCTAACAGCCGACCTCAGGCCTGCCGGTTTGCTGCTGTGCACACCCCCGGCGGGGATCACGTCTGCGTGGCGCTGCCACCGGCGGTGGTGATCTTCTCCCGGGCGGAGCCGGAGAACGCCTGCGCGGTGACCTCCAGCGTGACACCGCCGAGCTCGCCGTCGCCGAGGACCTTCACCGGTGCGCCCTTGCGCACGGCGCCGGCCGCCACGAGCTCGGCCGGGCCGACGGCGCCGCCGTCCGGGAACAGCCGCGCCAGGTCGCCGACGTTGACCACCTGGTACTCGGTGCGGAACCGGTTGCGGAAGCCCTTCAGCTTGGGCAGCCGCATGTGGATCGGCATCTGCCCGCCCTCGAAGGCCGCCGGCACGTTCTTGCGGGCCTTGGTGCCCTTCGTGCCACGCCCGGCGGTCTTGCCCTTGGACCCCTCGCCGCGACCGACCCTCGTCTTGCCGGTCCTCGCGCCCGGCGCGGGGCGCAGGTGATGGATCTTGATGGTCACGTGGCATCCACCTCCTGTGAGACTTCCTCCACCGTCACCAGGTGGCGGACGGTGGCGATCATCCCGCGGACCTGCGGGTCGTCCTCGCGCACCACGGACTGCCGGATCCTGCGCAGCCCGAGCGAGCGCAGCGTCTCACGCTGGTTGCGCTTGGTGCCGATGGTGCTGCGCACCTGGGTCACTTTGAGCCGCACCGTCACGCCCCCTGCCCGGCGCGCGCCCGCAGCATGCCGGCGGGGGCGACGTCCTCGATCGGCAGCCCGCGGCGGGCCGCCACCTCCTCGGGACGCTGCAGACCCTTCAGCGCGGCCACGGTGGCGTGCACGATGTTGATCGCGTTGTCACTGCCCAGCGACTTCGACAGCACGTCGTGCACGCCGGCACACTCCAGCACCGCGCGCACCGGCCCGCCGGCGATGACTCCGGTACCGGGGCTCGCCGGGCGGAGCAGCACGACGCCGGCCGCAGCCTCACCCGTGATCGGGTGCGGGATGGTGCCGGCGATCCGCGGGACTCGGAAGAAGCTCTTCTTGGCCTCCTCCACGCCCTTCTGGATCGCCGCAGGCACCTCCTTGGCCTTGCCGTAGCCGACGCCGACCATGCCGTCGCCGTCACCCACCACGACCAGCGCGGTGAAGCTGAAGCGCCGGCCGCCCTTGACCACCTTGGCGACGCGGTTGATCGCGACCACGCGCTCCAGGTTCGGGTTCTTCTCCTGCTGGGCCGGCCCACCGCGGCCACCGTCCCGGCGGTCGCGGCGGTCACTGCGCTCGCCGCCCCCGCCTTCCCGCCGCATGCGTCCAGGCATCAGGCGTCCCTTCCGTTACTCGCGTACTGCTGGTGCTCGGTCCGTGCCATCAGAACTCCAGACCCGCCTCGCGGGCCGCGTCGGCCAGGGCCGCGATCCGGCCGTGGTAGTCGTGGCCGCCACGGTCGAAGATCACCGCGGTCACCCCGACGTCCTTGGCCCGTGCGGCTACCAGCGATCCGACCTTGGCAGCCCTTGCCTTCTTGTCGCCGTCGAGGGCACGCACGTCGGCCTCGAGGCTGGACGCCGAGGCCAGCGTGTGCCCGGCCAGGTCGTCTACCAACTGGACCGTGATATGCCGGGCCGAGCGGGTCACCACGAGCCGCGGCCGCGCCGGTGTCCCGCTGATCTTCTTGCGGATCCGGACGTGCCGGCGCGCGCGCGACAGCCTGCGCCGGGTCGAGATATCAGCCATGGTCACTTACCCGTCTTCCCGACCTTGCGGCGGATCCGCTCACCCGCGTATCGCACGCCCTTGCCCTTGTACGGATCGGGCCTGCGCAGCTTGCGGATGTTGGCGGCGACCTCGCCGACCTGTTCCTTGTCGATTCCTGCCACGGAGAACCGGGTCGGGCTCTCGACCGCGAAGGTGATGCCGTCGGGTGCCTTGACCGGGACCGGGTGGCTGTAGCCGAGCGCGAACTCCAGATCCGAGCCCCGGAGCACCACGCGGTACCCGACGCCGTGGATCTCCATCCGCTTCTCGTATCCCTGCGTGACCCCGACAATCATGTTGTTCACCAGGGTGCGGGACAGCCCGTGTAGGGACTTGCTGCGCCGCTCCTCGTCGGGGCGCTTGACCAGCAGGACGCCGCTGTCGCCGTCCCGCTCGACGGTGATCGGCTCGTTCACGGTGTAGGACAGGGTGCCCCTGGGTCCCGCCACGGTCACGGTGCGCCCTTCGATGGTGACGTCCACCCCGGCGGGGACGGTGATCGGCAGCTTTCCGATGCGCGACATGCTCGTCTGCTCCCCTCTCACCAGACGTAGGCGAGGACTTCCCCGCCCACGCCCTGCTTGGCGGCCTGCCGGTCGGTCAGCAGCCCGGTGGAGGTCGAGATGATCGCCACGCCGAGCCCGCCGAGCACCTTCGGCAGCGAGGTGGACTTCGCGTACACCCGCAGGCCGGGCTTGGAAACCCGCCGCAGGCCGGCGATGCTGCGCTCCCGGTTCGGGCCGTACTTCAGTTCGAGCACCAGGGAGCTGCCCACCTGGGCATCCTCGGTGTGGAAGCCGGTGATGTAGCCCTCCCGCTGCAGGATCTCCGCGATGTGCACCTTGAGCTTGGAGTGCGGCATCACGACCTGGTCGTGGTAGGCCGAGTTGGCGTTGCGCAGACGGGTCAGCATGTCTGCGATCGGGTCGGTCATCGTCATGGCGACCTCATGGGTCCTCTCCCGCCGTGGTCCCCGTCACCGGGCCTGCGGCGAAGTTCCTCGCTGGTGCTTACCAGCTGCTCTTGCTCACGCCCGGCAGCTCGCCACGGTGGGCCATCTCGCGCAGGCACACCCGGCAGAGCCCGAACTTCCGGAACACCGCGCGCGGCCGCCCGCACCGCTGGCAGCGGGTGTAGGCACGCACGGCGAACTTCGGCTTGCGCGCCGCCTTGTGGACCAGCGACTTCTTCGCCATCAGCTCTCCTTGAAGGGGAAGCCCAAGCGCCGCAGCAGCGCCCGGCCCTCCTCGTCGGTGGTCGCCGACGTCACGACCGTGATGTCCATGCCGCGCGGGCGGTCGATCGAGTCGGGTTCGATCTCGTGGAACATCGACTGCTCGTTGAGACCGAACGTGTAGTTGCCGTTGCCGTCGAACTGGGTCGGCGACAGCCCGCGGAAGTCCCTGATGCGGGGCAGCGCGATGGTGAGCAGCCGGTCCAGGAACTCCCACATGCGGTCGCCGCGCAGCGTCGCTCGCGCCCCGATCGACATACCCTCGCGGAGCTTGAACTGGGCGATGGAGCGCCGGGCGCGGCGTACCTCGGGCCGCTGGCCGGTGATCGAGGCCAGGTCGCGCACCGCGCCTTCCATCAGCTTGGCGTCCCGGGCGGCGTCCCCGACACCCATGTTCACCACGACCTTGACCACACCGGGCACCTGCATCGGGTTGGGGTAGCCGAACTGCTCCCGCAGCGCGGCGGTGACCTCCTCGCGGTACCGGGCCTTGAGCCGCGGCGCCACTCTCTCAGCCGTCGTCATCTCAGATGTCCTTGCCGTTGCGTCGCGAGGTGCGGACGCGCCGGCCCTCGCCGTCGGTCCGGTAGCCGACCCGGGTCGGCTTGCCGTCGGAGTCCACGACCATCACGTTCGAGACGTGGACCGAGGCCTCCTGGGTCACGATGCCGCCGGACTGTGCGCCGCGCTGGGTACGGGTGATCCGGGTGTGCTTCTTGATCCGGTTGACGCCCTCCACCAGCACCCGGTCGGTATCCGGGTAGGCATGAATCACGCGGCCCTTGGCGCCCTTGTCCTTGCCCGCAATGATCACGACCGTGTCACCCTTGCGCACCTTCATCGCTACAACACCTCCGGCGCCAGTGAGATGATCTTCATGTACCGCCGGTCGCGCAGCTCCCGGCCCACCGGGCCGAAGATCCGGGTGCCGCGCGGCTCGCCGTTGTTGTTGAGCAGTACGGCGGCGTTCTCATCGAACCGGATGTAGGAACCGTCCGGGCGGCGCTTCTCCTTGACGGTACGCACGATGACGGCCTTGACCACGTCTCCGCGCTTGACGTTGGCACCGGGGATGGCTTCTTTCACCGTCGCCACGATGACATCGCCGATGCCGGCGTACCGGCGCGCGGAGCCCCCGAGCACGCGGATGCAGAGGATCTCCTTGGCACCCGTGTTGTCGGCGACACGCAGTCGCGACTCCTGCTGGATCACTGATATCTCCTACTTGGCCTTCTCGAGCACCCGCACCAGCCGCCAGCGCTTGGTCGCCGACAGCGGGCGGGTCTCCATCAGCATGACGCGGTCACCGACGCCCGCGGTGTTGGCCTCGTCGTGCGCCTTCACCTTGGTGGTGGAGCGCATGATCTTGCCGTACAGCGGGTGCCGCTTGCGGTCCTCGAGGGCGACCACGACGGTCTTGTCCGTCTTGTCGGAGACGACGTAGCCCTCACGGACCTTGCGGTTGTTGCGCGTGCGCTCGTCGCTCCTGCTCGCGTGCGGGCCGGTCTTCCCGCTCGTTCCGGCGGTGTTGGTGCTGCTCATGCCACGCCCTCACGCTGTTTCGTCGGCTGCTGTGTCGTCGGCTGCTGGGACAGGGCGTCGGGCGACACCGACAGCCCCAGCTCACGCTCCCGCATCACGGTGTAGATCCGGGCGATGTCACGCCGGACCGCGCGCAGCCTGCGGTTGTTGTCCATCTGTCCGGTGGCCATCTGGAAGCGCAGGTTGAACAGCTCCTCCTTGGCCTCCCGCAGCCGCAGCACGAGCTCCTCGTCGGTGAGCTCGCGCAGGTCCGCCGCTGCCGTGGTGGTCGCCATCAGAAGTCACCACCTTCCCGGGACACGATGCGGCATTTCATCGGCAGTTTGTGGATCGCCCGGCGGAGTGCCTCGCGGGCCACCGTCTCGTTGGGGTAGCTCATCTCGAACATCACCCGGCCCGGCTTCACGTTGGCCACCCAGTGCTCCGGGGAGCCCTTGCCGGATCCCATCCGGGTCTCGGCCGGCTTCTTGGTCAGCGGCCGGTCGGGGAAGATGTTGATCCAGACCTTGCCGCCACGCCGGATGTGCCGGTTGATCGCGATACGCGCGGACTCGATCTGCCGGTTGGTCACGTACGCGGGCGCCAGCGCCTGGATCCCGAAGTCACCGAAGGTGACCCGGGTACCGCCCTTGGCCGCGCCGGACCGCTTCGGCGAGTGCTGCTTGCGGTGCCTGACCTTGCGTGGGACGAGCACGTCTCAGCCCTCCCCGTTCGAGGTGTGCTGCGGGCCGGCGGCGGGGGTGATCTCCGGTCCGGTGGCGACTGCCGTCACGGCAGCCCGGGTCACGTCCGACTCCGGCTCGGCGCCGCCGTGCGCGGCGTCCGCCGCGGCGGCCGCCCGTCCGGCCTCGGTCGACGTGCCGGTGGTG
>JBOHGT010000200.1:0-3444 GCA_050700385.1 Pseudonocardiaceae bacterium | reverse complement strand
TGTACGAGACGCTGGACGTCCAACGCGGCACCGGCGTCACGCTGCGCGCGCTGCCCGACGGGGAGCCGATCCACCTCGCCGACAAGCTGTTCTCCACCTGCGCCGAGCGCTCGGGGCTGTTCTGCGGGCGCGTGCTGCACGACGGGGCCGTGCCCCACATGCTGGCGCTTCCGGTCCCGGTTGCTCCGCACCGGCGCCGTGGCCTGGTCGACCTGCTGTCATCGGGACCGTCGACCGAGCAGATCGTGGACTTCTTCGCCCCGCAACCCCCGGTCCGACCGCACGAGCGTCGACAACGAAGCTGGCTGGCTCGATGACGAGGCTGGCGACCAGCGCCACGCCGAGGAGGTGGCCTGCCGCCGCTCGCCACGCGCCCGGCGGCCGTCGGCCCTCACCCCACCTCCAACGCGACCACCCCGGCGATGACGAGCACCAGCCCGACTACCTGCACCCAGCTGAGACCGTCCCCGAGGAACACCGCCCCGATCGCCGCGACCAGCGCCACGCCGGCCGCGGCCCAGATGGCGTACGCGACGCCGAGCGGGACACCCGCGGTGAGGACGCGGGAGAGCAGGTAGAACGCGCCGAGGTAGCCGACGACCACGACCGCCGAGGGGAGCAGGCGGGTGAAGCCCTCGGACAGCCGCAGCGCCACGGTGCCCATCACCTCGCACGCGATCGCACCGGCCAGCAGCAGGTAACCCACGACAGCCCCTCCGTCCATGGCGAACTACCTGGACGATCCTCCCGGGCGGTGGAACCGGCCAACACACCGTGTGGGATCGGCGAACACACCGTGTGGGATCGGCGAACACGCGGGGGACAATGGGGGCGTGCCTGCTGTGATCCCCGCGCTGCGGATCGGCCCCTTCGGGGTCGACCCGCCGGTGGTGCTCGCCCCGATGGCGGGCATCACCAATGTCGCGTTCCGCCGCCTGTGCAGGGAGATGACACAGTGCAGGGAGATGACACAGTGTCGCGAGCACGGCGCCGGGCTCTACGTCTGCGAGATGATCACGAGCCGCGCACTGGTGGAGCGTCACCCGAGCACGCTGCACATGGTCACCTTCGACGCTGGCGAGCGGCCCCGATCGATGCAGCTCTACGGCGTCGACCCGGTCACGGTCCGCAAGGCCGTCGAGATGGTCCGCGACGAGGACCTCGCCGACCACGTCGACCTCAACTTCGGCTGCCCGGTCCCGAAGGTCACCCGCCGCGGCGGGGGCGCCGCGCTGCCCTACAAGCGGGCGCTGTTCGGCGAGATCGTCCGCGAAGCCGTCCGGGCGGCCGGGCACATCCCCGTCACCGTGAAGTTCCGCATCGGCATCGATGACGAGCACCGCACCTGCCTCGACGCCGGCCGGATCGCCGAGGACGCGGGTGTCGCGGCCGTCGCGCTGCACGGGCGCACCGCCGCGCAGCGCTACTCCGGCCCCGCCGACTGGGACGCCGTCGCCGCGCTCAAGCAGGCCGTCACCAGCATCCCGGTACTGGGCAACGGTGACATCTTCATCGCCGGTGACGCGCTGGCGATGATCGAGCACACCGGCTGCGACGGGGTGGTCGTCGGCCGCGGCTGCCTGGGGCGGCCGTGGCTGTTCGGCGAGCTGCAGGCCGCCTTCCGCGGCATGCCGGCCCCGACGCCGCCGACGCTGGGCCAGGTGGCGGCCACGCTGCGCCGCCACGCCGAGTTGCTCGCCGACCACCTCGGTGCCGGCAAGGGCCTGCGCGACCTGCGCAAGCACATCTCGTGGTACCTGCACGGCTTTCCGGTCGGCGGCGAGGTCCGTCACCGGCTGGGCATGGTCGCGAGCTTCCCCGAGCTCGACGAGCTGCTGGGCCGCCTCGACCCGCGCATCCCGTTCCCGCCGACGGCCACCGGCCCGCGCGGCCGGCAGGGCTCGCCCGGCCGTGTCGCGTTGCCCGACGGCTGGCTCGACGACCCGCAGGACACCACCGTCCCGCTGGGCGCCGAGCTGGCGCACTCCGGGGGATGAGGCATGCGTGGCCGCACCGCCGCCGTGCCGCTCGCCGCGATGGTGCTGGCCGCGATGGTGCTGGCCGGGTGCGTGCTGGCCGGGTGCGCGCAGGCCGTTCCCGAGGGTGCGCCCGGCGGGGACCGGCGGCTGGTCGCGGCCTACTTCGCGGCCGGCAACGACGCCGGCCGGCAGGGCAGCGCGGCGATGCAGCAGTTCCTCGACGAGACCCAGCACCCGGACTTCCGGGGCGAGCGATGCCCGCTTTACGGGCTGACCCTGGAGATCGATCCCGCGATGACCACGCTGCGCCCCGATCCGGACTGGAGACCGCCGGGCGCGCAGCGCCCGCCACGCGGCGCCGTCTACATCATCGCGGTGACCGTCACGGTGCTCGCCGACCAGGTCGAGCTGGACACCCAGATCGGCTCCCAGCACATCGTCGTGCTCGACGGGACCGCGTACGGCTTCGCGCCGTGCCCCGCCTGAGTGCCCCCGCCGGCCTCACCGGTTCGGGTCGCGTCAGTGTCATCCGGTAGAGCGAAATCCGGCACCGTCGGGCGTGGCACGCTCAAGGGCAGCGCCGTATCTGACGATATCAGTGGCAGTTGGAGGTGTGCCGGTGTGGGATGTAGCGGGACCTGAGATCGTGGCAGGACGGCATCACACGGCACATCTCGACGAGCGGCATCGGTCCCGCCTGGCCGAGCTGCACGAGTCGATGGCCGCCCTGCTGGCTTCGCGCGGTGAGTGGCAGCGGGCCTACCACCACCTGCGCTCGGCGCTGGACCTCACCTCCGCCGGTGGCGCCGGGGAGCCGGCCAGGGTGCCCGAGCAGCTGCGCAGCGAGGTCGACCGGCTGCGTCGGGCGTATGCCGAGGCACGCGAGCACAGCCTGCGCGACAGCCTCACCGCGAGCTACAACCGCCGCTACCTCGACCAGCGGCTGACCGACCTGCTCACCGACCGGGCAGCCCCCGGTACCTCCTACGGGCTGGCCGTCGCGCTGGTGGACCTGGACTGGTTCAAGCAGGTCAACGACACCTTCGGGCACCTGCTCGGTGACCGGGTGCTGCAGCGGGTGGTGGAGGTGCTCTGCGACGGGCTGCCGGCCGATGCCTTCTGCGCCCGCTTCGGCGGCGAGGAGTTCGTCCTGGTGTTGCCCGGTATGGCGGCGCCTGCGGCGGTCGCGATGTGCGAGGCGGCCCGGGCGCGGGTCGAGCGCCATCCCTGGGACCAGATCGTCGCGGGGCTGCGGGTGACGGTGAGCATCGGCGTCGCCCACGAGACAGTGGCCGGCGAGCCCACTGCCCCGCAGCGGCAGCTCGCCGGCGCCGACGAGCTGCTCTACACGGCCAAGCGGTCCGGCCGCAACGCCGTCGCCTACCGCGAGGGCAGCTCGGTTCGGCTCGCGGGAGCCGCCAACGGTCGCCGCCGCCGGTCGTGAATGATTTCGGTAGCTGTGGCT
>JBOHGT010000199.1:0-1923 GCA_050700385.1 Pseudonocardiaceae bacterium | reverse complement strand
TGCCCAGGCAGATGCGCGAGACCTCGAGGCCGGACGAGCCCAGTCGTACGTACGTACTACAGGAGGCAAACCTTCACGAGACGGGCAGGTGGCGAAGCTGATCGTCGAGATCGCGCACAGCAGGTAGAGGAGGCGCTCGATCTCGAGGCACTGGCTCGACGCCTGGCATCGGTACGCCGGGCAGTCGACGACGTGGAGCAGCTCGTACAGCGCCACCCATCGCGCGGCAGCTGGTGCCGGTGGGGTGTGCCTACACGCTTCTGGACAGCGTACCCTGCTCACCAGGCTAAACGCTGTCGATCAAGCCGAGTGTGCCTACGACATGTGGAAGCCCGGTTTGAGTGAGACGCTAATCGAACCCCCGGACGCCATGTGCCCGGTACGGCTCCTCCAGCCGACGAACCTCCGCATCACTAAGCGTCACGTCAAGTGCAGCCATGGCATCATCAAGGTGTTCCACCTTTGTGGCGCCAACTACCGGTGCGGTGACAGCTGGCTTTTGAAGCAACCATGCCAGGGCAATCTGGGCCGGCGGTAGGCAGCGCTCGGTCGCAAGCATGGTCACGGCCTCAACCACGTCAAAATCGGACTCGTCGTAGAGCTCGTCAGCAAAGGCATCGTTGCGAGCGCGGCTCGTGTGCCCTCCGCCGCTGCGGGTGCGACTGCCGGTGAGTAGTCCACGGGCCAGTGGACTCCAGGGGATCACTCCCACACCCATATCCAGACAGAGCGGGATCATCTCACGCTCTTCCTCGCGGTAGAGCACGTTGTAGTGGTTTTGCATGGAGACAAACTGGGTCCAGCCATGACGCTCGGCAGTGTATTGAGCCTTGGCGAACTGCCAGGCGAACATGCTTGACGCGCCAATGTAGCGTACCTTGCCGACCCGCACCAGGTCGTGCAGGGCTTCCATACTTTCGTCGATTGGCGTACCACTATTCCAACGGTGCATCTGGTAGAGGTCCACGTAGTCGGTGCCGAGACGTCGGAGCGAATCGTCAATGGCACTCAAGATGTGCTTGCGTGAAAGGCCACGATCATTGGGGCCAGTTCCCATGGCTGAGTTGACCTTGGTGGCAAGTACATAGTCATCCCGGCGAGTAAAGAACTTGCCGAGCAGCCGACCGGTAATTTCCTCGCTCACCCCGTGCGAGTAGACATTGGCAGTGTCGAAGAAGATGACGCCGTGCTCGACCGCTCGCCTGACAATCGGTTCAGCCTGGGCTTCATCAAGGACCCACTCGCGCCACTGCCGATCACCATAGCTCATCATGCCCAGGCAGATGCGCGAGACCTCGAGGCCGGATGAGCCCAGTCGGACGTACTCCACGGTGCAAACCCTTCACGAGACATTCATCTGGCGTAGCTGATCGTCAAGATCGCGCACAGCCGGCAGGTTCGCCCAGCTGCCATCAAATCCGCTGCGCACGCCGATGGCGCGCTCTAGACCCATGGCGTAGCTCTCTTGCACCGCAAACTGTATTGAACGGCTGAGTGCGTCGCAGGCGGCCTCCGGATCACACCGGTGTGTCTGAACGAGTGCTTGGTGTCCATACGTGGCGATCCGCCGCCGCATGTTCGCCGCCGAGACCTGCACGTGGTCAAACGTGCGTTGAGACTGCTGGACGTCACCAGCAAGTGAGAAGACCACTGCCCGAACGCTATTGAGATGACCTTCCATGCCATAGCCATAAGTTGGTCGGGAGAAGAATCCCTCTAGCTGGCTGCCATTCGCGGATCCGAGACCAAGATCGGCTGCCTCCACGTCAGCTCGAGCGGCGGACAGGTCGCCAAGCGTGGCGTGCTGGTCGGCTCGCCAGGTTGCGAGCCATCCCCGCGTGAAGGGGTCAGCATGGACAGCAAGGTCGAGTGCCTCATCGAGCAGCTCGAGGCTGCGGCGTGGGTTGCCGCCCTGGCCTCCCC
>JBOHGT010000198.1:0-3431 GCA_050700385.1 Pseudonocardiaceae bacterium | reverse complement strand
TCGGCCTACGGTCGAGGCTCTCCCAGCAAGGCAACCTCGAGATCGTTGAGCACCGCATGGACCGGCCCCCAGCACATCATCACGGTGTCGCGGTCGGGCGTGAGCTCGCGCTCGAGCTGCTGGCGCGACGTGACGATGCACTGGTCGCGTTCCTCATCGCTGACTAATGGGGCGCGTCCATGACGGCGTCGACGGCATCATCGGTGATGGTCAGCGTCGCGCCGATGCCCCGCAGGAGCTGCTGGGCGGCGGCATTGCCAGGCGTCGTCGACGCGGTGATCGTTCCGGCGCCGGTGCGCCGGGCGAGCGCGAGCAGGTCGGCTGTGACGAGCCGGCCGATCCCCCGGCCACGTCGGGAACGCCCGATCCAGACGCCCATCACAACGCTGTCCCCGGACGGTTCCAGGCGCGCGGCACCGATCACCCGGTCATCAAGTGTGATCACATAGGTGGTCTCCACCGGCTCGCCGGTCCCGATCGACCTGGACCGGTGGAAATCACAGAATGCGCGACGACGGCCTTCGGTCCAACCGGGCGGTCCCGGCACGGGCGGCATGACCTCGTCGGGCCCGGCGTCAGACACTGCAGCATCGAGCAGCTCCGTCAGGTTCTCCTCGTTGAGCAGCCGAAGCTCGACCCGCCGGTCACCCACGACATGAGTGTTCCCCGTGGGGAGGGCGAGGAAAAGCCGTGCGCGTCGCGATGCCGGTACCAGTCGACGTCTCCGAGCATTCACGAGCGCAGTACGGCTACTATGATCAGCGATGGGTGGTGTTCTCGTTGTCGGTGGCGGTGTGGCCGGCACCGCGACGGCGATGGCATTGCACAAGGCGGGGTTAGGCGCCACGGTCTTCGAGGCCTACTCGCGGGGCGGGGACGACGCCGGGGCGTTCTTGACCCTGGGGGCCAACGGGATGCTCGCCCTCGACGCGCTCGACGCCGCGGGCCTTGTCGCCGAGGCGGGATTCGAGCTGCACACGCTGGAGCTCACCGACTGCGAGGGAACCCTGCTCGGTTCGCGGCCGCTCATGCCGGCCGGCCCGGACGTTCCCGGCTACCAATGCCTGCACCGATCCGAGCTCTACCGGGTGCTGCAGGCCGAGGCTGAGCGGCGGGGCATTGCGATCGAACGACGCAAGCGGCTCGTGCACGCCGAACTGCTCGACGGTGGGGTGCGGGCGGTCTTCAGCGATGGGACCTCGGCAGCGGGCGAGCTGCTCGTGGGAGCCGACGGCCTCCGATCGACGGTGCGCACTGTCATCGACCCGGCGGCTCCCGAGCCGCGTTATGTCGGCGTGCAGGTCTTCTACGGCTACGCCTCCGATGCCGAGCCCAGGGGCAAGGCGGGGGTTTTGCACATCGTGCGCGGATCGACGACCGCCTTCGGCTACACCATCGACCCGGAGGGCCGCACCTGGTGGTTCGCCCGGCTGCACGGACCCGAGCTCGACCGAACCACGATCGCCCGGACACGGCCCCCGCAGTGGCGAAGCGACCTCGAGACAGCGTTCGGCCGAGACCGCTCACCAGCGGCGGACATCGTGGCCGCAACCGGGGAGGAGCTGTTCGTCACCAACGCGCGCGACATCGCCACGCTGCCGACATGGCATCGCGGCGGCATGGTCGTGCTCGGGGACGCGGCACACCCCGCCTCGCCCGCCAGCGGGCAGGGTGCGTCGATGGCCCTCGAGGACGCCGTCGTGCTGGGCAAGGCACTGCGCGACATCCCCGACCGCGCCCGGGCGCTCGACGCGTTCGAACAGCTACGGCGGCACCGCACCGAAGCCAACGTGGCCGCCAGCGCCGCCCTCGACGCCGACGACCGGGCGTTGCAGTGACGCGAATTCATCGGTCTGGCGTCGAGCGATGACTTTCGGGCGCCCGGAGAAGTCCATCCTGGTGTGGCGCCCGTGCTCGTCGTGACCGGCCCGTGTCCGGCGCTGCATGCCCAGCTTCGCGCCCTACTGGGTGCGGGCGCGACGGTGGTGATCTGTGACGTTGCAGCGATCACCGATCCCGACCCCCGCACGGTCGATGCGCTGCTGCGTCTCGCGCTCACCGCCCGGCGCTGCGGCGGGCGGATCAGGCTGGTCAACGTCCGGGTCGGTCTGCGCGACCTGCTGACGTGCAGCGGGTTCGCCGATATCCTCGGCGTGCCGGACTCGGCCCCGTGACCAGCACGGACCTGATCCTCGATCAGGATCGAGCGAACGCTGCCTCCGGCTCGAGGCGGTCGGGGAGGCCGAAGGCGGCGAACAGGTTGGTGTCGAGGAAGTTGTGGTGCCCGACGATCCGGTCGCCCGAGATCTCGATGACCTGCAGGGCGAACGGCTGGTGGCCGCCCTGCCCGTCCGAACGGTACGAGCCGAACGCGGCACAGCCGTTGGCCGCGGTCGCCACCAGCCGCGAGCCACGGCACCCGCAACCCTGGCCCAGGAACCACCGGCCCATCTCGACCGGTCCGCGCAGCCAGAAGTCGTAGGGCGGCATCGACATCACCGCGTCGTCGCGCAGCAGCGACACCAGCGAGGTGATGTCGTAGCGCTCGAAGCAGTCCACATAGCGGGCAAGCAGCGTCTGATGGTCGGGGGCCACCGGCTGCGGCGAGGCGTCGACATCGCGGGCCGCGAGCGTGGCCCGCGCGCGCTGCAGCGCACTGTTGACCGACGCCACGCTGGTCTCGAGCAACTCGGCCACCTCGCTGGCCTGCCAGCGCAGCACCTCACGCAGGATCAGCACCGCCCGCTGCCGAGCAGGCAGGTACTGCAGCGCCGTCACGAACGCCAGCCGCACGGTCTCCCTCGCCACCACCAGCTCGGCCGGATCACCCTCGCCGGGCAGCACCCGGGCGTCGGGGATCGGCTCCACCCAGGTGCGCTCGGGCAGCATCGGGCCCAGCGACGAGTCCGCCGTCGCCGACGGCCCGGTATCCATCGGCCGCGCCCGACGCGCCCGGCCCCGCAGCGCGTCGAGGCACACATTGGTGGCGATGCGATAGAGCCACGACCGCACGCCCGACCGGCCCTCGAAGCCCCCGCTACCCCGCCAGGCCCGCAGCATCGTCTCCTGCACCGCATCATCGGCCTCGAACACGGACCCGAGCATCCGGTAGCAGTAACCGGTGAGCTCCCGACGGTGCTGCTCCATGTCCCCCGACAGGATCTCGCTGCTGTGGACGGCACCGGGCTTCACGGTCACGCTCGGAAGCGTATAGCCGTGGCTGACGATGTACGACCCCTTTCCGAGTGTCACTCGCCTCAGCGGCCGGGCTCTGCCGGGGGCACGAGCGCGGCAGCGAGCGTGGGGTGGTTGCAGCGTCACGAAGGCAGGTGCTGCACCCGGCCGTCGACCTGCGTCCCGGTGGCGGTGACCGCCGACGCGTTCTCAGCGAAGTGCTCCACGAGCAGCTCGGCGTCGTTCGAGTTGAAGCC
>JBOHGT010000197.1:0-6454 GCA_050700385.1 Pseudonocardiaceae bacterium | reverse complement strand
GCGCTGGCCGGGGCGCGGGTACCGGTGCTGGTGCACGGCGACCCGCGCGCCGCGCTCGGCCCGCTCGCGGCGCGGATCCACGGCGACCCGTCCACCCGGCTGGCCGTGCTGGGCGTCACCGGCACGTCCGGCAAGACCACCACCAGCTACCTGCTCGAGGCCGGGTTGCGGGCGGCAGGATCGGCCACCGGCCTGCTCGGCACGGTCGAGTGCCGGATCGGCGACGAGTGGCTGTCCAGCGACTTCACCACCCCGGAGGCGCCCGACCTGCAGGCAGTGCTCGCGGTGATGCGCATGCGCGGCGTGACCCACCTGGCGATGGAGGTCTCCAGCCACGCGCTGGCACTGGGCCGGGTCGGCGGCACCGCGTTCGCCGTCGGAGCGTTCACCAACCTCTCCCAGGAGCACCTGGACTTCCACGCCGACATGGAGGACTACTTCGCGGCCAAGGCGCTGCTCTTCGACGGCCGCTGCGCCCGCGAGGTGGTCTGCGTCGACGACGAGTGGGGCCGCCGGCTCGCGGGGCGGGCGGGTGACCGGCACTGCACGACCGTGTCGCTGGACGGCCAGGCCACCTGGCGGGCCGGCCCCATCGAGATCGCCCCTTCCGGCTCGCAGCGCTTCCGCGCACTCGGGCCGGAGGGGCTGGACGTGCGGATGGAGGTCCGGCTGCCCGGCGAGTTCAACGCCGCCAACGCGCTGCTCGCGATGGCCTGCGGGCACGCCACCGGGGCGGACCCGGCCCTGCTGGCCCGCGGCATCGCCACCGCGGAGGTCCCCGGGAGGATGCAACGGGTGCAGCGCGGGCAGGACTTCCTCGCGATCGTCGACTACGCGCACAAGCCGGCCGCCGTCGCCGCGCTGCTCGACTCGGTGCGTGCGCGGGTGGCCGGCCGGGTGATCGTGGTGCTCGGCTGCGGCGGGGACCGGGACACCGGCAAGCGCCCGCTGATGGGGGCGCAGGCCGCTCGCCGCGCCGACCTGCTGGTGGTCACCGACGACAACCCGCGCACCGAAGATCCCGCCGCGATCCGGGCGGAGATGCTTGCCGGTGCCCGCGCCGCGGGGGTTGGCGACGTGGTGGAGATCGCCGACCGGGCTGCGGCCATCGCGTACGCGGTCGACGCTGCGGGGCCGGGGGACGCGGTCGTGGTGGCGGGCAAGGGCCACGAGGCCGGCCAGGAGGTGCACGGTGTCAAGCACCCGTTCTCCGACGTCGAGGTGCTCGCCGACCAGCTGCAGCGGGGGGCGCGGTGATCCCGCTGACGCTGGTCGAGGTCGCCCACGCGGTCGGCGGGCGGCTGCACGGCACCGACGGCTCCGCGGTGGTCACCGGCGGGGTCGAGTTCGACTCTCGCCGGGTCGGGCCGGGCGGGCTGTTCGTCGCGCTGCCGGGGGAGCGGGTCGACGGGCACGACTACGCCGCCGCCGCGGTGGCCGCCGGAGCAGTCGCGGTGCTCGCCGCGCGCCCGGTCGATGCCCCTGCGGTGCTCGTCCCGCCCGCGGCGGCGGGCTACCGCGGCTCGTATGCGCTGGCGGCCGACACCGGGGGCGCCGGCGCCGCGGTGCTCGCCGGGCTGGCCCGGCTGGCCCGCGCCGTGACCGACCGGTTGACCCCGGCGGGCCTTCACGTCGTCGGCATCACCGGGTCGTCGGGCAAGACCTCCACCAAGGACATGGCCGCCGCGCTGCTCGACCCGCTGGGTCCCACCGTCGCGCCGCCGGGCTCGTTCAACAACGAGGTGGGTCACCCCTGGACGGTGCTGCGTGCCGACGAGCGCACCCGCCACCTGGTACTCGAGCTCTCCGCCCGGGGACCCGGGCACGTCGCGGCGCTGTGCCGGATCGCCCCGCCGTCGATCGGCGCGGTGCTGAACGTCGGGTCCGCGCATCTCGGGGAATTCGGCTCCCGGGACGCGGTCGCGGTGGCCAAGGGCGAGCTCGTCGAGGCGCTGCCCGCGGGCGGTGTCGCGGTGCTGAACACCGACGACCCGGCGGTGGCCGCGATGGCCGGGCGCACCGCGGCCCGGGTGGTGCGCTTCGGGCGCGGTCGCGCCGCCGAAGTCCGAGCCGCCGACGTCGCCCTCGATGACCGGGGCCGGGCCGCCTTCCGGCTCGTGAGCCCGAGTGGCGAGGCTGCGGTGCGCCTCGCGGTGCACGGCGAGCACCAGGTGGGAAACGCACTCGCCGCGGCCGCCGTGGCGCTCGAGCTGGGCGCCACCCCGGGACACGTGGTCGAGGTGCTCGGCTGCTACCGCGCCGCGTCGCGGTGGCGGATGGAGGTCACCGAGACCGCAGGCGGGGTCACCGTCGTCAACGACGCCTACAACGCCAACCCGGAGTCGGTGCGTGCGGCGCTGCAGACACTCGTGGCGATGGCCGGCGGGCCCCGGCGCGGCTGGGCGGTGCTCGGCCCGCTGGGCGAGCTCGGCGACGCCGAGCGCGCGACCTACGACGAGCTCGGCCGGCTCGCCGCCCGTCTCGGTGTCGGGCGGCTGGTGGTGGTCGGCGAGCAGGCCCGGCCGCTGCACCAGGCAGCGCAGCAGGAAGGGTTGACCGGGGAGGGGTCGGTGCTGGTGCCCGATGTCCAGGCCGCGCTGACGCTGCTGCGCACCGAGACTGCACCCGGGGATGTGGTGCTGGTCAAGGCATCCCGTGCGTTCGAGCTGCAGCGGATCGCCGATGGGCTGCACGAGCCCGCCGCGGCGGCGGGCGGGAGCGGCCGGTGAGCAGCATCCTGGTCGCCGCCGGGGTTGCCCTGCTGGCCTCCATCTTCTTCACCCCGTACCTGATCCGGTTGTTCTCCCGGCAGGGCTTCGGCCAGGAGATCCGGCAGGAGGGTCCGGAGAGCCACCAGAGCAAGCGCGGCACGCCCACCATGGGCGGGGTCGCGATCCTCACCGGGCTGTGGGCCGGCTACCTGGTCGCGCACCTCACCGTCACCGGTTACGCGCCCACCGCCTCGGCCCTGCTGGTGCTGATGCTGACCACGGTGCTCGGTGGCGTCGGCTTCGTCGACGACCTCATCAAGATCCGCCGGCAGCGCAACCTCGGGCTGGACAAGACCGCCAAGCTGGTCGGCCAGCTGCTCGCCGCCGTGCTCTTCGCGATCCTGGCGCTGCGGTTCCGGGACTCCCAGGGCATCGCGCCGGCCTCCACCAACCTCTCCTTCGTCCGCGATATCGCGGTGGTGTCGTTCGGGGCGGTCGGGTTCGTAGTCTTCTGCTACCTGCTGGTCTCGGCGTGGTCCAACGCGGTGAACCTCACCGACGGGCTCGACGGGCTGGCCGCCGGGTGTGCCGCGATGGTGCTGGCCACCTACATCATCGTCTCGTTCTGGCAGTTCACCCAGGACTGTGCTGCCGAGCTCATCCCCGGCTGTTACGTCGTGCGCGACCCGCTGGACGTCGCGGTGGTCGCCGCCGCGGCGGTCGGCGGATGCATCGGGTTCCTGTGGTGGAACGCGGCCCCGGCGAGGATCTTCATGGGAGACACCGGGTCGCTGGCCATCGGCGGCCTGCTCGCCGGGCTGTCGGTGGTCACCCGCACCGAGCTGCTGCTCGTCGTGATCGGCGGGTTGTTCGTCGTCGAGGCGCTGTCGGTGGTCATGCAGGTGGCGGTGTTCCGGACCACCCGCAAACGGCTGTTCCGGATGGCCCCGTTCCATCACCATTTCGAGCTCGCGGGCTGGGCGGAGACCACCGTGATCATCCGGTTCTGGTTGCTGGCCGGCATCTGCTGCGCGCTGGGCGTGGGGGTGTTCTACAGCGAGTGGCTCACCGTGGCAGGTGGATGATGGGGGTGCACGCCGCCACCGATCTCGCCGGGTCCCGGGTGCTCGTCACCGGGGCAAGGGTGTCGGGCGCTTCCGCCGCCAGGGCGTTGCTCGATGTGGGCGCGCGCGTCACCGTCACCGATTCCTCCGCCGAGCTGCTCGCGACGCTGCAGGGCACCGGAGCGCAGCTCGCTGCCGAGCTCACCTCACCCCCGGGAGGCACCGAGCTGGTGGTGACCAGTCCCGGGTGGCGGCCGGACACACCGCTGCTGGCTGCGGCCGCCGAGGCCGGGATCCCGGTGATCGGCGACGTCGAGCTCGCATGGTGGCTCGATGCGGCGCGACCGGGCGGACCGGCGGACTGGCTGGTGGTCACCGGGACCAACGGCAAGACCACCACCGTCGGCATGCTCGAGTCGATCCTGCTTGCCGCCGGGCGCGACGCGGTGGCGTGCGGCAACGTCGGCCTGCCGGTCGTGGACGCGGTGCGCACCGGCCGCGCGGTGCTCGCCGTCGAGCTGTCCTCCTTCCAGCTGCACTGGTCGCGCAGCCTGGTCCCGCGCGCCGCCGCGGTGCTCAATCTCTCGGCCGATCACCTGGACTGGCATGGCTCGATGGAGGCCTACGCGGCGGCCAAGCGGAGCGTCTACGCCCCGGGCACCACCGCGGTGTTCAACGCCGACGACGAGTGGTCGGCCCGGCTGGTTGCGGGTGCGGGCGTCGGTTTCACGCTCGATGCTCCCCGGGCCGGCGCGGTCGGGGTCGCGGGCGGCGCGCTGATCGACCGCGCCTTCGCCGACGGGGTCGTGCTGGCCGGGGTGGCCGACGTGCGGCCCCCGGGGCCGCACAACGTCGCCAACGCGCTCGCCGCGGCCGCGCTGGCCCGCTCGGTCGGCGTCCCCGCGGCGGCGGTCGGCGCCGGGCTGCGTTCGTTCACCCCTGGCGGGCACCGGTCCGTACCGGTGGGTGAGCACGCCGGGGTGCGCTACGTCGACGACTCCAAGGCGACCAACCCGCACGCCGCGCAGGCCGCCCTGCTCGCACACCCCCGGGTGGTGTGGGTGGCCGGCGGGCTGCTCAAGGGTGCCGGCGTGGACGAGCTCGTGGCGCGGACCGCAGACCGGATGGCGGGCGCGGTGCTCATCGGCGCGGACCGAGCGGTGATCGCTGCGGCGCTGGCGCGACACGCACCCGATCTCCCGGTCCAGGTGGTCGACTCGGGAGACGATGGCGCCATGACCGAGGTGGTGGCTGCGGCGGCTGCGCTGGCCGGGCCGGGGGACGTGGTGCTGCTCGCGCCGGCCGCCGCGTCGATGGACATGTTCACCGACTACGCCCATCGTGGGCGCGCCTTCGCCGATGCGGTGCACGCGCTGATCGCCGGGGTGCCGCGGTGAGCGGGGGTCCGCGCCGGACCGCCACGACGTCCAGGCCGGCGGCGGCACGCGCGGCCCTCACCGCGTGGCTGGCCAGGCCGCTGACCTCGCTGCACCTGGTGCTCGCCGTCTTCGGGCTGCTCACCCTGTTCGGGCTGGTCATGGTGCTGTCCGCATCGAGCGTGGAGTCCTTCGCCCAGGACGGCTCGTCCTACACGGTGTTCACCCGGCAGCTGATCTTCTGTGGCGTCGGCCTCGTGCTGTTCTGGATTGCCCTGCGGCTTCCCGTGCGGTTGCTGCGCGGCACCAGCGTCGCCTTCCTGCTGGTCTGCATCGCGCTGCTCGCGCTGGTGCTGACGCCGCTGGGCACCGAGGTCAACGGGGCGCAGAGCTGGCTGCGGCTCGGCCCGGTCTCGCTGCAGCCCTCCGAGCTGGCCAAGCTGGCGCTGGCGCTGTGGGGTGGGCACGTCCTGGTGACCAAACGGGTCATGCTGGGCCGGACCCTGATGGAACAGTGGCGCCACCTGCTGGTTCCGCTGGTGCCTGCGTCGGTGCTGGTGTTCGCCCTGGTGATGCTGCAGCCCGACATGGGCACCACCGTCACCCTGGGGATCGTGCTGCTGGCGTTGCTGTGGTTCGCCGACGCGCCCGCCGAACTGTTCGGTGCGATCGTCATCGCCGCGGTGACCGGCGCCGTGGCGATGGCCGCGATCGCCGGCTACCGGTCCGCGCGGATCGAGTCCTTCCTCAACCCCGGTGCCGATCCGCAGGGCGCAGCGTTCCAGGCCCGCCAGGCGCTGTACTCGCTGGCCGACGGCGGCTGGTGGGGGGTCGGGCTGGGCCAGGGCAGCGCCAAGTGGGACTACCTGCCCAACGCCCATAACGACTTCATCTTCGCGATCATCGGCGAGGAGTTGGGCTTCCTCGGGTGCCTGGTGGTGCTGCTGCTCTTCGGCATCCTGGCCTACGTGGGCCTGCGGATCGCCGCCCGCAACACCGACCCGTGGATCAAGATCGTCGCGGCGACCCTCACCACCTGGTTGGTCGGCCAGGCCGCGATCAACATCGGGTACGTGGTGGGGTTGCTGCCGGTGACGGGCCTGCCGCTGCCGCTGATCTCCTCGGGCGGCACGTCGGTGTCGCTGATCATGTGCGTGTTCGGGTTGCTGGCGAACTTCGCCCGGCACGAGCCGGAGGCGGTCTCCGCGTTGCGCAACGACACCGCCCGCGGCAGCGGCCGGGGCCGGATAGCGAGGCTGCTGCGGCTGCGGCCGCCGCAGCCCTACCGGCCGGCGCCGAGCCG
>JBOHGT010000196.1:0-2064 GCA_050700385.1 Pseudonocardiaceae bacterium | reverse complement strand
CAGCTGGTGCCGCTGCTGATGGCGCTGCGCCAGGAGACGGTCCGGCTGCTGATCGCCGACGACGTCGGTATCGGCAAGACGATCGAGGCCTCCCTGATCGCGGCCGAGCTGCTGGCGCAGGGCAGCGCGAGCAGGCTGGCCGTGCTGTGCAGCCCGGCGCTGGCCGAGCAGTGGCAGGCCGAGCTGGCGGGCAAGTTCCGGATCGACGCGGAGCTGGTGCTCTCCAGCACGGTCAAGAAGCTGGAGCGGGGCCTGTTCGACGACGAGTGGATCTTCGACCGCTACCCTTACACGGTCGTCTCGACCGACTTCATCAAGTCCCCGAGGCACCGCGACCTGTTCATCCAGGGCTGTCCCGACCTGGTGATCGTCGACGAGGCGCACGGCTGCGTGGCCGACGGGGCCAGCAACCGCGGCCGCACGCTGCGCTACGACCTGATGCGCAAGCTGGCCGCGGACGTCAAGCGGCATCTGCTGCTGGTCACCGCCACCCCGCACAGCGGCAAGGAGGAGGGTTTCCGCAACTTGATCGGCCTGCTCGACCCCGCACTGGCCACCCTCGACCTCTCGGAAAAGAAGGGGCGCGAACACCTGGCGCGGCACATGGTCCAGCGCCGCCGCAGCCACATCCGCAAGTTCCTGGAGCAGGAGACGGCTTTCCCCTCCGACCGGCTCACCCAGGAGCAGCGCTACTACCTCACCGACGACTACCACAAGCTCTTCGACTCGGTGCTGTCCTACGCGCGGGAGACCGTGCGGGACAGCTCGGGTGGGCCGCTGCGGCAGCGGGTGCGGTACTGGTCGGCACTGGCGCTGCTGCGAGCGCTCGCGTCGTCCCCGAAGGCCGCCGCCGCGACCCTGCGCACCCGGGCGCGCAACGTCGACGCGACGACCGGGGAGGAGGCCGACAACCTCGGCCGGGCCACGGTCCTCGACCTCGCGGAGGCCGAGGCCGCCGAGGCCGTTGACGTCACGCCCGGTGCCGACGACGCCCCCGAGGGTGCCAGCCCCGAGCGACGGAGACTGCTCGACCTGGCCAGGCGGGCCGACAAGCTCGCGGGCGAACCCGACGCCAAGCTGGCCATGCTGGACAGCGTCGTGCAGGGGCTGCTCGCCGAGGGGGACGACCCGGTGGTGTTCTGCCGGTTCATCGACACCGCCGAGTACGTCGCCGAGCACCTGCGGATCTCGCTGCGCGCCAGCGCCACCGTCGAATCCGTGACCGGCGCGCTGCCGCCCGCCGACCGGGAGGCCCGGATCGCCGAGCTGACCGACACCGACGGCCGGCACGTGCTGATCGCCACCGACTGCCTCTCCGAAGGCGTCAACCTGCAGCAGCACTTCCAGGCCGTCGTGCACTACGACCTGGCCTGGAACCCGACCCGGCACGAGCAGCGCGAGGGCCGGGTGGACCGGTTCGGCCAGCCACGCGACGTCGTCCGGGCTGTGACGATCATCGGGGCGGACAACCAGATCGACGAGATCGTGATGCGGGTGCTGCTGCGCAAGCACGAGGCGATCCGCAAGCAGCTCGGCATCAGCGTCCCGGTGCCGGACTCGGCCAACCATGTGGTCGAGGCGGTGCTGGAGGAGCTGCTCGCCAGGCCGCAGGCCGACCAGCCGGTGCTGGAGGGGATGGACGAGCTGGTCCGGACCCGGCGCGCCGACCTGCACCGGGAGTGGGACAGCTACGCGCAGCGGGAGAACGCCGCGCTCACCAAGTTCGCCCAGACCGGGATCAAGCCGGACGAGGTGGCCCGCGAGCTGGCCGAGATCCGGGCCAGCCTGGGCACCGGCCCGCAGATCGAGGAGTTCACCCGGGAGACCCTGGACGCGCTCGGCTCCTCACTGACCGGTGACGGCGACGGCTTCACGGCCGTCACCACCACGCTGCCCCCCGCATTGAGTGGCGCACTGCCCCCAGGGCACGCCCAGCCGCTGCCGTTCCACCGCGAACTGCCGGTGCCGGACTCGGCCAACCATGTGGTCGAGGCGGTCATGGAGGAACTGCTCGCCAGGCCGCAGGCCGACCAGCCGGTGCTGGCGGGGATGGACGAGCTGGTC
>JBOHGT010000195.1:0-7665 GCA_050700385.1 Pseudonocardiaceae bacterium | reverse complement strand
GTCCCGCACCACGGCGGCGGAGCTGGCGGCCAGCGGCCTGGATGGTCCGGCCACCGAGCAGTTCCTGCGCCCGCTGCTGGCCGGCGTGTTCGGGGAGCGGGAGCTGGTGACGTCTTCGCGGTTCTTCACGCTCGTGTGGCGCAGCTTCGCCCGCGGCTACGCCACGCTGCCCTCCCGCGGGATGGCGGCGCTGCCGACCCAGCTCGCCGCGCGCCTCGCGCCGGGCACGGTGCACTGCAGGCAGACCGTGCTCGGGGTGGCGCCCGGTCGGGTGCGCACCGCCGAAAGCGAACTCGACACCAGGGCCGTCGTGGTGGCCACCGACCCGCCCACCGCACGGGCACTACTGCCCGGTCTCGACGTCCCGCTGATGCGCGGCCTGACCACCTACTACCACGTCGCGGATCACCCGCCGACGCGGCTGCCGCTACTGCACCTCGACGGCGCGGGCGGGCCGGTGGTGAACACCAGCGTGCTCACCGCCGCCGCTCCGTCCTACTCGCCCGACCACCGGCACCTGGTCTCCTCCACGGTGCTTGGCGTGCCCGGCGGCGGCGCCCCGGACGAGCCGACGGTGCGGCGCCTGGCGGGGATGGTCTACGGCACCGGCACGGCGGGCTGGGAGCACATCGGGACGGCCGCGGTGCCCGACGCGCTGTGCTCGTTCACCCCGCCCACCCCGGACCGGCTGCGCCGCCCGGCCTCGCTGGGCGACGGGCTCTTCGTGGCCGGCGATCACCGGGAGACGCCGTCGATCCAGGGTGCGCTGGTCAGTGGGCGGCGGGCCGCCCGGTCGGTGCTGCGGGCGCTGGGCGTGCGCGGTGCCGGCGTAACCTCGCCAGCGTGACGAGCCCCGCCCGCTCCTGCCGCGCCGCCCCCGACCCGGTACAGGTGCGCGCGCCGGGCACCGTGGACTACCTGCGGGCGTGGGAGCTGCAGCGCGAGCTGGCCGCCGCCAGGGCCGACGGCACCGGCCCCGACGTGCTGCTGCTGCTCGAGCATCCCTCGGTCTACACCGCGGGGCGGCGCACCGAACCGGGTGAGCGGCCCACCGACGGCACGCCCGTGGTGGACGTCGACCGTGGCGGCAAGATCACCTGGCACGGGCCGGGCCAGATCGTCGGGTACCCGCTGGTCCGGCTGGCCGACCCGATCGACGTCGTGGACTACGTGCGCCGCCTCGAGGAGGCCCTCATCGCGGTGTGCGAGGACCTCGGGGTGGGCTGCGGGCGGATCGCCGGACGATCCGGGGTGTGGCTGCCGCCGGCGCCGGGGCGCCCGGAGCGCAAGGTCGCCGCGGTCGGGGTACGGGTGTCGCGGGGCGTGACCATGCACGGTTTCGCGCTGAACTGCGACCCCGACCTGGCCGCGTTCGACCGCATCGTGCCGTGCGGCATCGCCGACGCCGGGGTGACCTCGCTGTCGGTGGAGCTGGGACGCACGGTGGGCGTCGCCGACGTGCTGCCCGCCGTCGAGCGCCACGTGCTCGACGCGCTGGACGGCCGGTTGCCGGTGACGGCGCAGGACCTGCAGGTGACCGGCGAGCCGGCCGGGCCGGGCCGGGCCTGGACCTGCGCCTGGACCCCGCGATCGCCAGCCGCTGAGCTGTGCCGATCGCCGACGCCATCGCCGATGAGTTGGTAGGAGGCGGCCCGTGACGGGCTGGCGCTCGCTGCTGGCTGCGATGACCGAGCAGCTCGTTTCCGAGGGAACGCTGACCGACCCGGCGTGGCGTCGTGCGTTCGCCGAGACGCCACGGCACGTTTTCGTGCCCGACTGGTCCCTCGAGGATGCCTACTCGCAGGAGTCGCTGGTCACTCAGTGGCGGACCGCCGACAGCATGGGTAACAAGCGCCCCACATCCGCGGCGAGTGCACCGGCGGCCGTCGCCGCGATGCTCGACCGGCTCGCCGTCCACGACGGCCACCGGGTCCTGGAGATCGGCACCGGCACCGGCTACAACGCAGCACTGCTGTGCCATCGCCTCGGCTCGGCGAACGTCTGTTCCATAGACATCGATCGCGCCTTGGTCGACAACGCTCGGCTCGCGCTGAAGAGCCTCGGCTGCGATGCCACGCTGGCGGCGGGCGATGGCTATGGCGGCCTCCTTGAAGGTGCACCCTACGACCGCATTCTCGCTACCTGCGCAGTCACGCATGTTCCCCCGGAGTGGATACGGCAACTAACCGACGGCGGTCGGATCGTCGCCCCGATCGCCGGCAACAGCTGCAAACCCCTCCTCGTCCTCGACAAGACAGCGCCAAATGAGGTGACCGGACGCTTCGACCACCGCCGCGTTGGGTTCATGCCACTGCGGCCCAGCATTGAGGACCCCCTGGGCCCTGGCGAGACGACCGGCCTCTGCGTCACGGGAATGGCGCACGAGGGCACAACGAGGACCGACCCCGGGCGCATTCACGACGCCACAAGCGATCTCGTGCTGTTCTGCCAGTTCCACCTGCCGGGCCTACAGCACTCCTACGATACGGGCTCGGACGACCTGGACCGTAGCCGAGTCAAGCGGCTGATCGTTCACACTGCCGATGCCATGGCCGGTGTCTCCTTCACGCGAGGCGACGATGGCCGGTGGCCGGTCGTCCAGCGCGGACGTCACCGCATCTGGGATACGATCGAGAGCGCCCTGGAACTCTGGGACTACCTGCGCGAGCCCGACATTTCGCGATTCGGTGTCTCCGCGCTCGACGACGTCAACCGACAGTACGTGTGGCTGGACGATCCGGAAGGGCCGTACTCATGGCCGATGCCACTCTAGCGCGGGCTAGGGACTGGCGCCCGCCGAGACACAAGGTGCCCACCAGCTCCTTCTAGTGCTGCACCGCGTTAATCCTTCGGGGGTTGATCCAGGCGCTCGGATCGGCGAGGTAAAGGCCGAGGGCGCAGTCGAGGGCTTGTTCGGGTGTGCCGGACGGGCTGCCGTCGGGTAGCAGGGTGTCGTCATAGCCCTCGCTGCTGGCCCGGTAGAGGGCGAAGCCCCAATCGGTGTCCGAGCCGAGGTAACGCAACCGGCACAGGGGTAGTTGTTCGTCGCCGGGTAGGTGGGCGGTCACGTAGCCGTGGCCGCCGCGCCAGGCGATGGTGATCTCTTCCAGTTGGCGAAGGATCTCATTAGGCGGCGGGGTCGAAGTGACGTGTACCGAACAGATGCCCTCACGGGCAGGCGGGCCTGGCTGTACTTTATGACCTCGCAATGAGCAACACCGTCTGCTCGACGGGCGACCGAACCATCCAGGACGACCATGCCTCGAGTGACCCGATCAGCAAGGCCAAGGACTTTGGCACCTTCGTGCAACGAAGGTTGCCCTAAAGGCCCTCGACAGGAGCCTGGCCGGTAGAAATACTATGCGTTGTGTGGACGGTCAGCCAGGAAAGATATCCCGAGCTTCCCGCGAGAACCCATCACAGGCAGCCTAGCCCGCCCGATGGGACCGTCCCCCTTTTGTCCTTTGGTCGAACCCTTCTTACTGTACGGCCCAAACACTTCAACACCTTCAGCGCCACACAGGAAATGCAGCCGTCGTTTCCCTGTTCGTGCAGCGTTGCGGGCCCACTCCTTGTGACTGCTCGATAGACGAGAAGCAAACGCACTCCAACTCGACGAATGCCTCTGATGATACTAGCGCGGAGGCTGTAGCGCCCGTCGTGGCGCGCCAGGCGGTGGTCCAGCTCCGGCCTGCGCCGTACATCAAGAAGGTCTCGGTTCATCTCACCCCGCCGCAGAACGCCGAGTTGGAGTGGACGGGCAGTCCACCGGCGGACGCTGTCGGAACGGACGCCTTCAAGGTTTCGACAGGGAAGGCTACGGCGATCCCGGTGATCCGCCCGGCACCTGCACCCGCCAGTGCTGCCACGACGCCGACACCCAGTGCGCCCCACCGTGGAACAAGCCGGAGAAGGTTGGCTCGTGCTGCACCCACTTCGGCAGTATGTTCTGGACAGGGACGCCGCAGACCGAGCACAACGGGTGGAAGTGGTGGACGCCCATCCAACCCTTCTACTCCAGTCGCGGCATCGCGCTACACCAGCACGACGAGGTGACCGGACAACCGATCGGGCACGGCTGTGTCCGTATGGAGGAGGACAACGCGAAACGGATCTTCGACTTCTCCAACCGCCGGAAGACCAACGTCACGATCGACGGCCGCGCTGCGCCGGTCGACTGCAAGCCCGACCGTCGCTGCGGCGAGGCGAGCAAAGCCAACGGTACAGACGCCCAACGCGTTGCAGACGATGATGAAACCACGCCGCCGAGTGGTTCACCAAGGCCCTTAACCGTTGGCGCGCGCCCAACGCGCAGAAGCCTCAGCGAATGAACACGTCAACGACATGGGGCTGCTTCCGGTGTCGTCACCAAGGGGAAGGCGTTTTGAGGCAATCTGCACGTACAGCTCGATCTGTGCCCGCTGCGCCGTCAGTGGAGTCAGGCTCCGCTCCGTGCACCAGCCGAAGAACAACCGCAAGTCCGACTCGGTGTGGAGTCGAGACACGCGGTATGGCGGGCAAGTGTCATATCGTGAGCCAACTCCTACTTGGTGTGCAGCCGCTGCTGGGAGGTCCACGATCTGGCCCAGTGGGCATCGTGCCCTAGGTCGGGTGATCGCTGGCGCCACGCGCGACTGGGTAAGGGCGCGGCGCGAGCCTCCCGGCCCGGTCCTCACCCCGCAGGCCGGGACCCGCGGCGGGGCGCCGGGTTCGTTGAGCGCCCGGCGCCGCGTCACGCGGGTGGCGCCAGGGTGTGCCCGGCCGCCCGGTGAGAGAGGGGGGCGACGCCCGTCGGCAGCCACACCCCGGGCGGGCGGCCGGACACCCCGGCAGCCTACGGACCCCCGGCCGATACGCTGACGTGGTGACCTGCGAGCACCGAGTGAGAGCGGTGGAGCACACCCCATGGATGCCGTCACCATCGGCCAGCGGCTACGCCGGATCCGCAAGGCGCGCGGCAAGACCCTCAAGGTGGTCGCTGACCTCGCCGGGACCAGCGTCGGGCACCTGTCCGAGATCGAGAACGGGAAAACACCGCTGGACAGCCTGAGGCTGATCACCGCTCTGGCGAACGCGCTGGAGATCGCGCCTTCGGAGCTGACCAGACTGCCGATCCCGGCACCCGCAAACGGGGAGACCGACGCGGCCGTACAGGCAGTGCGTCTCGCGCTGACCGCGGTCAGCTACGACATGCCCGGCGGGCAGGTGCTACCCGTGGACGTGCTGCGAGCGCGGGTGACGGCGATGGTCGACGCGCTGTGCCGTTGCGAGCGGGAAGGGGAAGTCGGCGCGGCGCTGCCTGGTCTGATCCGGGACCTGCACACGAGTATCGCCGCTGGCCGGGAGGTGCCCGAACTGTTCGGGCTGGCGGCATGGCTGCACACGCAAGCCACCGTCCCGTGGCTGAGTGTCGCGAGTGCCCCGCTCGACCTGCGCTCGCAGGCCGTCATGCTGGCCCGGCAGGCCGCCGGGGAACACGACACACCGGCGCCGATGGGTCTCGTTGCTGCCGCTGGCGCGAGGGTGATGCTGGCCGGCGGGGCGTTCGACCTTGCGCAGGTCGGGCTGGACGCGGTGACCGTGCCGACGAACACCCCGGAGACGATGCAGCTCGCAGGCTTTCTCGCGCTGCGTGGGTCGGTGGTCGCGGCGGCGGACGGGCGCCCCGGTGACGTGGATGCTCCGTTGGAGTACGCCTCGGAGTTGGCGGCGCGCACTGGGGAAGGCAACGCCTACGGGTTGGGCTTCGGGCCCATCAACGTCGACTTGTATCGGATGGCTGGGTTGCTGGAGGTCGGGGACTACGAGCGGGTCGTGGCCGTCGCAGAGGGCATGGACCCGGAAGCGCACGCCAACCGGTCGCGCCAGGCCGCCTACTGGGCCGACTATGGTCGGGCTGCGGCCCGGGTGCGGGGTCGCCGCGATGACGCGGTGCGGGCGCTGCGCAAGGCGGAGCTGATCTCTCCACACCGCGTGCAGCGGGCCCCGATCATCCGCGAGGTGCTCGCCGAGTTGCTGGGCCGCTCATGGCCGGACGCTGTGGGTCGGGAGCTGCGGGGGATGGCGCACCGGGCGGGCCTGCACGTGTAGCCGATCCGGGGGACGTTGCGCATCCCGCGTAAACCCCCGGTGTGACCCTTGCTCGCCTTCCGGCGCTCCGCGCTGCGCGGTTCTTGCCGCTGCCCTTGCCGCGAGGCGGGCGCGCGGTGAACGCCCCGGCCGCGTTCCGGACGACGCTCGTCACCAGCGCGACCGACGGGCGCTGCCACCGGGTCGCCGACAACGCCTACACCCCCGCGCTGGTCGCGGGTAGTGGCCGATACGCCGCACTGTGCGGCCGCCGGGTGCCGTCCGCGCCGATGATCTGTCCGCCGGGCCCGGACTGCCGGGACTGCGCCGCCGCGGCGGGCGGGGCCGACACCGGCGCGCCACCCGCAGGGGCCGGCACCGGGTGGTGCCCGGTGAGCTATCCCGCGACGCGGCTGCTGGCCCGGCTGACCGTGCGCAACGGCTGGCACCACGACCTGGTGGCCGACGACCGCGGGGAACCCGTCGCCATGGTCGCTGTCCGCGTCGACAAGTCAAGCCGGTGATTGAGGTTCGCTAGTGCCCAGGTTCTGTCCTCGCTTCGGACTGGTTGGCGAAGCGTTGCCAGCTGAGCGCGAGGCGGCTGTGGTGCTTGTCGATGATGGCGGCGGCGATGCTCTCTGCGTGAAGCGGGTGAGCCGATGTGTAGGTCCGCGGTCGAGGGCTGCTGGTGAGCGTCCCAGGCTTGGATGTGGGCCACAAGTCGCCCTGCGAGGGGCTGGCCTGCCTGGCCGAAAGGCGCACGGCGAGCTCGAACGACACGGAATGCACTGATGCAATGAAGGAGCGGGCCTGGTCCGGGTAGCGGGCCACCGTAAACGGTGCCGGACTGCGGCAGAC
Source organism: Pseudonocardiaceae bacterium (assembly GCA_050700385.1). Classification (GTDB taxonomy): domain Bacteria; phylum Actinomycetota; class Actinomycetes; order Mycobacteriales; family Pseudonocardiaceae; genus WHSY01. The sequence goes on along the minus strand of JBOHGT010000195.1, from coordinate 738 downwards.
GACGGTGCGGAGCTTTAAAGCGAGAGCGTCGGGCGAGGGACCGGGGTTTGAATCCCCGCTTGCGTCACGCTGACCAGCAGGAACGCCGAGCACGTCTGGTCCGCAGATCGCCGTGGCCGGTCTTCGTCACAGTTGTCGTCTCAGATTCGCTCCGCAGGAGGTCCCAACGGGGCGGACCACCAGGATGAGATGACCAGGTGGCTCCTCGAGAGTGAGTCGACCATGCCGCTCTTGCCTACGTTGAGCGCGTGGGTGGTGGCATCCCAAGACCCAGCCGGTGGACGAGGTTCTCCTCGGCTCGCCAGGCTGCGTCAGGTTCGCGGCCGTGCTCGGAATAGCTGCAGGCCAGCCGATACCGCTCACGCTGGTAGGCGTCTTCGTGCTCTGGGTCGAGCTGAGACAAGATCCGCCACCGCACGGTTGCTTCGGCGCGAAGTTCAAGCTCATGGTCGTGCCGACCGAGGGGGGCCGCCACATCCTGGCCTGCCTCCAGGCGGAGGGATTCAGTACCACCTGCACGCCCGGTTGGAAAGACACCCGGTACCTCGCCGCCGTGGGCACCCGAGGCGTCGAGGCCGCCCCGGTCCAGCCGGCGGGGTTCGATCCCCGCGTCGTCGCTGTCGACCTCACCACCGACGCCACCACCGTGCGCCTCGTGGGCCTCTACGGCCCTACCAACGGCATGACCGCGGAAAGCAGCCACTGTCGCCGCGAGTTCCAGAGTCGGCTCCTGGACTA
>JBOHGT010000194.1:0-4570 GCA_050700385.1 Pseudonocardiaceae bacterium | reverse complement strand
GGCCTCCCCTGGTCCGAAGCGCTGGCCCAGCTGCTGCAGCCAGCGTGCGTTGGCGGCCTCGGTGCCGCCGCCCGCGCCGAAGAACCCGCCGAGCAGCGACGCGACGTAGGTGAGGTCGGCCCGGGTCCACGGGCGGGGTAGCCGACCCAGCGCCCTCCGCGCCGTGCCGGGCTGCCGCGGCGGCGACCTGATCGGCGGCCTCGCGCTCGGTGTAGTGCGCGGTCCGCAGCTGCCCGACGTCCCTCGCGATGTTCGCCGCCGACGGGCCGAGGAACTCCGCCGAGCGAGCCGCGCCGGCGTGCCGCAGCACGTCCTGCAGGAACATCCGGTCGTGCGTGCCGGCCCAGCCCGCGCCGAACGCGACACCGGCGCCGGTCTGCCCGACCACGTGCGGAACACCGTCCCGGTCCCAGGTGATCGTGACGCCGGGCCGCGGCCGCTCGACGCGGGCCACGTCTCGCGGCGCGACGTCGAACCCCGCGCGCTTGTAGTAGGTGTCGAGGTCGGCCTCGGACAGCGAGGCGGGGTCCACGGTGCTCAGCGCGTCGTAACGCTCGAGCTGGTCGGCGAAGTTCGGCGGCGCGTTGCGCCCGTCGACCGCGACCCGGTTGGCCGGATCGGTCGCGAGCACCCGGGCCAGCTCGGCGGCATCGATCGTCCCGGACTGCCCGGGCGGCAGGATGTTCCACACCTCCGGACCAGCGTCCTGCCCGGCCCGGACGCTCACCGGCGAGAGCAGGGCGACGGCGAGGGTGATCGCAGCACCGGCCGCCGGCACGGACAAACCCACCACGGAGGACCTCCCACCTGGGCGGCGTGATCACCACGCTGCGCCAATGGGTGCTCCACACCCGGCACCCGGTCAGGACAAGAACCCGTGTCACGTTCGACGGCGTGGGGGCTCGCAAGTCCGGACGCACGCGGGAATGCTGACGAGCCGACACGGGACCACACGTTCATCGAACTGGTGTTCGATACACTGAGTCCAGGCCACTACGAGTGGGAGGCCGGTTGTGACCATCACCGCCACCTCTAAGCTGCGCCGGATGCCGCCGTGGGACGATCGTGAGCGGACGACGCTGGTCGCCCTGCTGCAGGAGAAGCTGCGGGCCGCGTCATGGCCAGGAATCGTCGCCGAGATCATCGAAGCGGGCAGCGCGCGGTCGGTGTGGGACCGCCACCACGAGCAGTCGCTCTTCGACACCGAGACACCGGCTCCGATCATCGAGGCCGCTCGCCGGATCGCCGGCTGGCGGGCCGCCGGGTTGGGCGTGCACACCTTCCGCGACGTGTCGTACCCGGGGCAGTTGCGCGAGATCCACCAGGTGCCGCCCGTGCTCTTCAGCAGGGGCACGCTGCGCCCCGGCGAGCCGGCGGTGTCGGTGGTCGGGTCCCGGCGAGCCTGCGACCATAGCCTGGACTGGGCATCCGAGCTGTCGACAGCACTGGTGTCGGCCGGGATCACGGTCGTCTCCGGCCTGGCGGCGGGCATCGACACCGCCGCTCACACCGCGGCGCTGGACGCCGGAGGGCGTACGGTCGCCGTGCTCGGCACCGGGATCAACCGGGCCTCCCCCACCGCGAACCGTGACCTGCAGGAGCGCATCGCGGACGAAGGCCTGGTGCTGTCCCAGTTCTGGCCCGATGCCCCGGCAACCAAGAAGTCGTTCCCACTCCGCAACGCCACGATGAGCGGTTACGGTCGCGTCACGATCGTCGTCGAGGCGGGCGAGACCAGCGGAGCCCGGATCCAGGCGCGCGTGGGTGTCGAGCACGGCCGGCCGGTGATCCTGCGCGACCGCGTTGTCGAGGCGAACGAGTGGGCCAGAGCGCTGCAGCACCGGCCGGGGGTGGACGTCGTGTCCAGCACCGACGAGGCGCTGGGTGTCGTCGCCGCGCTGCGTCCCGATCTCGACGACGTCCTGAGTGGCGTGCTGGCCGTCGACGGATGAGCCTCGGGGGCCGCCTGTCCGCCACCGGCAGGAGGACGGTCCGCGAGCGGCTGGTCACGGAGGTCGGCGACGGCCTCGCGGACCTCGTCGTCCCCGTCTACTACGGGATCCGGGGACGCCAGTCCGGGTACCTCATGCACAGCTACAAGGACATCGAGGCGCCCGTCAGGCACAACCAGACCCTGCTCAGCGTGCTACTGCTCGCTGCTCTCGACCTCCACGGTGGGTGCATCGAGCACCGGAGGCGCCGCCCACCGGTGAGTTCCTGACCGGCCGGCTCACCGAGGACTACGACCCGCTCGTCTGCCCGGTCAACGACCCGGACTGCACCGCTACAGGTAGGGCGGATGGTGACTGATCGACGCCTGTTTCTCCTAACCCCCCTTCAACTGCGTGATCTCCTCGGGCACTTGGTTCAGGGTTTCCGGAGTGACGGCGGTCTTCGTCCACGTGCCGTCCGGAGCCCGGTCGACATGCGCGGTGCCTACGTCACCGGAGAGGATCCACAGCTGGTCGGCGGTGGACAGCCAGGTGACCCCGACACCGTGCCGGGTGCTGTAGGCATAGTCGTCACGAAATACCTCGGCACCCGAGCGGTCACGGATCACCACGACCCAGGTCTTCACGCCATTCTGCTCGGGTCCCATCTCGGGCGCGGCGGTGTAGGCTCCCGAGGGGGACGGCAATGGGCGGTCCGGAGTGGCGAGTCGCTCGCGATTGTCGCTGCTGAACACGCCCAGAACGTAGGCGATCGCGACCGCAACCAGCAACAGCACGCCCACGAGAGTGACCACGACCTGCTGGACATACCGCTCGATCACTTCCCGGGGTAGCCGCGGACGTCGACGACGTTTCCTCGAGGATCGAGCACCACAGTGGTCTCCGCCTCCCAGTTGATCTCGATGCGGTAAGGGTCTGCCTGGCCGAGCGTGGGAAGCTCTGCGATCCGACTCTTCGCGGTGTCGGTGCTGTATTTCGGGTACTGGGTCAATATTGACCCAGTACCTATCCACTGTCCACGGCCGTCTGCTCCACCCCTCAGGACCCCAGGGACACAGTTTCACACTACGGAATCGATACCGACTGTCAAGGGGAATGCAGATGCCTTCACCCGATTGGGCGAGAGTCACGGGGCGTTCGCCAGCAGGATCCTGTCGACCTAAGGAAACAGGTCATTGTCCCGCGCCCACTTCTCGAAGCCGCCCGGACCGAACGGTAGGTGATACTGACCTGAAAGCAGGTCATCGGCGAGCACGGCCACGAGAGGTATAGTCAAGAGCATATTGATTGCGTCGCAGAGGAGCGTCAGGGTCGGCCGCAACTGGATTCCAGCGGTCTCTGCGGCTTTACGAGCGGCGCCGTCATCGACGACTGCCAAGCCGCCGGTAGTCGATGCCAGAGCGAGGACCCCAGCTTCTCCACGGTTGCGGCCACCCTTCACCAGCAGGGACGAGAACGAGGCGAACGCTGCAAGCTCTTGACCGGAGCGGAGCTCCCTATGCTCGATCCACGTAGCATCAAGCGCGGCCTGCACCCTCGTGTCGAGGGCAGCGCCAACCCGCAACTCGTCCACTACGACATCGGGTATCACTGCTGTACGAGTCCCGACGACAGCTTTCAATGCACCGAGCCGGTTCTCCCTGGCAAAATGACTGAGAGGACCGGTATCGAATACCAGAAGCTCATTACTGCCCATGAGCGCTACGAGACGAACTTCCAGATTACGTTTTCCGGAAGAGTCGGAAGCTCAGGAAGGTCGTCCTCACTCCACGTATCGAACAGGAGATCAGTAGCTCGGGCCGACGAGATGAACTCGTTTCGATAAAGGCGAACTACAGACTCTTCATATACCAAAGGTAGTTCAGGGGCGCTCAGTTCGTCGTGCATAACAAGGTTGAGCTCGACAATATCTGCCTTGGTCGTACGAACTGCCCGTACTTGTTCGCCCTGAGAAAGATCGATATAGCCGAGTTCGAGCAACCTTCGAGCAAGCGTCGACATGTCCACACAGTATTCGCTTGCGAGCCGTACGACCGTAGTGCGCAGATTTTCGCTACCCTCGACAGAGCGGCGCCACGACCTCGAAACGCCCTCCGAGGGCAAGAGGACGGCGCGCGCGAATCGATCTAGCCGCCCCTCCCATACTTCATCCCCTAGGCTCTCTGCGACTCGCCAATCTACCGTGTACTCGTCTGCAAAGAGACAGTGCCCCCATTCGTGCACTAACGCCAACCGCCTTCGACCCAAGTGAAGATGGCCGTTGACCAGTACGACGGCGCCCTGTTCGAGAAGGATCGAAGCAGCGTCCGGAGCATCCTGGCCAAGGTCAAAAGAGAACGCCAAAATGCCGACATTGGATCCCTTGATTGCCGCGCCGACAAGAGGTCCGGCGCTATCGCCTCCGAGGATTTGCCGCGCTTGCTGGGCCCTTTCCTCAGCCTCTCCAAGGTTAGTTGGACGCGCCAACTGGGCAATAGAAGGCACCTGGAGATTACTGTCCTGCTGGGTTAGGAATTCGACATTCCGAGTAGCTCGCTCGATAAGTCGGTCTATTTCAGGACTGGGCGCGCCAGGATCACGAAGATTCCGGTGAGAAACGATCGACCGTGGAGCGTCCA
>JBOHGT010000193.1:0-4254 GCA_050700385.1 Pseudonocardiaceae bacterium | reverse complement strand
CGACCGGACCGGCCCGCTGCGCGCGCTGCTGCCCGCGCTGCGGCGAACCGACCGCAGGCTGATCGCCGGCATCGCGCTGTCCCGGCTGCTGCACCACAGTGGCGACCGGGACGGTGCGCTGGAGGTGCTCACCGAGGTGGCAGCGTCGGAACCGGACCGGGACGTCGAGCGCCAGCTGCAGCTCGCCGCGGTGCGCGAGATCGCCGAGCTGCGGGTCGGGCTCAGCGCCGACGGCGGGCCCATCGACCCGTTGCGGTCCTACCTCATCGAGGTGGAGGCGGAGCTGTGGGCGCTGCGGCGCTCCCGGGCCGAGGCACTGGCCTCCCGGCTGGACGGCGAGCGGCTGCGTCGCGAGCACGGCCGGCTCTCCGCCCAGGCCGCCCAGGACCCGCTGACCGGGCTGGCCAACCGGCGGGCGATGTACGACCTGCTCGCCCGCCTGCTCGATTCCGGGGGCGGGCTCGCGGTCGCCCTGCTCGACCTCGACGGGCTCAAACGGATCAACGACGCCGGTTCGCACGCTGACGGGGATGCCGCGCTACGCGCGGTGGCCGCGGCGATGACCGGGGCGGTCCGGGGCGACGACCTGGTGGCGCGCTACGGCGGCGACGAGTTCGTGCTGGTCATGCCAGGGGCCGCCGGGGCGGACGCGCTCCAGGCCGTGCAGCGGGTGGTGGACGCGGTGGCCACGCTGCCCGCGAAGGCCGGCTTCGGCGTCACCGTGTCGGCCGGACTGGTCACCGTCGGCCCGGGCGTCCCTGCCGACACCGAAGGGGTGCTCGGCAAGGCGGACGCCGCGATGTACCGCGCCAAGCAGGCCGGCGGCAACCGGGTCGAGGCGGCTACGTGACACCATGTCACCGCGGGCCTGCGGGCCTGCCCGTCCGCCGTGGTGTAACGGCAGCACCTCGGATTTTGGTTCCGATGGTCCAGGTTCGAATCCTGGCGGCGGAGCGCCGGTGCCAGGAGTGGCCGGAGAGAGGGTGGAATCGCTGGGCGACGAAGCGCACCCCGGCGCCGTCGCGAGCTGCGGCGGCGCCACCTCGGATGCCCTGCTGACCGGGTGTCCCACACCGGGCCCGTACGGGAACGGCCTGCTCACCGACGACGCGGTCGCGGCGGCCCTCCACGCCGTCCGCGAGGCCGGCGACGACGAGCTGGTGGCCCGCGCCCGCGAGCTCCTGGCGCGCACCCAGCGCGAGCGCCCGCCCCGGCAGTCGGTCGGGGTGGCCGCCACCGACCTGCTGCTGCGGGAGGCGCGGCGGCGTGGCCACCCCCGCGTGCTCGGCCAGCTGCTGCGCTACGCCTCGGTAGTCCGGCTGGTCACCGACACCCCGCTGGTCCGGGTCGACCCCCTGCTCGACGAGCTGGTCGCGCTCGCGGCCCGGCACTACCTGCCCGTGCTGCTGGCCGACGCACACGCGTTGCGGGCTCGCCGCGCCGTGCTGGCCGGCACCGAGGAGGCCGCGCTGGCCGACGCGGCCACCGCGCTGGCCCTGCTGGCCGAGCCACCCGCGGCGGAGCCCGGTGACCGGCGTGTGCTGGCCTGCGCCCTGATCGACCTCGGACTGGTGCTCACCCAGCTGGGCGCGCACGAGCTGGCCGACGAGGTGTTCGAGCGATCCGAGCGGCACCTGCTGGTAGCGGGGGGCTGCCTGGAGCAGCTGGTGAACGGGCTGAACCGGCTGCGGCTGCTACTGTCCTGGGCGCTGCGCCTCGAGCGCGCGGGTCATGTGGGGCAGGCGGCCGAGCGGCTGGCCGCCGCTGCGGCGGTCGGCCACGAAGTAGAACCGATGTGGCCGCGGACCATGTTCCACTCCGGAGACCGCCCACCGGCCGAGCAGTGCGCGGTGCTCGGCGCATCGTTCGCGCTGGCCGACCCCGGTCCCGAGCACGTGTCACGGCTGCGACACCTGGTGGAGAACGCGAACTTCACCGCCGACCGGATCATGGTGGCTATCGGGCTGGGTCGCAGCCTGGAGCGGTCCGGCCTGGTTGCCGACGCGGTGGCGGCGGTGGCGGCCGTGCGCGACGCGCTGGACGGCTCCGGCCGCTGCGAGCCGATGCTGCAGCTCGCGCTGTCCCGTGAACTGGCCCGGCTGCAGGAGGAGCTGACCCCGGGTGGTCCCGGAACCGACTCCATCCGGGACTACGCGTTGGCGCTGGAATCCGAGATGTGGTCGCTGCGCCAGGCCCGGATCGCCGCGATGCGCATCCAGGCCGACCACCTGCGGCTGACCGCCGAGCACGGCGCGGTAGCCGAGCAGGCGATGTCCGACCCGCTGACCGGGCTGCCCAACCGCCGAGCCCTCGACGAGCTGCTGCGCAGGGTGCTCGCCACCCGGTCCGGTGCGCCGTGCGCGGTCGCGCTGGTCGATCTCGACGGGTTCAAGAACGTCAACGACCGGCGCTCGCACGCCTACGGCGACGAGGTGCTGCGCGCGGTGGCGGGCGCGGTGCGGTGCTCGCTGCGCGGGGAGGACACCGTTGCCCGCTACGGCGGGGACGAGTTCGTGGTGGTGTTGCCCGGGACCCCGCTGCTGGCCGCCCGCGCCGCGTTGCAACGCGCCGTCGTCGCGGTGGCGGCGCTGCCGCCCGGCCAGGGCGCCGGGGTCACGCTGTCCGCCGGCGTGATCGGCGCCGCCGCCGGTGACACCGCGGAGCAGGTGCTGGCCAGGGCGGATGCCGCGATGTACCGGGCGAAGCGGCTCGGTGGCAATCGCGTCGAGACCGGGGTCGAGGGCGCCGTGCCGCCCGGGGTGGACGCCGGCCCCCGCACCGCGACGTAGGATCGCGGCCCGTCGACACACCGACCAAGCCGAGAGAAGAAGGGGTGCGCGGATGCTCCCAGGCGGTCGCGCCGCCGCCGTCATCGTGCTCGCCGCGGGTGAGGGCACCAGGATGCGCTCGGCGACCCCGAAGGTGCTGCACCCGCTGGCCGGCCGACCCCTGGTCGAGCACGCGGTGCGAGCCGCCGCGGGGATCGATCCCGAGCATCTCGTTGTGGTGGTCGGGTACGGCCGCCAGGCCGTCACCGCGCGGCTGGAGACCGTCGCGGCGGTGCTGGGCCGCCGTGTGGTCACTGCGGAGCAGCCCGATCAGCGCGGCACCGGGCACGCCGTGACCTGCGCGCTGGACGCGCTGCCGACGTCGCTGTCGGGGACGGTGCTGGTGAGCTACGGCGACGTGCCGCTGCTCGACTCCGGCACGCTGTCCGGGCTGCTCGACGCGCACCACCGGGCCCGCCACGTGGTCACCGTGCTGTCTGCCACGGTGGCCGACCCGACCGGCTACGGCCGGATACTGCGCAACCGGGACGGCGAGGTCACCGGCATCGTCGAGCACCGTGACGCCACCGAGGCCCAGCGGGCCGTAACTGAGATCAACTCCGGGGTGTACGCCTTCGAGGCCGGCGTGCTCGCCGACGCGCTGGCCCGGCTGGGCACGGCCGATACCCAGGGCAGCACCAACAGCCAGGGCGAGCTCTACCTCACCGACGTGGTGGGTCTGGCCCGCGCCGACGGCCGGTCGGTCGGAGCGCACCGCTGCCACGACCCGTGGCTGGTCCAGGGGGTCAACGACCGGGTGCAGCTCGCCGCGCTGGGGGGCGAGCTCAACCGGCGGCTGCTCGAGGGGTGGATGCGGGCCGGGGTCACGGTGATCGATCCAGCCTCGGTGCGGGTCGACGCGGACGTGCAGCTCGGCGAGGACGTCGTGCTGCACCCCGGGGTGCAGCTGCACGGCGGCACCGCGGTCGGGCCGGGTGCGGCGATCGGGCCGGACACCACCCTGACCGGCTGCACGGTGGGTGCCGGCGCGGTAGTGGTGCGCACCCACGCCGTCGACGCCGTCATCGCAGAGCGCGCGAACGTCGGGCCGTTCGCCTACCTGCGGCCCGGCAGCGAGCTGGGCACCGGGTCGAGGGTGGGCACGTTCGTCGAGACCAAGAACGCCTCGGTGGGCCCCGGCGCGAAGGTGCCGCACCTGAGCTACGTCGGGGATGCGACCATCGGCGAGGGCACCAACATCGGCGCCGCCACCGTGTTCGTCAACTACGACGGGGTGGCCAAGCACCACACCACCATCGGTGCGCACGCCCGCACCGGTGCGGACAATATGTTCGTCGCCCCGGTGACGGTCGGGGACGGCGCCTACACCGCGGCCGGCTCGGTGATCACGCAGGATGTTCCACCGGGCGCGATGGCGGTGGCCCGCGGCCGGCAGCGCAACGTCGAGGGATGGGTGGCCCGGCGC
>JBOHGT010000192.1:0-1191 GCA_050700385.1 Pseudonocardiaceae bacterium | reverse complement strand
CTCGACCCTGCACCGCATCGAACACGGACGGCGTGAGCTGACCCTCTCCGAGATCGTGGCACTGGCGGGCGCACTGGAAATCGCCCCCGCGAAGCTGACCACCTCGACGATCCTCGCCCCCACCGACCGCCGAACGTGACCTACGCGATCCGGACGGGAACCAGAACCCGTCGGCGTCAGCTCGGCTCGTTGCCCGGCTTCCAATTGATATTGCATACCATGCTGGGCACCGCGGTTCGGGCACCGGCTTGCCGGCCAGCACGTGATCCAGGGCGGTGCGCAGGGCCTGCCCGGTGACCGGAGCATCGCTGCGCGGCCGGGTCAGCCTGCTGGTCACAGCGGGAGCGGCCACCGGTGTCGAGAGTCGGGGTGCTCGTACCACACGTACTGCAGCCCGGCGTCAGCCCGGCGTCGTCGAGGGCGGTGACGCCAAACTTTGCGACGCCAGGTTCGCCGAGCCGTTGCAAGGAGGAGTAGCTGGACTCGACGGTGTCCCAGAGGCGCTGCGGGCCGCCCTGCGCCACCGGGTACAGCCCGTCCTTGCTGGGGTGAAGGCCAGCGATGAATCGGTAGCGTCGTCAAGCGTTGAACTTTTGCAGGCGGAATGGGATGGTGCTGGGCCGGTGGGTGGCTCGACGGATCTGTGTAGGCGGGGTGGTGTAGCAGCCGTGCGGTGTGTGCACGGTGAGCAGGTTGCGTAGTCCGGTGATGCTCCAGCGGACGGGCGCCGATGTCGGTGCGGGCGCCTGGTTCGCGCATGACGCGCTAGAGCAGCAGGTGCCCAGCTCGGAGCCGCCCAGTGGCAGTGTGGCACGAGTTCTGTCGCCTTGCCTGATCGCCTACGACATCAGACCTAGTGTCGCAAAATTGGTAGTCCTTTACCTCTCTGATGATCAGCGGACCGCTCCTGAACTGGACAAACACGCGGACAGCACGTAAATCTGATCATATTTTGTGACACTAGCACCGCGTTGTGGTAGACGGCCTGCACAGTGGGGATGGTGTCCAGGCGGGCACGCTCGTCGGTTCCGTGCAGGCCGTGGTAGTCCACGCCGAACCCCGCAGTGGCGGGGATGCCGAGGCCGGCGAGGTAGTTGCCGATATTGGCCGGGCCGGCGACCTTGGCTTCCACCTCGACCCCGGCAGTCTTGGCTGCGTCGACGAGGGCGGTGCGCAACCGGGAGTCCTCGG
>JBOHGT010000191.1:0-12889 GCA_050700385.1 Pseudonocardiaceae bacterium | reverse complement strand
ATCGCGTCGATCGATGGCGCGAGGGTGCGCGTGCGCAACTTGGAGGCGTTGGACGGCACGCCCATCGTGGACGTCAAACCGGTGCTCGGTCAGGTGCCCGAACGGTGATCGCCGGCAAGCGGGCCGGTCACTGGAGCGCGTCTCACAAGCCGATCGGCAACTGACACTGCGGAGGTCGTCGGGCTAGCTCCGTCCACTCAGGAAGGCGGGCCTGGTCCCGACGACGACGGTGGCGTTGCGCTCGTCGGAACTGGCCACCCGCGGGGTCAGCCCGTTGCGGGCGACGGTGTCGACGGTCTGCGGCGCCTGGCGCCCGCTCGTCTCGACCAGCAGGTGGCCGCCCGGCGCCAGCCATAGTGGCGCCCCGGCGATCACCCGCCGCAGGACGTCAAGCCCGTCCGCGCCACCGTCGAGCGCCACCCACGGCTCGTGTATGCGGGCCTCCGGGGGCAGCAGCCCGACCGCCTCGGTGGGCACGTAGGGTGCGTTGGCGACCAGGACGTCGATGCGGCCCCGCAGCGCAGCGGGCAGCGGCTCGTAGAGGTCACCCTCGTACACCTGACCACCGGCGGCGGCGACGTTGCGGCGGGCGCAGCGCACCGCGGCGGGGTCGATGTCGACGGCGTACAACTCGACCCGGTCCAGGGCCGAGACCAGCGCGGCGCCCACCGCGCCGGAGCCGCAGCACAGGTCAACGACGACAGCTCGTGGCCGGGCGATGGCCTGACCGGCGGGGCCGGCGGTCAGGCGGGCGAGGGCGGCGGCCTGGCGGACGAGGAACTCGGTGCGGCGGCGGGGTACGAAGACTCCGGGGTCCACGGCTATCCGCAGGCCGCAGAACTCCGCCCAGCCCAGGACGTGTTCGAGGGGCAGGCCCGCGGCTCGCCGGTCCACCATGGCGGCGAGGTCGGCCGGCGTCCGTGCCGCGGAGATGAGCAACCGCGCCTCGTCCTCGGCGAAGACACAGCCAGCGGCCCGAAGCCTGGTGACGATGACGGATCGAGGGCGAGGTGACGGTGAAGCTGACATGAGAGCGCCTTCGGGATGCGATGGGCGCTCTCTGAGTCACCTATGTCGGGTGGACCGCACGGCTGTGAGGTGGGAGCACCCAGCCTGAACTGGCGGTAATGGGTCTCACCTCCTCGGCCGGCACGTCCACTGCTGGAGACGGCAACGCTACCTGAGCCGGACGTGCGCGGGTTCATCACCTACTCCGCTGAGGGCTACGTCGACACGCTGCGGGAACAGATCGACCGGGTGCAGGTCCAGCAACGACGGGTCGCGTGGGTGAACTACTGTACGTGCACGAGATCATGCAGCGCACCACCGACGGGGCCACCCAGAAGCGTCGGCGCATGGTCGTCCTGAGTCTCCCCACCGATCGCGGGGTGCGCCGAACCGAGATCCGTCGGCTGACCCCCGAACTCGCCGAGATGTACGCAGGTAGTACCGACAAGACGCTGAGCCGGGACGTGAACAGACTGCACGAGCTGGGACTGATCCAGCGGCAGGGAAACCTGTGGTGGTCACGGATCGATCTCATGTACGCGTTCATGTCGATTACCCGGAACCGCCCTTAGCGCGGCCTTTCGTTACACCAATTCCAGCTTGATCAGGTTATCTCAGTGCAGTTCATCGAGCTGGCGTTTCAGGTCGTGGACGGGCTCGTGGGACGCGATCTGGTACAGGCTCAGGATCAGGTCGAATACTGTCGGGAAGTACCGCTGCGCCGACCGGAAGTCGGCATGGATCCGGCCGTGCAGCAACGGCGGGAACGAGGACTCCGGGCTGCCTTCCAAGAGAATGGGCAGCACAGTCTCCTTACCAGCCTCGGAACCGATCATCCGATTCCCGATGAGGTCGCCCTCCGCGGCCACCACGAAGGCACCCATCGGCTCGTCGTTGTCGTATTTGGTGCGGTACCGCGGCGTGCCCACCACGATGACCCGGTCGGCGGCGGCAACGCGCTCCACGAACCGGGGCACGCTGACCCCGATACGCGCGTTCACCCACCGGTCGAGCACCACGGTGATGCCCGCCTTGAGCAGGTCGTGAGCAAGTTCGTGCTGCACCCAGCGCTCGTGGCGATCATCGCCCCAGGCGTAGCTGATGAAGCAGTCTGGCGCCGGGATGCCCTGCTGGGTGACGTAGGTGGTCAACCGGAACAGTGTCTGCTCGAAACGCGACCGCTCGCTGGCTGCCCGGCGCTGGTCGACGAGGTCGGCGGCCTGCTGCTGGGTCAGCTCGATCGGGGTGTCGGCCGGGGGCAGTGCGACCCGCTGCCCACACCGGGCGCAGAACGCAGAGTCTTCCCCTTCGGCAAGCTGCTCCCGCACGACGGCCCGGTTGACCTGGTGACCCTCGGCACACCGCAACACGTCGTAACGACGAATGGTTAGCTCGCGACGGGCCAGGAAGCTCTCGAACAGGCTCTGGAACAGCGTCCGGATCGGCGGCCCCACGGTCGCACCGAAGTACAGCACGAAGTCCAGCTCGCCCTCGCGTTCGGCTTCCACCCGCAGGCCGCACACCAGGCCGTCGCCCACGACGTAACGGGCATGGTTGTGCCACTGGTTGGTCCGGGTGAACGTACTGGTGTACCCGAGCAGCACGACCAGCGAGGCATAGACGTTGCCTACCGCACCGCTCACCGTGTACGCGGCTCCCTCCTCGACGGGCTGCTCGGCGACCACCGGTTTCTTGAGGTTGATCAGCTCCGGGAAAACCAGGTAGGAGCTTGCAGCAAGCGGGTCGATCTCGCGGAAACAGACCGAGTGCGCCAGGAACATCGCGACGGCCGAGTCGAGCAGCACCTCTCGCTCCTCGGCCGACAGCGCCGCCAGCTCCGGAAAGTGGTACCCCCCGTTGAACACCTGCTGCTCTTCCAGCGAGCCCAGACCTTTCGGGTTGCGCCGCGCCTTCAGCACCATGGAGGCGGCGAGGTTGTTCAGCAACACCGGCGCAAGCAGGATCCGCGGCTCGCCGCGCGAGGTGTGCAGGCGAGCGACGTAACCATGGTTCGACAGGTGCCTTACCGCGGTCAGCAATTCGTCATCGGTGAACTGCGTGTCCGGGTGCTCCCGCTCCAGTCGTGCTCGTAGCTCCGCCGGGCTGATGATGGTCTTCTCGGCCTGCGGGTCCTCCTTGAGCTTCAGCACGTAATCCTTGATGCGCTTGAAGGTCAGGGTGGTCACCGTCGTGGGCCGCTCGTCCCACCGGATCGTCGCGCGCATCCGCCCGACCAGCTCGTCCAGACCATCACCCCGCAGCGCACTGGTGGCCACGTATCCCGCGATGCCGCGCTCGGCGCAATACGCCTCGATCTCCTCGATGGTCAGCAGCGGTGCACCGCGGTCCCCACGGGCCGCGATCAGGATGATCGGCCGATCCCGCCCGAGTTGCCGCAGCCAGTACTCGACGCCACGTAGGGGGTCGTCCCCGCGCGTCGGGTCGAACAGCACGAGAGCCAGGTCGGCGTCGTCCAGATACAGCGCGTGGATCAGCCGGTAGTCGGGCTGCCCGGCCAGGTCCCAGAGGATGGCGTCGCGCTCGGTGCCGTCCACTCCGGTACCGCCGAGTTCGTCGAGGAGCCAGAACTGCTGGCCGTGCGTCGAAGCGTGCTCAACGAACTCGCCGTGCGCGAGCCGCCACCCCAGTCCCGTCTTGCCCACGCCCGACTCACCAACCAGCACGATCTTCGCCGTCGTGTAACTGACACTGGACGTAGCGGTGTGCGCGAGCAGGCGGTCGACTTCGACCTCCCAGAGCTGCACGACGGAACTGTCTCGGGCCGAGGATTGAGCACCTGACCCAACCACTGCCAAGATCGGCAGGTGTGGGTGGAACGCGACGCTTGGTGCCCAATATCTCGAACGGAGCGCAGGAAGGACCGCCCTGCACCGTCCGCTTTGGGAGTCCCAGAGTCGTACGGTGCCGTCTCCACTCTTCGACGCGAGCACCCGGCCATCCGGGGAAAACGAGAGAGATTGCACCGGGCCGGTATGGCCCTCGAGGATCGAGACGGTCCGGCCCGTAGCCACGTTCCACAGCCTGACGGCGTGATCGGAGCTTGCACTGGCCAGAATCCCGCCAGCCGGATGCAAGGCGACACCGTTGACGTCGTCGGAGTGCCCGGCGAGCGTGCGGAGTGCCCGCCCGCCCGGGATCTCCCACAGCATGATCGTGCCGTCGGCACTTCCCGTCGCGAGCATGCCACCCTCGGCGTCGAAGGCCACGCTGGCGACGAACTTGGCGTGTCCGGTAAGCCGGTACCGCACAACGCCAGTGGCAAGCTCCCACAGCGTGACCTCGGACGGGCCGTTCGCGGTCGCCAAGATGCGATTGTGCGGATCGAATGCGACGGAACGGCAGTCACCGGTATCGAGTGTCGTGCGCAACTCCCCGCTGTCCGTGTCCCACAGCTGTGTGCCGTCGTTACCCCCAGTGGCGAGGATGCGTCCATCCGGACCGAAAGCCGCGACCAGCACGCCGCCACGATGGCCGCGGATGGTGCACAGGCATACCCACGAGTCGGCGTCCCAGATGCGGACCGTGCCGTCCATCGACGGTGTCGCGAGCCGGTGCCCGTCCGGCGACCAGCCGATGCGCCCGATCCTGCCGTCATGGTCGGTCAAGGTGCGCAGCAGCCGCACGCCGTCCGGCAGATGACTCCCCATCCCGTGATGCTAGCCGCGAAGCAGCGATCCGGTGCTGCGGACCTTCCCGCACCGCCGTGGGGCGACTCACGTAGACGCCGCCGAATTCACCGTGCAGCAAGGTCACGCCTGCTACCTGCTCTTCGCCACCCAGCGCAGCGGCCCGCGCCGCGCCGCTGCTCGTCGCAGCCACCAGCGCCCAGGCAGCGCGGTGGAATCCGCCGGTCGGATAGCCCGACCACGGCTGGTGGTCACGATGCCCGGTGGCGGTACAGGTCGCGCAGCAGCGCGATCTCCGCGCCGTGGTGGATGGTCTCGCGGTTGATGTGCAGCACCAGCGCGGCCATCGGGTACTCGGCGAACGGCCCCTCGGCGGGGCCGCACGGCCGCGCCAGCCCCTCGGCGCCGAGCGCGCGCACGCCGCCGGTCCACGCCGCGTACATCTCGTCGAGCTGGCGCAGCGCGCCCGCCGCGGTGCCGGCGTAGTCGAAGGTCTCGTAGTCGACCGGGCGGGCCCCGAAGTGGTTGCCGGCGCGCATGCCGAGCACGCCGACGATGACGTGCCCCAGCCGCCACGCGATCGTGGTCACCGGGGCCGGGTCCGGCTCGGGGAAGGCGAAGTCGATGGTGAACGCCCCGCTGCCGGCCTGCACCGGCGCGGTGGACGCACCGCGCGGGCGCACGTTCCAGCAGCCCTCGACGGGCTCCCAGAAGTACTCCTCGTCGGAGAGACCGTCCAGCCGCGGGCGCAGCTGCTGCTCCCAGTGCCAGCCGAGCTGCTCGAGGAGCTCGCGGTTCCAGTCGATGTCCGTCATGGCGCCGTCCCTGGTGTCGTCCATGCGAGGACGGTACGACCCCATCCGGACAGTTCCGTCCCGTGATGGGCAGCCACGATCAAGAGTGTCTACGCGCCGTATAGACCAGCACGGTGACGGCGGTGCCGAGCATCCCGAGTCCCGCGATCACCGCGACGGCGACGTCGGAGCCGAGCACCGAGGCGATCCCACCGGCCAGGACCAGCGCCAGCACCAGCGCGACCAGAGCCAGCACGATGCGCCCGTGTTCGGTCAGCTCGCCCTGCACCTCACCGACCAACTCCCGGACAGCGTTCACTTCCTCGCCCTCCCTTACGACGTGCGTTCCACATGGGGTGTCGTCGCGAGGCGCCGTAATGATTCACCCGGGTCACGATTGTCACACCGCCGGGTGCCACCCATCCTAGACTCACCACGACCTCGAGATCGTCGGACGGGGGCGCCTACGGTGGGCAGCGTGAGCGGGCAGGCCGATGACGAGGCGATGACGGAGCTGGCCACGCGGCTGTTCGACATGGCGCGCTCCGGCGACACCGCGACCCTGGACGCCTACCTCGAGTCCGGCGTGCCACCGAACCTGTGCAACGACAAGGGCGACTCGCTGCTCATGCTGGCCGCCTACCACGGGCACGCGCCCACCGTCGTGGCGCTGCTCGCCCGTGGCGCGGAGGCCGACCGGGCCAACGACCGTGGTCAGACGCCGCTAGCCGGGGCGGTGTTCAAGGGCGAGGGCGACGTGGTGCGTGCGCTGCTCGACGCAGGCGCCGACCCGCGGGCCGGGACGCCCTCGGCCCTCGACACCGCGCGGACGTTCGGCCGCGACGACTACGTTCAGCTGCTCGAACCCTGAATCCCACCGCCGGTCGGCGTGCCGCCCGCAAAAGCCGCGAGCAGGCTCACTGCGCGGGAACGGAGTCCATGAACGCAGTGAGCCCGCTCGCAGCGAGCGAAGTCAGCTCTGCGGGGCGATGGCGAAGCGCAACTGCTCCTCGCCGTCCTCGTCGACGCGCTGGACGTCGAGGACCTTGTCGTCGAGAACCTGTGCCGCGACGGGCTCGAGGAAGACCTTGGCGCCACCGCCCTCGAGCACGGAGTCCTGCTCGGATGGGGCCGCCGCGACCGAGAGCTCCAACGCCTCCGGCTCGGTGTCCTGCTGTCCCGCGATCCGCAGGCCCGATCCCTCGGGCATGTCGTTGGATGTCACGAGTGAGTTGATGGCCTGTGCCGCTGTCTCGGTGATTGCCAGCATGCGTCCCCACCGTAGTCGCCATCCCGGCGGACCGCAGCGCGGGGGCTGATCGGTCCGGACCACGGCCGTCCGAACGGGGCGGTCAGGACGGCACGGCCGCGTGCCGACGGTGCCCCACAGCCCCGGATGTGGGCGCCCCTTCTGCACCATCTGCACCAGGAACAATCGTGGTGCCGCACATAACCATCACGTCGCGTACCGGCTCGGGGTCGGGCTGGTGCATCTGGCCCGCGCGGTCACCGTCGAGCCGGAACCCACCCGGGAGGCCAAGACGGCCGTGAATGGCTGGCCCAGCAGACCGAGGAGACCGTCACGCTGACCGTGCTGGAGGGCGACGAGTGCGTGACGATCGACCAGATCATCTCCACGTCCACCGTGGTCAGCCGCGGCTGGCTGGGCAGGCGCACCCCGCTGCACTGCACCGCGCCGGGAAGGTGTTCCTGGCCTCGCTGCCGGCCGCGCGCCGCTTCGGGTTCCTCGCCGGCCCGCACCAGCGGTACACCGAACGCCCAGGCAAGCCAGGCAGGCCGTGGTCTGCTGCGGGTAACGATGCCCGATCCTGTTGCGATGGCAGTTCAAAGCGGATGGGATATTTACTGTCGCACACGCGGGAGGTATGGGATATTCACCGTCACACAGACGGGAGGTGGGGCCACTCGTGGCGGCCGGCAGCGACCGGGTCTACGGGCAACAGCGCGTGCTCGAGTGCGTTTACCAGCTCCTGACGCGAGTGGAACCGGATGGTTCGCTGCGCAAGCAGCGCTCCCCGATCCTGGTGGTGGAAGGGTTTCGGGGCTCCGGCAAGACGGCTCTGTTGTCCGCATTGGTTGACCGGGTCGACCAGCGGGCCCCGTACGCCCGGCTGGATTTCGAGGACAACAGGTTTGCCTCGGTACCACAGGTGCTCTCCGCCCTTGCCTTCGCGCTGAGTAGGAAGTGCCCTCGGTATGGCGCGCTGCGGTTCCCCCGGCTCATCGTCGGACAGCTCGTGATGGATCTGAAGCTGGACCTGAACAACCGTGAACAGGCCTGCCGGCAGGTCGTGCACAAACTGAAGCGCCAGCGCGGGCTCGACTCCGTCGAGAGGGAAGTGCTGACGGATACGGCCGGCGGTGTGCTCGCCACCATGTTCAAGATCGCCGGGGTGCCCTTCGAACCACCCGCCAGTCTGTTGCGGTTCATCCTGGAGCGGTTGATGGCGTGGATCCCGCGTTGGGGCACTGGTTTCGAATCCGGCCAGGAATGGTACCGACACCGGGACCGGGGCCTGACCCGTGATCCCATCGACGAATTGGTGGACCTCAACCGCTGGGCTACAGACTACGAGAACAACCGGCAGTTGGTCGACGAGCTCCTCTGGGCTGCGTTCCTCGCTGATCTGCGGGCCGAGTTCAGCCGCAGCCGGGCCGACGAGTGGGCCTTCAACTGTGTGGTCCTGCTCGACAACGCCGACACCCTGCTCGGTCGCCGTTTCCTGACCCAGTTGGTCCAGTCCCGTAGTCAGCGCGTCGCGGGCGGGCAGGACGACGCCGACCCGTTGACTGTGGTGGCCACCAGCCGGGGTGCCCTGCTGGCCGCTGTCCCCGGCAAGGAACAGGCGCCGATGCCGGCGGACCAACCCCGCTCCGGGCCGCTTCCCCGACCCGCGGACTGGTCGCCCTACAGGTGGTTGCCGTACCGGCTGCCCGACCTCACCGAGGCCGAGATCGGCAGTGCCATCGCCGACATGGCGCTGGACTGGGGTGACAGCCTGCAGGTGACTCGGGTCGTGCACCAGCTCACCGGAGGTCACCCGGCATCGACCCGGTTGGTGCTGGATGCCATCGCCAGGTTGCCTGCCCAGGAGTGGATCGATCCCGAAGTGATCCTCGGCGAGGACGCGAGATCCGAGAACCCGGCGACAGTGGAGGAGCAGCTGCTCGCTCACCTGCTGGGAGACCCTTCCCACCCGGCGCTCTGGGACCTGGTGACCTGCGCCGCGGCTCGGGAACAGGAACAGGCGCTGGGGTTGACGCGGGCCGGCCAGGACGGCGCACTCGTGAGCGGCCAGGTCGACTACGGGGAGGTCCTCGACCCGATCCTGTGGCCCCCCGAGAAATCAGCCGGGCCCATCCTGCTCAGCAGGCTGCTGCGCCGCCGCCTCGCTCTCCGTGCTCGCGAGGTCTCGCCGAACTGGTCGGAGGTGTATTCCCGGCTCCGCCACACCTGCCTCGCCGGAGACGACGAGGTATGCGAGCTGTACTACGCCCTCGCCGACGGTGAGCTGGGGTTCGTGACCCGGCGGTTGCACCAGCGCCTCACTGAACTCAGGAGCACGGCGTGGTGCGACCTGCTCACGTCCGTCACCGAGGCACCGCGCCAGCACCGGCATCGGCAGGCACCGATCGACGAGGTGGCGACGCTGATGAACTCGGCTGCTCTGGAACAGCCGCTCACGTCCGTTGGACAGCTCGTCGCGGGGCTGTGGATCGCCGCGGACCCATTCACCGACAGCCGCCGCCGCTACCTGCACCAGCAGATCGCCGCCGACTATGCCGCCGTCTCCGGGCTCAGC
The DNA here is from genome assembly GCA_050700385.1 of Pseudonocardiaceae bacterium. Classification (GTDB taxonomy): domain Bacteria; phylum Actinomycetota; class Actinomycetes; order Mycobacteriales; family Pseudonocardiaceae; genus WHSY01. The sequence continues at coordinate 3,616 of JBOHGT010000191.1, read as the reverse complement.
CCGGGCGGTCCCCACGTGGTGTTCTTGGAGACTGTCAATCGGCATCGGAGGGAGGCCGAGTGGTGGGACTGACGATGCAGACCACGGGTGCTTACCAGGACAGACTTGGCGGGCCTCCGCGAAGGAGGAAGCCGTGACGGGCAGGAGGGACGGGATCGAGCGACTGCAGACCAGAGTGGGGCGCAGACGCCGCCGGATCAAGCGGATCGTTCTGCTGGCCGTGGTGGCCGTTATCGCCGCCGGCGCGGTGTGGGGCATCGCCGAGGTGCTCCGCAGCTGTGGGTCGCTCGACTCCGGGGTGGATGAGGTCGATGGTGAGTGCATCGGTGTCACCGACGGCTCCTATGTTTTCCATCCCGAGCTGGCGGGCGTTCAGCGAATGATCGCGGCGGAGAACGACCGAGTGCGCGCGGCGGCCCCGTCTTCCTATGTGACGGTGGCGCTGCTCGACCCGTTGACCCCCATAGCGGATGACCCGCTCACTCCCGAGGTGGAGAGTTCTGCGTTGCCTCCCGCGCAGGTCCGGCACCGGCTCGAGGGTGCGTACACGGCGCTGCGCCGGGTCAACACCACGACCGTCGCCGTGATACCAGGCCACAGATCCAGTTGGTTCTCGCCAATGAGGGCAGCACCGACGACCAGCGAGAACACGTGATCGGCAAACTGGTGCAGATGAGCAAGCGGGATAAGGATGACCACCCGCTCGTCGCCGTGATCGGCCTGGGTTCGAGCACCAAGCAGACCCAGCAGCGAGCCATGCAGCTTTCCGACGCCGGCATTCCCCTCGTCAGCGCTTATCTCGGCGCTGATGTGCTGAACTACGAGAACATCCCCGGCCTGATAGGAATATCCCCCAGTAACCGGCACTACGTCGAGGCTCTTCGTCGCTATCTGGACAGTATCGACCTCAGGTCGGCCGTGATGGTCCGCGATTCCAACTCCCACCGTAGTATGGACCTGTTTACCCAGACGCTAGCGAATAACTTCGAGCGGCAGATGGGGGACGTCATCAAGTTCCCTCCCGTGGAGTTCACTGGGAAGGCCATCCCCTCCGAAGCCGACCCCGGCCTTTTCCAGCACGTGACGCCCAATATCTGCGCGGCGGTGTCGGCGGGGTTGCAGGCGGTCCTCTACGCGGGCCGAGAGGTCGATATCAACAGCTTCCTCGTATCACTCGAAGGCCGAACATGCCGCAGCGCTCCGCTGACCATTCTGGCCGCTGGGTTGGATCTCGGCGAGGTGCTGGAAGGACGGGAGCAGGCGCTGCGTGCGGCGAACCTCACGGTGATCGGCACAGCGAGCGTCGACGCCGAGGGGTGGGCACAGGACGTGGAAGGAACGCCTGCGCACTTCGATGACTTCCTCAAGGCGTTTCAGGAACAGGGGTTCGACCCCGGACACCTGGACGACGCTGGAGCCATCATGATGCACGACGCGCTGCTGACCGCCGCTCGAGCGGTGCGCCTGGCTGCCCCCGAGGGAACGAGATCATCCCCCACCGCAGACGGTGTGCGCGCCCAGTTGTTGAACCTCCACACCCTGTACGCGATACGCGGGGCCAGCGGCACGTTGAACTTCAGCGCCGGCTCGTCGGTTCCGGGCAGTCCCGTGGGCAAGCCGGTGCCCGTGCTCCGGTATCCGCGGCCTGCTGATGGCCCCTCCCGGCAAGCCGGGCCGCTCTACCGCGTCACCGATTAACCACGCGCCCTGGCGAGGCCCTGCAGCGGCTACGTGGATTCGGATAACGGTTGTCGATCACGAGTCACGTCAGTGCTGCGGCGGCGTGCTGCTCGGTGGCCAGGAAGTGCGCGATGTCCTTGGTGGACTCGTACAGCTCCCGATAGCGCGAGTAGAAGGCGTCATAGCGAGCGCGGCGCTCGGGGTCGGGCGTCAGCCGTCGGGCGACCGGGTTCCAGGACCAGACATCGGAGCCGGTACCGGTCGCCATCGCGGCGAGCATGGCGTCCCCGAAGCAGGCTCCGACGGTGTGCTCGCACAGGTCCTGCGGGGTGCCGGTCACGTCGGACACGATCTGGGTCCACAGGTCGCCCTGGGTGCCGCCGCCGACCGCGACCAGCCGGCGGACGTCGCCGCCCGCGTCGGCCATCGCCTCCAGGTTGTGCCGGACACCGAACGCGGTGCCCTCCAGCGCGGCCCGGTAGATCTCCGCCCGGCCGTGCTGGGTGGTCAGCCCGGCCAGGATGCCGCGCGCGTCCGGGTCGAACACGGGGGTGCGCTCGCCGGCGAAGTAGGGCAGCAGCAGCAGCCCCCGGCTTCCCGCCGGGACCGCACCCGCCTCGGCCACCAGCGCGGCGAACTCACCGGACACCAGCTCGCGCAGCCAGTCCGTGATCGCGCCGGAGGTCGCCATCCCGGCCGCCACCGAGTAGCTGCCCGGCAGCGTGCCGATGGTGCCCCACAGCCCGGGATGCGGGCGCACCTTCTGCACCATCTGCACCAGGAACATCGTGGTGCCGTACATCACCATCACGTCGCCCGGCTCGCGCACCCCGACGCTGGTGGCCTCCGCCCAGGCGTCCACCGTGCCCGCGGCGACCGGCAGGCCCTCGGGCAGCCCCGTCTCAGCCGCGGCCGCCGCGGTCACCACCGCGGCCACATCGCCCGGCCAGACCAGTTCGGGTAGCTCGAGCCCGGGGGCGACCTGTTCTGCCCAGCTGGGGTGCCAGCTCTGCGCGGCGAGGTCGTAGAGCGGTGCGGACTGGCTGGCCGAATGGTGGTCGAGCACATACCGGCCGGTGAGCCGGTGCACCAGGTAGGAGCTGGCCATCAGCAGCATCCGCATGGCCGCCGTGACCTCCGGTTCGTGGCGGGCCAGCCAGCGCAGCTTGGGCCCGACGGCCTGGGTGGTCAGCCGCATCCCGCAGCGCTGCAGGATCGCCTCGGCGCCCAGCTCGGCGGTCAGCTCCTCGATCTCAGCGGTGGCCCGCGTGTCGACGCCGTAGAGGATCGCCGGGCGCAGCGGCCGTCCGGCGCCGTCGGCGGGCAGCACACAGGGCCCGATCCCGGACACCCCCAGCCCGGCCAGCGGACGGCTGCCCGCCGCGTCGACCAGCTCCCGGGCGATCGCGGTGAAGTCGGCCCACCACACCGCTTCGGCGTCGTGTTCCACCCAGCCCGGCCGGGGCGTCGACGTCCGGTGCGGCCGGCTGGCCTGCGCCAGTAGCTTCCCGTCCGTGCCGACCAGCACTCCCTTGGAACTGGACGTGCCGATATCGATACCGAGCAGCAGACCGGTCATTTCGCCACCTCCGAGCCGCTCGCGACATGGAGACTTATCGGGTCAATCAGGCATCCGTTAGGCCAGATAAGTCTCCATGTCGGCTGGAGGACGGGGGTCATGAGCGGGTGAACTCGTCTAGGGTGATGTTGAGGAGGCGGCATACGGCGCGCATTTCTTCGCGGACGTCGCCTGGGACGGCGTGGATGTGGTTGGCGCCGAAGCGGTTCAGGAAGTCCTCGGCGCGGGCGTCGAGTCTCGCGAAGGCGTGCGGCCACTCGAAGGTGGACTGGCGCATCAGCGCCTCGTTGGTCTCGTCGTCGTAGGTCTCGAACTCGCCTGCCATGAGCTGCATCCGGTAGGCCCCGTCGTTGCGGG
>JBOHGT010000190.1:0-14243 GCA_050700385.1 Pseudonocardiaceae bacterium | reverse complement strand
GTACCACCCTCTAAGCAAGGTGGCACAGTAATGATTTTGGGCCACTTCGTCGCCTAGGTGCCACCTCGCCAGCATAAACTGGTCCTCGTTATCGTCCCGCCGAGACGAGCCCACATGTCGAGGTCCTGGGCGAGCATCGTGCGCCCGTCGGGCGAGGACGGGTAGCAGGCGGCGGAACCCCGGCGCCGGGTTGGGCGCTGGCTACCGTACCTACACCAGGGGGTGGGGCGCGGTCACCAATCGCGGGGCGCCCGGTGTCGACGGCGGGGCAGTGTCAGCAGCCCGTCGACGACGTCGACGAGGCTGTCCTCGCGCTGCCACACCGCACCCCCGTCGTGGTCTGTGCGCAGCGCCGCCGCGTCGGTGGTGTACCGGACACGGATCGCGTCGGCCGACCCGTCCGGCCAGGTGCGCACCCCGCGGATCTCAGTGATCTCGCCCTCTTCGAACCCGGGCAAGAACACTCACCCGGCCTCCCGCAAGTCGATCAACCATCGCAGCTAGGGGAACGCGGCCAGGGCGGCACGGTCGACGTCGAAGGCGCTCATACGCCGCCGTCCTGGTGATGCCGATGGTGACCGGCCGGGGCGGGACGGTCGGGGGCACGCCCCGCCCCGGCCGGGGTCGGCGTGCTGCACTGGGCGGCGCGGCGCGCCACACGGCCAGCCTGAGCGCGCCAGCCACTCAAGTGGCTTCGCAGCAGCACCGCGTACGGCGAGGAGCCCGCCCACCACTCGATCAGCCGGCCCACGACCACCACGGCGAAAGCGTGCCGAATGCGACGGCCAACACCACCAGGCGCCAGACGAGTGGGAGCTCGATCACGACCGGCCACCCCTGTCATCCAGGGCAAGCGCGCCCGCCGCGTCAATCACCATCCCTGTCAACATGTCCCCACGGTTCGGAGCGCATCACCGCTCGTGTGCGGGACTTCCGAGCAACCCTCCCGGCGAGCGCCACCGAGGCGGCCGTGCATCGCCGACGGGGCCGACACCCTGTTCGCCAACGCGGTACTGAACACAGGCGGCTCACTGATCGTAGTCGTCCCCGGCCGCCAAGTACCGGGAGGGGCTGCCCGCCGAACACCACGCGACCTACGACGCCCTCATGGACCGAGCCGTCGAGGTGGTCCGGCTCGACCGCACCGAGTCGGACTCGCAGGCGTACGTGGACGCCAGCCTGCGCATGATCGAGCAGGCGGATGAGCTGGTGGCGGTGTGGGACGGCAAGCCCGCGCGCGGGTACGGAGGCACCGCCGACGTGGTAGATGCGGCACGGGAACGCGGCGTGCCGGTTGCGGTGGTCTGGCCGGACGGGGCGCAGCGCGATTAGCTCTACCCGACGAACGCCCGGAGGCCTTACTGAATCGTACCGGCTACACTCCGCTATCAACAGACGAACGGCCGCACCGTGCTGGAGCCGAACATGCTGCAACGGACAGCGCGCGAGCGGATCCAGGTGGTCAGCCGCTATCGACGCCTGCGTGATGCTTGGATGAGCTACTCACGCGACATGGCAAGAACCTGCTGTGCCCGCTGAAACGACACACCCATCACGGCCCCGATGTCACGGACTGTCAACCCGGCGTCCTTAGCCGCTCGAGCTGCTGCGGCTCGCTCGGAGCGCTCCTGCTCGGTAGCCCGCTGCGCCTGCGCGGCGGCTTCCTCGGCACGGCGCAGATGAGAAACCAGGCGGAAACCGGGGAGCCGCACGATGCGTACCCGGCTGGCGGCACCGCTGGTCGGGTATGAGCCGACAACCGGCGGGAGGACGCTTGACAGCGCAGCACAAGCAGGGTGCAACGCAGCGAACCGGCGGGGACGCGCACCCGGACACGGCCTACGACGCACCCACCTCGGCAAGCTACGTCGAGGCTGACGACAAGCTGGTGTGGGCGTTGGGGTACCCGTTCGCGCTGCGCGCGCTGGGCGTCGGTGGCCCCGATGCGCCCGCGACGCTGCTCGACTACGGCTGCGGGCCGGGGAAGATCGCCCGACGGGTCGCGCGCACCTACGGCATGCGGGTGGTGGCTGTCGACGCGTCGGCCGAGATGCTGGCGATCGCCGCCCAGCGCCATGGCCATTCCCAGGTCCAGTACCACCGGGTGGAGGAAAACCGGCTGACGTTCCTGGCGGACGCGAGCGTGGACGCGGCGATGAGCTGCTTCGTCTTCGTCGTGCTGCCCGCCCGTGAGCAGCTGCGGGCCATCGCCGCCGAGGTGTGGCGCGTGCTTCGTCCCGGCGGGCGGTTCGCCGTTCTCGATCCGCATCCCGACCATGTCGGCGTGCAGTTCTCCACCTTCCGTAGCGGAGAACCGGGAGTGACCTACCAGGAGGGAGACCCCCGGGCGGCCCGGCTGCTGCTGACCGACGGCACATGGCTGGAACTGGATGACTACTTCTGGTCGGCCCGCACGTACGAAGAGGTTCTGGCCGAGGCCGGCTTCACCGATGTGCAGGCCGAGACACCGCTGCTGGCGGATGCCTACGGGCTAGCCGATCCGGCCGATCTGGACGCGTGGGACTACGAGGTCGAGCGGGTGCGCCCGCCGCTGCTGCTCGTCCACGGGCGCAGACCCGGGATCTGATCCAGGACAACCGATCATGGCCGAGGAGGTCACCGCCGCCTGCGGGCCGCGGGGCAAGCACGACCCGGACCGGACCGCGGGTGCGCCACGGCACCGAGCGCGGCTCGGTGACCCTCGGCGGGCGGCGGGTGCTCGTGGACCGGCCGCGGATGCGCACCGCGGACGGCACGGCAGCAGTGCCGGGAACCGCTGCGGGTCGAGCACGTGGGTGAGCATGGTGCGGTAGGGGTCCTGCCCCGCCGTCACGGTCGCGGGTGGGCGTCGCGAACGCGGCGAACTGCAGGTCGCTGAACACGTGCGCGTCGATTAGCAGCATCGTTGACGGCGGCGTCCTGCATGAGCCTGAAGGCCTACGGGCCGAGAAACTCACCCCGAAGCCCGCCCCGGTGTCGGGTACCGCCCGACGCACGATACGGGCGCTGCGCGACGCAGCCCAGACCGTGCCGTTCTGGCTGCTGGCAGGCACCTTCACGATCTGCGGCGCCACGACGAACGGATCATGTGGACCAACATCACACCGCGGCGCATGGCTCACAGACCGCTTCGACTCCCGGCGCCTGCTCGCCATCTACTACGCGCTACGCGGGCTCGTGCTGATGGTCCTACCACTGATGCTCACATCGACCGTGCAACCGTCGATCATCTTCGTCGTCGCCTTCGGGGTGCTCGACCTGGCCATCGCCCCCCGCGGGAAACGCCATCCCGACGAGCAGGCCGAGGTCTGCTGTCGATTCGGGCGCTGGCACGAGCCCGTTCCGGCGCTGCTCGCCGACACAGCACTGGACGTGGTGCCCGGCACGCGTAGGGCTCTTGACCACGCCTCATCAGCGGGTCCAGGTGCGATTGTCGGGTAGGTACAGCGGGTTCGCGGTGCGTGTCGTGACCAGCTGGCAATTCCAGGTCGACAGCCGTGGTTTGCTGAGGTCGTGCCAGGATCGCCATTGACGCCTTTGCTGGTCAGCAGCGCCTGGTGGGAGTAAATGAGGTCCAGGATCTCCCACCGGGCCGACGATCTTGGGGGACGTCGATGACGTCCCGGTAGTGGAAGCTGCGCGGTGCCGATGAACAGTTGCGAATGCTTCCTCGATCGGTGCCGAGTGGATGGCTCCGACTTCTCGTAGTAGGGAAGCGGCGAATGTCTCGAGCCGGTCATCGAGAGTCTCGGACACTGGAGTCCTTCCCGCGCAGGCGCTGTGGCCAAGTCGAATCAAGCATCAGACGGTGATCACTGGGGTGTAGATCTGGTGTGGGTCGATGAGCTCCTCCACCGGGCGGTCGTTGGCTTCGACCCAGGCGTGTGACTGTGGAGGTGGTGAGCGGAACCCCACTCGCCAGGTCACCCGCTGGCCAGCCATGCGGCACGGCAGGACGATCGCCAGCGAGCGCTGCAGGCAACCATGACCGCTCGAGCACCGCAGGCTCACGCTGGTCACGATCATGTGAGCCTGCTGCCCGGAAGCATGATGGACAGCGATCCTGGTACGAGTGCACAGCAGACGTGCCGCGGACGTAGCAGCGTCATCATCGGGCAACGAACACCACGACGACACGCCACCGCGAGACTCCGGCGTCACGGCGCCCAGTACCCGCCCGCGTCACCATCGTCTGAATGCTCCCGGCTGTTGCTGCCCCTGGTGACCTCGCTGAACTCACCGACCACAGTTAACTCCGGCCGCTCGTACGACTCGGTAGCCTGCTCCGAGCCGGGCTCCACGGTGTTGGCGTCCATCACATGCTCCTCATCTTGATCAGAACGAACCGGCACGCGGCTCATGCCCCAAGTAACCGAAAGAACGCACATCGTCACAGAGTTCCCGCGCGCGGCGTCGACGTGGAGACGGCTGCTCGTCACAGGTCGCTGTCGTGGTGTCGCCGGCTGGGGTGTGCCAGGAAGCTAGTGATCCGCTCGTCGAGGTCGACCATGTACGGCGAGGCGGACCGCAGCGGCTGCACCTGGCGTTGCAGGGTGCGCAGCCGGTCCAGGGTGCGGGTGGAGCTGACCTCGGTGGCCGTGCGCAACGCGTCACGGCCGCGCGAGGCGGCCTGCTCCAGGTCACGGCCGAGGAGATGGGTGATGGCGAGGTCGGTCTGTGCAAGGCACCGGCTGCGGACCCGCCAGGGCTCGTAGTCGTGCAACGCTGCGGTGCTCAGCTTGACGGCCTGTGCGGGCTCGCCGATGGCGCTGAGACAGCGGCCGAGGTCCGCGGCGAGTGCGGCTTGGGTATAGAAACCCGCCCACGGTGGCTCGTCGCTGGTGCGGGAGCGTTCGTAGTGGCGTTCGGCCTCCAGCACGGCCCGGCGAGCCGCGCTGGCGTCGCCGAGCAGGGCAAGACCGTGTCCTTCCAGCACGTGGAGCACGGCAGCGAGCCCTGGGGTGGCCTTGTCCTGGGTGACGACCAGCCCCGCTCGAGCGAGCGCCACGGCTTGGCGCCCGTGCCGGAGCGTGTTGTGGTCGGTGAGCGCGTTCTGTCCGATCACTAGCGTCATGCGGCTCATGTTGCCCAGCATGTTGGCCGCATAGAGCCGGTTACCCGCCCTCATGGCGAGGTCGAGCCCTTGGATGTAGTAGCGCTGCGCCAGCGAGTGCCGGCCAACGTCCTCTGCCGTGTAGCCAGCCAGGTTGGTGGCCTGCGCGACCGCGGTCAGCAGGGCCTTGCCTGTCTTGTCCGAATAGCTGCCGTGCAGGAGCTGGTTTGCATCGCGGTGCAGCAGCGAGACCACCTGCTCTCGCAGTCGTCCCGAGCCGTAACGGTGATCGAGCTGGCGCAGCTGGGTGACCTGCTCGGTGATGATCTCCACCTCGGCCATGCCCACCCGCTTGCCGCCCGCCGCGCGTGCGATGGCCTCGGCAGGCGGCATCGTGAGCGCGAACAGCGCCGGTTCGGAGAACGCCGCCGCGCTGAACGCCGATCCCAGCAGGAACCTCCGTCGGCGCATATCCCGTCCTGACAACTGGATGACCGTGCGGACCGTGCCCTCCAGTGTCCCTGTACACCTCAGTCCGTCATAGGGATCCTCGTCGGCCGGTGTGAGGTCGGCGAACCCGCACTCGGTGACGCTGACCTGACGCTGCAGCCGCCGGGACAGCACCGCAGCGACCAGCCTCGGTATGGGCCAGCGCGGCTGGCAGCCATCGAGCATCCGCTTGACCGAAGTGGTGCTGGTGCCAGCGTGTTTCCCCTCGCGGGCGGCGGCGGCGACCACCGCGGCCGCCAGCCCGGTGTTGCTCATCTCCGCCTCGTCCAGCAACGCCCGCAGTGCGCTGTTCTTGCCGCGGTTGCTCATCACTGCCCAACCTCCCCTGTGTCCGTCCGGCTCCTGATCGTGGTCGATCCTGGACCTCCGGGTGATCCCTGGGAAGGGCATCCGGCGAAGTAGGACACAAGTGAGACCCCCCGGATGGCAGCCGTTCCCGACGCCAGCTCACCAGGACTGCCACGGCGCTGAGCGGCCCGTTTCACTCGAGGTGACGGATTACGACGAACCGTCAACTACGGTGAATCGAAGGCCAACGCCGCGCCAACACCGACAGGTAGGTCCCCGAGCGGAAAGGACAGCAGCAGACGTGAGCACTGCCGACTTCTCGATCTCGCCCGAACTGGGTCAGCTGCTCGCGCTGCGCCGGAGGCCCCCATGCGCGTAGGTATCGACGTGGGTGGCACCAACACCGACGCGGTGCTCATGGATGGCCGGCGGGTGCTCGCCGCAGCGAAGACGCCGACGACCGCGGATGTGACCGGGGGGATCTCCAGCGCGCTGCGCGGTCTGGTTGCCGACGGCGCGGTCGGCCTTCTCGACGTGCAGGCGGTGATGATCGGGACGACGCACTTCACGAACGCGGTCATCGAGGCGAAGGGCTTGCTGGCCACAGCTGTGGTCCGCTTGGGCCTGCCGGCGACGCGTGCGCTGCCGCCGATGGTGGACTGGCCGCAGCGCCTGCGCCAGGCGCTGGGCGGCCACGTCTATCTGTGTCACGGTGGCCATGAGTTCGACGGGCGCGTGCTCGCGCCGCTGGACGCTGACGAGCTGCGCCAGGTGGCCGCCGACATCGCCTCGAAACGGCTGCGTTCGATCGCGCTTTCCTCGGTGTTCTCGCCGGTCAACGCGGAGTGTGAGCAGCAGGCGGCGGAGATCCTGGCGGCGGAGCTGCCAGGGGTCGCGATCAGCCTGTCGCACGAGATCGGCCGGGTCGGCCTGCTCGAGCGCGAGAACGCCACGATCGTCAATGCCTGCCTGCGCGACCTCGCGACCCGGATCGTCGATGCGTTGCGCGCGGCGCTGGCCCAGTTCGAGCTCACCGCGCCGGTCTGGTTGAGCCAGAACGACGGGACGCTGATGAGCGTCGACCACGCCGAGCGCTATCCGGTCGCGACCTTTGCCTGCGGGCCGACGAACTCCATGCGCGGGGCGGCCTTCCTGTCCGGCCTGCGCGACTGCGCGGTGGTCGACATCGGGGGCACCACCACGGATGTCGGCATGCTCCGAGGTGGGTTCCCGCTCCAGGCCTCGGTGGCGACCGAGATCGGGCAGGTGCGCACGAACTTTCGTATGCCCGATGTGCGCTCGTTCGGGCTCGGGGGAGGCAGCCTGGTGCGCGACCAGCACGAGCTGAGGATCGGGCCGGACAGCGTCGGCTACGAGCTGACCAGCCGGGCGCTGGTGTGCGGCGGTGACATCCTGACGGCCACCGACTTGGCCGTGGCGGCGGGTCTGGCGACGGTCGGCGACCCTGAGCGCGTCACCGCGCTGGACCCCGACCTCGTCGGGCGCGGGCTGGAGTGGATCGAGCAGCGGATCGCCGAGGCCGTCGATCGGATGAAGACGGCACCGGAGCCGATCCCGGTGGTCGTGGTCGGTGGCGGCAGCGTCCTGCTCGGCGAGCGTCTGCCCGGCGCCTCCGAGCTGATCAACCCCGACCACTTCGCCGTCGCGAACGCGATCGGCGCGGCGATCGCGCAGGTCGGCGGCGAGGTCGATCGGGTCTTCTCGCTCACGAGAGACTCGCGCGCGCTCGCGGTGGAACAGGCCGAGCAGGAGGCGGTCGACAAGGCCGTCGCGGCAGGCGCGGTCCCGGCGAGCGTGCAGGTCGTCGACGTCGAGGAGGTGCCGCTGGCCTACCTGCCGGGCAACGCGACCCGGGTCCGCGTCAAGGCCGTCGGCGACCTCGAGCTCGGAAGGGATGCCGGTGCGGCGTATCGGTGAGGGTCACCTGGACGACCTGGCCATCGGCGCCGCCGTGCTCGGCACGGGCGGTGGCGGCAACCCCCTACCTCGGCGCCCTGCTCGCCAAGCGGGAGATCCGCGAGCACGGGCCGGTCGAGCTCGTATCGGTGGACGAGGTGCCCGACGACGCCCTCGTCGTGGCCACCGCGGGGATGGGCGCGCCGACGGTCGGAGTCGAGAAGCTGCCCCGCGGCGACGAGCACCGCCGTGCGCTCCAGGCGCTGCAGTCCTACCTCGGGCGGCCGATCACCCACACCGTCTCGATCGAGGCCGGCGGGTCGAACTCGACGGTCCCGTTCAGGGTGGCCGCGCAGCTGGGCATCCCGGTCGTCGACGCCGACGGCATGGGCCGGGCCTTCCCCGAGATCCAGATGGTGACCGCAACCCTATCCGGCGTCTCGGCCACGCCGATGGCGCTGGCGGACGAGAAGGGCAACACGGCCATCATCGACACCATCGACAACCACTGGGCCGAGCGGTTCGCGCGCTCGCTCACGATCGACATGGGCTGCGTGGCCAAGATTGCGCTCTACCCGCTGTCGGGCGGCCAGCTCGAGCAGGCGATGATCCCGGGGACGCTCAGCCTCGCCGAGGAACTCGGCCGGCTCATCCGCCGGACGCGGGCCGCGCACGGCGATCCGATCGCCGCGATCCTGGACCGGTTGGCCGGCTACCGCCTGTTCGACGGCAAGATCAGCGACGTGGAACGGCGCACCGAGACCGGCTTCGCCAGAGGCCAGGCCCGGTTCGAGGGCGCCGGCCCCGACACCGGCTCCGCGCTCGAGATCCGCTTCCAGAACGAGCATCTCCTCGCCGTCCGCGACGGCCAGGTCGTCGCCTCGGTGCCGGACCTGATCATGGTCCTCGACGCCGACACCGGCGCGCCGATCACCACCGAGGAGCTCCGCTACGGCTTCCGGGTGACGGTGACCGCCGCACCGTGTGACTTCAGATGGCGCACCGCCCAGGGGCTCGCGCTGGTCGGGCCCCGCGCCTTCGGCTACGACCTCGACTACTTCCCCGTCGAGGAACGCGTCGCCGCCACCGCGGGCGCGTGGATCAGGTGAGGGGGCGCGCAGGCGGTGGGTCGGCTCGGTGGGCAGGCTGCCCCTTCTCTGCTGGGCCGACCGTAATGATCTCGCATCTGATCGGTGCGCCGGACCGTTCGATCCGAGCGTCGACAGTAAGCAGTGTGGTTCCATGCCGCTCAGCGGCGGCGACGTAGATCGCGTCGGCGTAGCGCAGCGACCCGTCCGCGAGCGTCCACGCCCGATGCACGTCCGTCCACGGTGTCGCCTCGATGACGATCTCGAAGGACTCTGCGTCCCGGAGGGCGTGCGCCAGGTCCGTGGGTTGGAAGGGATGGCTGGGTCGGTTCGCGGCGGCCCTGAGTCCGGCCATGACCTCGAACGCGAAGTGTCCGGGCGCGATGAGCGGCTCGGCGACCGGCTGGGCGCCCAGCGCATCGCGAGCCGCGATCCCCCGCGGCCCGGGGTCGGCAACCGCGTCAATGACCAGCGACGCGTCGACGATCACGGTGCCCGCCGTCGCTCAGCTGATCGGCACGCTCGGCGTGCGCGTCCTCGATAGCATCTAGCACCGCATTTCGCTCCTCGGCCGAGACCTCGGACCGACCACGCAGGCGCTCGGCCGTCCGGGCCAACGCTGCCTGCCGCCGCAGGTAAGCCGCCTGCGCGTGGACGGCTTCGCGCAGGTAGTTCTGCAGCGACGTGCCCCGCTCGGCGGCTGCCGACCGGATCTGATCGAGGTCATCCGCGGGCACGTCACGGATGAGAACGTTCGGCACGTACTGATGCTATCAACCTTGATATCTGCGATGCAAGCGCAGTGTGTCACTCCGCCGATCGCCGCTGCCGATAGCCTGTCCGGGGCGAGCACGACACGCTACGGCGCGGCGAACGCGACCACGGCGGCGCGTAGCGCCGCTGCCTCTCGCGACCCGGCGAACCGGTCGCCGGTCAGCAGTTCGCCGACCCGCGCGACGCGCTTGCGCAGCCAGGAGATCCGCCGCTCGGCGGGCAACGCGAGCACCGGTGCGAGCATGGCGGCGGCCCGGTCGACCTCGTCGAGTTGCACAGCGGCGGTGGCGGCATACACGTGCGCCAGGGTGTGATCGTCCTCCGGTAGCTCTGCGCGCTCGCCGACCTCCCACAGCCTGATTGCCTCGGTCGAGGCTGCCAGCGCCCTGCGGGTGTCGTCGACCCCGTCCAGCCAGATCAGCGCCGACCCGCCGTAGTAGGTGAGCTTGGCCGCGCTGAACGTGAACAGCCCGCCCAGCTCGTCGTCACGCCCGGCGCCGAGTGTGCAGGCAACACCGGAACGGTTCCCAGCATCCCACGCCGCCGTCACGATGGAGCCGGCAGCTGAGAGGAGACACAGACCATGGGTGCGCTGGTGTGCCGGGACGGCCTTCCCCCGATGGGCGGCGCGCGGTGATCGGGGAGACCTACCGGGGCTGTGTCGATGCCCGCCGGGTGGTCGAGCACGGCGGCGGGCCGTGCGTCCTGCTCGTGTTGCGCGTCAGGGACCGGGTACTGCTGCTGCATCACTGGGGTGGCCCAGCCGTCGGGCACACTGGATCACGTGGAGATCAGCGGGGTTCTGACGGCTCTGGTGGTGGGCGCGGTCCTCGGCGTGCTCGGACGGCTGGTGGTGCCCGGGCGGCAGCCCATCGGGTGCCTGCTGACGATCACGGTCGGGATCGTCGCCGCGTTGGCCGGGACGGCGATCGCCGAGGCGCTGGACGTCGCCGTGACACCGGGCATCGACTGGCTGGAGGTCCTGATCCAGGTCGTCGCCGCCGCCCTCGGGGTGTCGGCGGTCGCGACGTTCCTCCGCCGCCGGTAGCCGCATCGCCTTTTCGTGGCCGGGACGGGTTGTGGCGATGCATCATCGACAACCCTTCGGCACCGCATGAGCAGCGTTGGGCTCGAGGTCGGTCTCGACGCCGGACTGTCGGACCCCCCGCATAGATTGCCGGCATGAACTGGAAGCTCGAACTCGTGGCCGTTCCCGTGACCGACGTCGACCGCGCCAAGGCCTTCTACGTGGATCAGGTCGGTTTCCACGCCGACCACGACCACCAAGTCCATGACGCGCTGCGCTTCGTGCAGCTCACCCCTCCCGGGTCGGCCTGCTCCATCGTTCTGGGTACCGGCATCACCGAGATGCCGCCGGGCTCGCAGCAAGGCCTGCAGGTCGTCGTCGAGGACATCGAGGCTGCTCGGCGGGAACTCATCGACCGTGGGGTTGCGGCCAGCGAGGTCGACGTCCAGCCGTGGGGCTCGTTCGTCACATTCAGCGACCCGGACGGCAACACGTGGGCGCTGCAACAGCTGCCCCCACGGACCTAGGACACCGCCTCGAAGGGCAGCACGTCGCCCAGCAGCGCCTTCGGCCCGGCTCCGTCACCGGCATGTCTCGTTCGCCTGCCATGACGCGTCCTGTGACGGTACTGTCACGCTGAGCGGTATCGGGGTCGATGAGGGGGATCAGGTGGCGGAAGAGGACGAGTTGTACATCGAGCGGATCAGCATGGTCTCGGCTGCGGAGGCGGCCGAGGCCGTCGGGGTGGCGATCAGGGAAGCTGGCGGGAGGGAGGCCACCTGGATCGAGCATGCGGTCCAGGCCCATCCGGGGATGCTGTCGGCGATCGCGCTGTCGTCGTCGCTGGAGCGCTGGTCGGCGAAGATGGCGGTGCTGGGTGACAGGACCGGCGGGGTGGCTGGCAAGGTGCGGGACACGTTGGCCGAGGTTGACCGGCAGGACCGCAGCGCCGAGGAGAGTTTCGGCGGCCCGCATGTCCCGGTCTGAGGTGCCGAGGTGCACTACCGGCAGTTGCGGGACGCCAAGCCGAATCTGTTCGAGCTGGCCGGGCAGGCGTGGCAGCGGTGGAAGGACGCGATCGAGGACGAGGAACGCCGCTTCGCGGGCTCGGTGCTCACGCCGCTGTCCGAACCGGGAATCTGGCGCGGCCGCTCCGCTGCGGTAGCTCGGCCGTACCTGTGCGACCTGTCGCGCACCCAGCGGCACGCGGTGGACGAGATGGAGCCGGTTCCGGGTGTCCTGGGTGACTTCGCCGGCGAGCTGGCCGCCTGCCAGAGCACGCTGGCCGACATCGAGGCCCGTGCCGCCGGTCTGGGCTTCCAGGTCGATCAGGCGAGCGGCTCGGTGATCGTGCCGCCCGGGTTGCCCCTTCCGCCGGGGCGCAGTGCGGAGTCGGTGACGGCGGACGCGCAGCGGCTGGCCGACGAGATGTCCGACGTGCTGCGCCGCGCCACCGAGGCGGAGATGACCGTGGTGGACGCGTTGAACAGGTTCTCCCTACAGGATATGGACCCGGCGGCGGGGGGATCGGCGCCGCTGCCGCGGGTCCCGCCCGCGGGCACCGCGCCGCAGCGGGTCGCACAGTGGTGGGCCAGTCTCACCCCGGGGGAGCAGTCGGCGCTCGTCACGGGCCAGTCGGCGGCGATCGGCGCTCTGGACGGCATCCCGGCCGAGACCCGGGACGCTGCGAACCGGATGGTGCTGGCCGCCGAGCGTGCCCGCCTGGAGCCGGAACTCGCGCGCCTGCAAGGCCTGGTCCCCGGGCCCGGTACCCCGCAGGCCAGGGAACTGGCCCGCGTCCAGGGGCAGTTGAAGGGGATCGATGCGATCGAGGAGCGGCTGAACGACACCCGGCCAGGTCGGCAGCAGGCGTACCTGCTGGGCCTGGACACCGACAACCTCGGGCAGGCGATCGTCGCGATCGGCAACCCCGACGAGGCCGACAACGTGGTCACCCTCGTGCCCGGCACCTACGCCGCACTCGAGGGCGCGGGCGGCGGGATCGCGAACGTCGAGGCCATCGTCGACCAGGCCAACGCTGCCGATGTCGGCTCGCAAACCGCGGGTATCCTGTGGATCGGCTACGACGCGCCGCAGTCGATCGCCCCGGCGGCGATGGACCCGGGCTACGCGGACGGCGCGAAGGCCGACCTGGACCGGTTCCAGGACGGGTTGCGGGCAACCCACGAGGGGCCGCGATCGACCAACACGGTGATCGGGCACAGCTACGGTTCGACGGTGGTCGGTCACACCGCCCGTGACGAGGGACTGGACGCGGACAATGTGATCTTTGCCGGCAGTCCCGGGGTCGGTGTGGACCACGCCCGCGACCTCGGCGTCCCGGCGGAGAACGTGTGGGCCACCACCGCGGCACACGACCCCATCCAGCACGCCTACGACCCCGAAGACGTCAGCGTCCCGATCCATCCCCTGGTGCCGACCGAGGTCGCCAACCCCGACCCCGAACTCGTGCACGGCAACAATCCCACCGACGCCGACTTCGGCGGCCAAGTGTTCGCCTCCGACCCGGGCTCGCGATGGCCTCCGGCATCGGCACACACCGAGTACTGGCGGCCCAACTCGTCGTCGTTGATCAAAGTCGGAAACATCGTTACCGGAAGAGGATGAGCTGGTGGTGCTGTGATCACGGACCGGCGGGTAGCTAGGCTCAGCGGCGCGGCGATCGGGCTCTGGCTCGCCGCCACTGCATGCACATCGGGAGCGGGGATGCAGCCGACACTGGACGAGCAGCAGTCGATCGACCGGTTGGAGCGCCACGTTGCTGACACGGTCGCTGTCATGGATCCGGCGCCACGCCTGGAGATCCAGTCCTCGCTCACCCAGCCCTGCGACAGCCCCGATGACGGCGGCCCGCAGGGCCGAATCGTGGTCAGCGTTCGATACCTCCTTCGCGACCTCCCCGCAGAGCGGCATGACGCGGTGTTCGACGCAGTCGCGGCGCGGTGGAGTTCGGCCGAGTGGACGGTCCTCGAGAATTTCAGCGACCGGGACGAGCTTCCGACGATCTACGTGCAGAACAACCGCGACGGTTTCCAGGTCCGCCTGCTGGAGAGCGTGGACGGTGTGCTCTCCGTCGGTGTGAACTCTCCGTGCGTGTGGCCGAACGGCACGCCCGAGCCGGAGTCGTGACCGGCCGGGACGGTTCTGCAGTACAAGGCGCGCACCGCCGGCGCGCAGTGCCTGGTCAGGCGGCACTGGCCGGGTCACCAGCCCCGTGCTCTCCACTCCCCGAGGTGGGGGCGCTCCGCGCCGAGGGTGGAGTCGTCGCCGTGGCCGGGGTAGAACCACGTGTCGTCCGGGAGCTTGTCGAAGAGCCGGGACTTCACGTCGTTGAGGAGCGAGGTGAAGTTCTCCGGGGAGGACGTCTTGCCGACACCACCCGGGAACAGCGAGTCGCCCGTGAAGAGGTGGCCGTGGCCTGCCGGGTCGCGGTACAGGAGGGCCACCGAACCGGGCGTGTGGCCGCGCAGGTGGATGACCTCGAGCACGCAGTCGCCGACCGTGACGGTGTCGCCCTGGGTGACGTACTGGTCGGGTGGCACGGGCAGCACACCCGCGTCGGACT